>NZ_JBNHFW010000034.1:0-32992 GCF_059090685.1 Arthrobacter sp. Y3225209
CAGCGCCTGAACCCGCACCGGCACCGGTGCCCGCCCCCGGGCGGCCCGGAGCTCCCGGCACAGGCCCGGGAAACGGCAAGGTCGCAGTCCCCGGCCCCCAAACCGGCCATATCCCGGGTCACAACAGGGGATCGGGCGGCGGTCTTCGGGACACCATGGGTCCGGGCGTCCCCAACACCAAAAACCGGGCAGTGGTTCCGGAGAAGGGCCGTGGGCAGTCCTCACAGGAGCACGGCCGAAACGACCAGTTCCACCCGGGCCACGGCGGGCCCGGACGGGACCGCTAGGCCGTCAGCTGGCGTTTGGACGAAATGACGCCGGTATTAAACCCGGCCAGGTTCAGTCCGCCGTGGAACCGGGCGTGTTCAATCTTCACGCAGCGGTCCATCACCACGTTCAGGCCCGCTGCTTCGGCCTCCCGCGCCACCTTCTCATGCCAGGACCCCAGCTGCAGCCATAGGGTTTTCGCACCCACCGCCACGGCTTCGGACAGCACACCGGGAAGATCCTCCGTGCGGCGGAAAACATCCACGATGTCCGGTGCCTCCGGCAGGTCCGCCAGCGAGGCATAAACCTGCCGGCCCAGGATCTGTGTCGCCGTCGGATTCACGAAGTAGACGCGGTAGCGGGAGGAAGAGAGCAGATACGTGGCCACGAAGTAGGAGGCCCGGGACGGTTTGTCCGAGGCGCCGACAATGGCGATGGACTCAGCCGAACGCAGCAGCGCCAGCCGCTCCGGCGCCGTCGGCCCCGTCCAGGTGCCCGTGCGGGCAGAAGTTTCAGCGGACATGGGTGCTCTCCTCGAGAATCGGTGCTGCGGACGGGAGGTCCGGTTCTGCGGCGGCGGACAGGGCCTGGTCCAAATCCCAGAGGATGTCCGCCAGATCCTCCAGCCCCACGGAAATCCGGATCAGGTCCTCCGGAACGCCCGCTCCGGCAAGCTGCTCGGCGGAGAGCTGCTGATGCGTGGTGGACCCCGGGTGGATCACCAGGGTGCGGGAATCTCCCACATTGGCCAGGTGCGATGCCAGCTGCAGGGACTCAATGAACTTTTGTCCTGCCGCCCGGCCGCCGGCCACACCGAAGCTGAACACGGATCCGGGGCCCTTGGGCAGGTATTTGCGGGCCCTCTCATAGTGCGGATGCGAGGGCAGGCCCGCGTAGCTGACCCAGGACACCCTCGGATCCGCCTCAAGCCACTGCGCCACTGCCCGGGCATTGGCCAGGTGCTCGTCCATCCGCGGTGCCAGGGTTTCCACACCCTGCAGGAGGGCAAACGCCGACGTCGCGCTGAGGCTGGGACCGATGTCCCGCAGCTGCTCCGAGCGCAGTTTGGTCAGGAACCCGTATTCACCGAAGTTCCCCCACCAGGAGATGTTGCCGTAGCTGGGCACCGGTTCGGTCATGGCCGGGAACTTCCCGTTGCCCCAGTTGAATTTCCCGCTTTCGACGACGACGCCGCCCAGGGTGGTGCCGTGCCCGCCCAGGAATTTGGTGGCGGAGTGGATGACAATGTCCGCACCGTGCGCGAAGGGCTGCACCAGGTAGGGCGTGCTCAGTGTCGCGTCCAGGATCAGCGGCACACCGGCGTCGTGCGCCACCTTCGCCAGCCCTTCAATGTCGGTCACCTCACCGCTGGGGTTGGCCACCACCTCGGCGTAGACGGCCTTGGTGTTTTCCTGCACGGCGGCGGCATAGTCCGCCGGATCCGTGCCGGGGACAAAGGTGGTGTCGATGCCGAACCGGCGCAGTGTGACATCCAGCTGGGTGACGGTGCCGCCGTAGAGCTGTGCGGAGGCCACAATGTGGTCTCCGGCGGAACAGAGCGCCGCGAAGGTGACAAACTCCGCGGACATGCCCGACGCCGTCGCCACCGCCCCGATCCCGCCCTCCAGGGAGGCGATGCGTTCCTCGAACGCAGCCACCGTGGGGTTGCCGATCCGGGAGTAGATGTTGCCGTACTTCTGCAGCGAGAACAGGTTCGCGGCGTCGGCCGTGTCCTTGAAGACAAAGGAGGTGGATTGGTAGATGGGCACGGCGCGGGCGCCGTGCAGCGCATCGGGGGTACCGCCCGCGTGCAGGGCGCGGGTACGGAAACCGAACTGGTGGTCACTCATTGGCTGAGTGCTCCTTCCTGGGGTGGGGCCGGGGGAATCAGGCCTTGCGGCGTTGCGGTTTGGCCCCGGTATGGGTTTAGGTGGCGGTAGGCGGAGTGAGGTCAGAGACAGGACACGGACTGACGGCGTTCAGGGAGGCCGGCGTGGACGAGTACGTGATTGTGGTGGAGACGGGCTACAAGGAAGCTTCGGCAGCGCACCGGGTGTCCTTCACGGAGCCCATGCCGCGGCGGGAGGCCGAGACGATGTTCCTGGAGATCATGGACGGCCGGCATGAGGAGCTGCTGCCGTTCCGGACCAACCGGTTCATCCTGGAGGTTTCGCACACCGAATTTGTCCAGGTGCAGCAGAACATGGGCGGGTCCGTGGTGCTGGACCGGGTGACCCTTACGCGCAAGCATTAGCCTCCCTGTCTGCCCGCCGGGCGGCGCAGACCGCGGCAATCCGGGGGATGCAGGGTTCATTCTGCAGGCTGCTCGTATCCCCGAGCGGACGTCCCTCGAACAGCTGGGTGAGCAGCCGGCGCAGGATCTTTCCGGACCGGGTTTTGGGAACGTCCGGAACCACGACGACGGCGGATGGCCGGGCGATCGGGCCGATCTCCCGGGTGACGTGTGCCCGCAGTTCCTCGCGGACGCGGTCCGGGTCCGCCGCAGCGGTGAGCACCACGAACGCGGCGACGGCGTGCCCGGTCCGGGCATCGGCCACCGGGCAGACGCCGGCCTCCACCACCCAGGGGTGGGAGACCAGGGCTGATTCAATTTCGATGGTGGAGAGCCGGTGTCCGGAGACGTTCAGCACGTCATCCACCCGGCCCAGGATCCAGGTGTCGCCGTCGTCGTCATACCGCGCGCCGTCGCCGGCCAGGAACCATCCCTGCCGTGCATACTGCCGCCAGTAGGACTCCAGGTAGCGCTGCGGGTTGTCCCAGACGGTGCGGGCCATGCCCGGCCCGGACCGGTCCACCACAATGAAGCCCTGGGTGTCTGCCGGCACCGGATTCCCGGCGTCGTCCACAATCCGGGTGGAGACCCCGGGCAGTGCCCTGGTGGCGCAGCCGGGCTTGAAGGTGGTGTCTGTGGGGCGCGGGGAGAGGATGGTGGCGCCGGTCTCGGACTGCCACCAGGTATCCAGGACCGGCACTTCGCCGCGGCCGAACTGGTCGCGCAGCCAGCGCCACGCCTCGGGGTTCACTGCCTCGCCCACGGTGCCCAGCAGCCGGATCGAGGAGAGGTCATAGTCCTGCGGCACGCCGTCAGGGAACCAGCCCATCAGCGCCCGGACCAGGGTGGGGGCGGTGTAGTAGCTGGTGACCCGGTAGCGTTCGATGATTTCCAGGTGCCGGCCCGGGTGCGGGGTGTCCGGTGTGCCCTCGAAAATCACCTGCGTGGCACCGTTGGCCAGCGGCCCGTACATCTCATAAGTGTGTGCGGTGACCCAGGCCAGGTCCGCGGTGCACCAGTGCACGTCCGCAGCCCGCTGCCGGGGATCCGGGTTGGCAAAAAGGTATTCGTAACTCCAGGCCGCCTGCGTCAGGTAGCCGCCGGTGGTGTGGACCAGTCCCTTGGGCCGGCCGGTGGTTCCGGAGGTGTACATGATGAACAGCGGCGTTTCGGCGTCGAAGGACTGTGCCTGATGGGTCTCCGACGCCGTCTCCACGCTCTCGTGCCACCACACGTCACGCCCGGGCACCCAGCTGATCTCCGATCCGGTACGCCGGATGACCAGCACGTGCTCAATGTTGTTGGTCCCGGCCACGGCGGCGTCGGCATTGTCCTTCACCGGTACGGCCGCGCCGCGGCGGAACTGCCCGTCCGTGGTGACCAGCAGCTTGGCGCCGGTGTCCTCCACCCGGAATTTCAGCGCTTCAGCGGAGAAACCGCCGAATACCAGGGAATGCACGGCGCCGATCCGGGCGCAGGCCAGGGTGATGACGATGGTCTCCACCAGCACCGGCAGGTAGATCACCACCCGGTCCCCGGCCTCAATGCCGAGGGACTGCAGGGCATTGGCCGCGCGGCAGACCTCCCGCTGCAGCTGCGCGTAGGTCACGGTGCGGCGGTCTCCGGGTTCGCCCTCGAAATGCAGGGCCACAGTGTCACCGCGCCCGGCGGCCACATGGCGGTCCACGCAGTTCACCGCAGCGTTCAACCGGCCGCCGGCAAACCATTCGATGGACGGGACGGTGTACTCGGCGTCCTCCTCGGGAACCTCCGGCCCGCTGATGCGTTCAGGTTTCCGGAACGTATGTGCGCGCTGCCACGGCTGCTCCCACTGAAGCGTGCGGGCAGCCGCTTCCCAGAAGGCGATGCGTTCGGCTTCCGTGGCCGGCTCCGCAATGTCCTCCGTCACGCGCCGGTGTCCGGCTTCCAGGTCCGTGATTACGCCCATTTCTTCACCGCCTGCTTTTCGGCGATACCCAGGATGGCGTCGGTGGTCTTGCCGATGACGGCCAGCAGGATGATGGCCAGAAACATGCGGTCCGTCCGGCCGTTGTTCTGGGAATCCGTCAGCAGGAACCCCAGCCCCATGGAGGAAGCAATCAGTTCCGCCGCCACCAGGAACAGCCAGGCCTGCGCCAGGGCGAGCCGCAGACCGGAGAACACGGCCGGAACCACGGCGGGCAGCTGAACGGTGGTCAGCAGCTTCACCCCGCGCAGGCCGAAGGCCCGGGCGGCCTCCACCAGGTTCCGGTCCACGTGCCGCAGCGCCAGGGCCACGGTGGTGAAGACGGGGAAGAAGGCACCGATGGTGATCAGTGTGACCTTCGAATCCTCACCGATCTTCATCCACAGGATCAGCAGCGGCACCCAGGCCAGTGAGGGCACCGCGCGCAGCGCACCGACGGCCGGCCCGAGCAGGGCATCGGCCAGCCGGGACAGCCCCAACAGTGCGCCGAGGAGCAGTCCGAGCGCTGCCCCGAGCGCAAACCCGGTCAGTACCCGCTGAGTGGAAATGGCAATGTGGGTGCCCAGCTGACCGCGCTCCACCAGATCCGCCGCGGCGCTGTAGACCGCTGCCGGTGAGGGCAGCTGGACGGGGCTGAACACCCCGGCGGCGGTAGTGAGCTGCCAGGCGGCCAGGATCAGGGCAGGGACCACCAGGCCCAGACCCAGCCGGGTGAACCGGTTCTCCAGCAGGGATCCCCGGGCCCTGGCCACAGGGGTGGTTTCGTTGGTCCGTGTTGCACGGGGAAGGACGCTGCTCATGACGAGGCTCCCAGCGAGTCCGGATCAGCCTTGAGGACGTAGCTGTCCTCCAGCAGGGAGTCCAGGGCCGCATCGATCTGATCCTGGCCGGCCACGTCTCCGGTTTCCACCAGGGTGGGTCCGATCTTCTCCAGGACCTTGCGCTGGGCTTCGCCCGGGGCGGGATCCGTATCCAGGTTGCTTCGCTCCAGGATGACCGTGCTGGCGACGGCGGGATCAAGTCCGGCGACGTCGGCCAGGATCTGCGCGGTCTCCTCCTGGTTATCGGCTGCCCAGGCCCGGGCCTTGGCATAGGCGTTGACCACGGCCTGGGCCTGTTCCGGTTCCTCGGCGAGGAAGGATTCATTGGCGGCAAGGAGTCCGTAGGTGTTGAAGTCCAGGTTGCGGTAGGCGAGTTTGGCGCCGTTCTGCTCGGCGCCGGCCATGATCGGATCCAGCCCGATCCAGGCGTCCACGGAACCGTTTTCCAGGGCGGTGCGGCCATCGGCGTGCTGCAGCTGTTCCACCGTCACGTCGGAGAGGCTGAGTCCGGCTTCCTCGAGGGCCTGGACCAGGAAGAAGTACGGGTCGGTGCCCTTGGTCGCAGCCACTGATTTTCCGGCCAGGTCTGCCACGGAGGTGATGTCCGAGTCCGGGCCCACTACCAGGGCTGCCCATTCCGGCTGGGAGAACACGTCAATGACTTTGATCGGGGAGCCGTTGGCGCGGTTGAGCAGGGCAGCGGACCCTGCGGTGGATCCGATGTCGATGGCACCGGAGCGCAGGTTTTCGTTGGCCTTGTTGGAGCCGGCGGACTGGACCCATTCCACGGTGACACCGTCCTCCGCCAGTGCCTCCTCCAGCCAGCCCTGGTCCTTGATGATCAGGCTGAGCGGGTTGTAGGTGGCGAAATCCAGGGTGAGGGTGCCGCCGTCGGCGTCCTTGACGGCGGCAGCGCCGGCAGTGTCCTCGCCGGCGACGCAGCCGGTGAGGGCCAAACCGGCCACCGCGGCCAGACCGGCGAACGTACGTGCTGTGCGTCCGCGGACGGAGCGGGGGAAGGGCAGGAAGGCCGGTCGGGTACGGGGTGCAGGGGCAGTCATGATGGTTCCTTTGAAAGGGTCAGGCTGGAAAAGGGGAAGCCGGGGCCAGGCGCAGGCGCCAGGGGCGCGGCCGGATCAGGGCAAAACAGGGGAAGCTCTCCCCGGAGCGGGAAGGGCTGGGTCAGGCAGTGCCCGGAAAGGGGTGCCTGCGGAGTGAAAGGAAGGCCTAGTGGCGGTCGACGCCGAGCAGGGCCAATAACTCGCCGCGCATTCGGGCCAGCTCCGCCGAGGCACGGTCACGCGGTCGGGAACCGGGGACGGTGACCACGTTGGTGATGGTGGCACCCGGTTGTCCGGGTTCCCTGCCCAGGACGATGATCCGGTCCGCGAGCTGCAGGGCCTCATCAACGTCGTGGGTCACCAGCAGCACCGTGGCCGGGGCTGCCTCGTGCACGGCGAGGAGCAGATCCTGCATCTTCAGCCGGGTCAGTGCATCGAGGGCGCCGAAAGGCTCGTCCAGGAGCAGCACACCCGGTTCGCGGGCCAGGGCGCGGGCCAGCGACGCGCGCTGGGCCATGCCGCCGGACACTGCCCGGGGCTGGTGCTTGGCAAACGCAGCCAGACCCACCAGGTCCAGCAGCTCGGCTACCTTGGCCTTTCCCCGGCTGGCGCTCGCGGACTTGGGCAGCCCGATGGCGATGTTCGCCTGCAGGGTCTGCCAGGGCAGCAGCCGCGGCTCCTGAAAGGCGAAGGCACACCGCTCATCGATGCCGCGGACCGGCCGGCCGTCAATCAGGACGTCACCTGCGGTGGGGCGGTCCAGGCCGGCGGCGGCACGCAGCAGCGTGGATTTTCCGCAGCCGCTGGAGCCCAGAATGGCCAGGACCTCTCCGGGTTTGACCTCAAAGGTGACGTCGCGGAGCACTACGTGTTCATTTGCTCCGGTGCCGAAACTGCGGCCCAGGGCGTCGAAGGTGACCGGCAGGGCGGGATCGGCCGGCGCTGCCGTACCGGTGCCGGACGCGGTCGTGGAAGGAGACAACACTGCTGTCATAGAAAACACTCCATCGGTCCTGGCAGTAGCACCCTACGGAAGGTGTCCTGAGCCGGGGTAACGGCTTCCTGCGACACCAGCCTCGTTATTGCCGTACTTCAAGGAGGAAATACGGCAACCAGGGTTGCTGCGGCTTCATCGATCCAGGTCTCTCAGCCGCTCGGGATGGTCAAGGACTACTAAACGCCGGATTTACGGATCGGACAAGTCCCGGCCCTGCAGCCGATTCACAGAAGGAAATGTTCACGCGGACGCTCTTGGTGCCCGCCCCCGCCATGAACACCCCGGAGCATTGACCTGACGCGCCACCGGCTCCAAGGTTGGAAGAGGCCAGCCGGAGCCCATTCCCGTTCTTCGCGGCCGGTCTCTTTGAGGAAATCAACGAGCCTTCGGTTAAACGAGCCTGGATCAACGAGCAGGAGCAGCCATGGAACAAGCAGCGAACGCATCGGGAACGGTTCTATCCGCTGACGGCACAACCATTGCGTGGTCGCGGCAGGGCAGCGGACCGCCGCTGGCCATCGTGGGACCGCTGCTGGCACACCGGAGCAGCCGGGCCACGGCGGCTTTGGCGGACGCTCTTTCAAAAACCCACACCGTGTATACCTATGACCGCAGGGGGATCGGGGAAAGCGGGATTGGCGAGGAATACACTGCGGAGTCCGACGTCGATGACCTGCTGGCCGTATTGCAGGTGGCAGGCGGGGCCACGGACCTCTACGGGTTTTACGACGGCGCCTTCCTGGCCTTGCGGGCGGCGGAGGAATCCACGGTGGTGAGCCGTGTAGTGGCGCTCGAGCCCACCCTCTCCCCGGGCGACGGGGAGGATGAGCTGCTGGTGCTGCAGAGCGAGATTGAGGGACTGGGCGGGGTGAACGTTCCGGTGCTGATCCTGGCCGGCAGTGCCAGCGGCGGGGAAACGCAGGACCTTGCCCGGCGGGCCGCCGATGCGCTGGACGAAGGTGAATTCCGGCTGCTGGAGACGGACACGAGCGCCTTACCCGATTCGGCGCTGACCGAGGCCATTGAGTCTTTCCTTCAGTGACGCACGCCCGGGTAAGCTGGAGCCCCCATCCCGGCTTCCCATAAGGACGGCAGATGTCAGACTCCAACGGCACCGCTACCGCGCACGCCAATGATCCCGAGGTCATCCGCAGGCTGATGGCCACCCCCGGCCGCTGGGCCGTGGTGGGCCTGTCCAACAACCCGATGCGCACCGCCGTCGGCGTTTCCCGCTACATCCAGGACCATCTGGGGATGGAAATCATTCCCGTAAGCCTGAAGGGAGACGACGTGCACGGCAACAAGGGCTACAAAAAGCTCAGCGAGATCCCGGGCAGCATTGACGTTGTGGACTGCTTCGTGAATTCGGAGCGTGTAGGCGACATTGTGGACCAGGCCATCGAGGTGGGCGCGAAGGCGGTGTGGCTGCAGCTCGGCGTGGTGGATGAAGCGGCAGCGGCCCGGGCCAGGGCCGCGGGACTCGACGTCGTGATGGACACCTGCCCGGTGATCGAGGCCCCGCGGTTCGGACTCTGAGCCATCCTGCCGGCAGGCCTACAGCTTGGCGAACCGGGCCCGGATAATGCCGATGTACAGGCCGTAGAGCATCAATCCGATGCCTACCGCGGCCAGGGCCACCACCCCGAAGGGCTGGTCCCGCAGGGTATGCAGCGCGCCGTCGAGTCCGGTGGACTGTTCGGGATCCGCGTTGACCGCCGCCAGGGTCAGCAGCACACCCAGCACGGCGAGGGATATTCCCTTGGCGGTAAAACCGGCTACGCCGGTGACGTCCACTGCCCGGCGCCACGCCGAACCGGGGATGCCCGTCAGTTCCCGGCGGAACCGGCGTGTCACACCCTTGAAGATGAAATAGCCGCCCACACCCACCAGCACGAGGCCCGCGATCGCGAGGATCCACTGGCCGGCAGGGACGGCGAGGAGGCGGGCCGTCCAACTGACCGAGGATGAGCTGCCGTTATCGCTGCCGCGTCCCAGGGCGAAGCTGGCAAAGATGGTGCCGATGGCTCCATAGACAATGGCCTGGCCGGCATTGCTGGCCCGGTCCTTCCACAGCTCCTTGTCCTTGAGCCGCCGTCCGGCCAGGAAGATGCGGGAGAGCTGGAACAGGGCCAGGGCGTAGCAGCCGATGAAGCAGAACCAGAGCAGCAGCGCCCCGCCGGGCTGCTCGGCCAAGGCTGCCACGGCGCCGTTGGTGTCGGCATTGCCGGATCCGCCGGAATCGATCTGCAGGGCAATGACGCCGATGACCACGTGGACAATACCGCTGGCTACATACCCCAGGCGGGCAACCCGTTCGAAGGTCCTGGAGTCCGCTGCGCGCCCGGCTGTCTCCGCCACGGAATTATCACTGCGGTTCCTGTGCTCCAAACCGTCCATCCTCTGCTTAGTCTCCGGCACGCCGGCTGGCATACCTCTTACTCCATCCTGCCATCCATATCAGCAGGCAGTGCCGAAGCACCGAAAGCGGGGATAGGCTTCAGGCATGGATGCAGAGGCCCTGCGCCGGCTGTGCCTGGCGCTGCCGGGGACGTATGAGGACTTTCCCTTCGGACCGGAATCGTCCGTGTTCAAGGTGCGGGCTGCGGGAGGCCGGGCCAAGATGTTCGCGCTGGCAGCGCTGGCAGCCGAGCCCCTGATGATCAGTTTGAAATGTGAACCGGAGCTGGCGGTCCAACTGCGTGCCGCGCATCCGGAAATCAGCGGGGCCTGGCATATGAATAAAACGCACTGGAACCAAGTGGAGGTTGCCGCCGGGCTCCCTGAGGGAATGGTGGCGGACATGGTGGAGGATTCCTATGACCTGGTGGTGGCATCGCTGCCGCGAAAGGACCGGGAATCACTGCGCTGGAAGGGGCTGGCGGACGGATGAGCGGGGCCCGGCGTGCATTGACCTACCCGGACACGGGAAGTACCGAGCGGCCATACCCGGTGCCGATGACTGACCGGTGGCCCGCCGGGTACCGGCTGGTGCTGCGCAAGGAGGAGCTCGAGGTGCCGGACCCGCGCGCCGGGTTCCTTCGCCTGACGGAGGGCCTGCTGGACTGGGATCTGCACCGCGGAGCGGGACTGTTCGTCCGTCCCGGTACGCCCCGGGCCGCCCCCGGGGTGGAGATGGCCTCCGGTGTCGGAGTCTGGCGGGTGCGTTATTACGCGCCGTGCCGGGTGCTGTGGGCTACGGAAGCGCTGCTCGACGACGGCGGGGAGCCGGTCTCCGGCCAGCGCGCGGGGTTTGGGTACGGCACCTTGCCCGGGCATCCGGAACGTGGCGAGGAAGGGTTTTACGCCGAGCTGGATGAGGACGGCAGGCTTTATTTCCGCGTGGCTGCCTACAGCACGCCCGCCAACCGCATCATTGCCGCCGCGGACCGGGTCAATGTGCGCGTGCAGGCGTTCTACACCAACCGGTATTTCGCCTCGGCCTACCGGCTCGCTTCCGGCAGCTGATCACGCCGGAGCGTGAACTTCAGGGCAATGTCGCCTTCTTCTTCCGGCAGGAACCCGGCGGTCAGCAGCACCGAGTTGGAGGCGGTGTTGCCCGGATCGGTGTACGCAATGGCTTCCTCGACCCCCGGCTGCGCCAAGGCAAACCGGGACAGGGCAATCAACGCCTCCGAGGCATAGCCCTGCCGCCGGCTGGAGGGCGCCACGCTGTAACTGATTTCCACCGCGTGTTCAACGGGAATGCCTTCGAAACCGATGGTGCCCACCACCAGGGAGGTGGCACGTTCGCGGATCATCCGTGTGCCGAAGGCGGCAGCTGCGGGGGAAAGCAGCCCCGCCTCGAAAAACCGGCGCGCGGCGTCGTAATCAGCGGGCTGGGGGAAGTCCTCGGCCCAGTCCGGCAGCCGTTTCTGAATGATGAGGGCATCCACCTCGGCCACGGACATGAGGTCCAGCAGCAGCCGCTGAGTGGGAATGCCTGCATTGGCTGCAAGGTTCTCGGGGATTGTGCTCACGAGCTAATATTGCCTCTTCTTCCCCGATTTGCCGTATTTAGTGACCGGAGACGCCCCTCCGGCGCGCCGCTCCGGGGGTTGTTTCCGCAGCCCGGGGTTTTTTCTTAGCTGTCACCATGACTCGTGACCCTACACGGCCGCTGGACCGGCACAGGCCCGGCGGAAGAATCCCGCCGGGCCTGTGCCGCTCTGCCGTTCTGCTTAGCCGAAGTGCCGCGGCAGGGTGCCTTCGTGGGCCGCCTTCAGCTCGTTCAGCGGCACGGAGAACCGGCTCTGGAAGTCCAGTGCGCCAATCTCGGTATCCACCACGCCAATCCGGCTGTGGGCGAAGCCGCGGGCGGAACACATGTCCTTGAACCGGACTTCTTCGCTGCGGGCCACGGAAACGACGGCGCGGGCCTGGGATTCGGAGAACAGCAGGGTGAACAGGTCCACGCCGTCCCGCTCGCAGACCTCATCCAGGCCTATCCGTGCGCCGACGCCGAAGCGCAGTGCCATCTCGGACAGCGCCGCCGCCAGGCCGCCTTCGGAAAGGTCGTGCGCGGCGTCGATCATGCCGTCGCGGGAGGCGTTGACCAGCAGTTCGCCGAGCAGCTTCTCCGCCTGCAGGTCCACCTTCGGCGGCTGGCCGCCCAGGTGTCCGCGCAGGTTCGCGTATTCGGAACCGTCCAGCTCGTCACGGGTCACACCCATCAGGTAGATGGCCTGGCCGTCCTCACGCCAGCCCGACGGCGTGCGCCGGGCAACGTCGTCGAACACGCCCAGCACACCCACCACGGGGGTGGGATGGATGGCGACGCCGCCGGTCTGGTTGTAGAGCGAAACGTTGCCGCCGGTGACCGGGACGCCGAGTTCGCGGCAACCGTCGGCCAGTCCGCGGACGGACTCGGCGAACTGCCACATCACTTCGGGATCCTCGGGGGAGCCGAAGTTCAGGCAGTCGGTGACGGCCAGCGGGGTGGCACCGGAGGTGGCTACGTTGCGGTAGGACTCCGCCAGGGCCAGCTTGGCGCCCTCGTAGGGGTTCAGGTAGGAGTAGCGGCCGTTGGCATCGGTGGAAATGGCCACGCCCAGACCGGTGGTTTCATCCACGCGGATCACGCCGGCGTCATCCGGCATGGCCAGGGCGGTGTTGCCCTGGACATAGCGGTCGTACTGGTTGGTCACCCAGGACTTGTCGCACATGTTGGGGGAGGCCATCAGTTCCAGGATGGCGTCCCTGATGGCGGCGCTGCCGATGGGCCGCTCCCCGTCGAACGAGGACCCCTGGATGCTGTCCTGTACGGCCGGGCGGGACATTGGCCGCTCATAGACGGGACCCTCGTGGGCCACGGTGCGCGGATCGACGTCGACAATGGTCTCGCCGTCCCAGTCAATGATCAGGCGGCCGGTGCCGGTGACCTCACCCAGCCAGGAGTACTCGACGTTCCACTTGTCCATGATTGCCTCGAACGCCTCAACGTTCTCCGGTGTGACCACGGCCATCATGCGTTCCTGGGACTCGGACATCAGGATTTCCCCGGGGGTCAGGGACGGGTCACGCAGCAGCACATTGGTCAGTTCCACGTGCATGCCGCCGTCGCCGTTGGAGGCCAGCTCCGACGTCGCGCAGGAAATGCCGGCCGCGCCCAGGTCCTGGATGCCCTCCACCACGGAGGCCTTGAACAGTTCCAGGCAGCACTCAATGAGTACTTTTTCTGCAAACGGATCGCCCACCTGGACGGCGGGACGCTTGGAGGGCTTGTCCGCGTCGAAGGATTCCGAAGCCAGCACCGAGGCGCCGCCAATGCCGTCGCCACCGGTGCGCGCACCGAAGAGCACCACCTTGTTGCCGGCGCCGGAGGCGTTGGCCAGCCGGATGTCCTCGTGCCGCAGCACGCCCACGGCCAGCGCGTTGACCAGCGGGTTGCCCTGGTACACGGAGTCGAAGACCAGTTCACCGCCGATGTTCGGCAGACCCAGGGAGTTGCCGTAGCCGCCGATGCCGGAGACGATGCCGTGCACCAGGCGGGCGGTGTCGGGGTGGTCGATGGCACCGAAGCGCAGCGGATCCATCACGGCCACCGGACGGGCGCCCATGGAGATAATGTCGCGGACAATGCCGCCGACGCCGGTGGCGGCGCCCTGGTAGGGCTCCACGAAGGACGGGTGGTTGTGGGACTCGACCTTAAAGGTCACGGCCCAGCCCTCGCCGATGTCCACCACGCCGGCGTTCTCGCCGATGCCCACCAGGAGGTGTTCCTTCATCTTCTCGGTGACCTTGTCCCCGAACTGCTTCAGGTGCACCTTGGAGGACTTGTAGGAGCAGTGCTCGGACCACATGACCGAGTACATGGCCAGTTCCGCGGCGGTGGGGCGGCGGCCCAGGATCTCCACGACCCTGCGGAATTCGTCTTCCTTCAGCCCGAGTTCGGCCCAGGGCAGCTCGGTATCCGGGGTGGCGGCGGCGTGCTCGACGGTGTCGATGTTGAACTTCTGCGCGGCAGGGGAAACGGTCATGACTTGCCTCCGGCAACGAGCGTGTTGAGAACTGAGCTGAAGATGCGGAGCCCGTCGGTGCCGTAGCCCAGCCCGACCTGACCGTAGGCGGAGGAATCCGGACCGAAGCCCGGTTCCACGGCGTGCTCGGGGTGGGGCATCAGGCCCACCACGTTGCCTGCCGCGTTGGTGATGCCGGCAATGCCGCGGCGGGAGCCGTTGGGGTTTTCCCCGTCATAGCGGAAGACCACACGGCCTTCACCTTCGAGCTCGTCCAGCGTTTTTTCATCCGCGACGTACTGGCCGTCCTGGTTCTTCAGCGGGATGACCATGCCTGCACCCTGCTCGTACCCGGACGTCCAGGCGGTGTTGTTGTTCTCCACCCGCAGGAGCTGGTCCGCGCAGGAGAACTTCAAATGGTTGTTCTTGATCATGGAGCCGGGCAGCAGGTGTGCCTCGGTGAGGATCTGGAAACCGTTGCAGATGCCCAGCACGGGCATCCCGCCGGCCGCGGCATCCACTACTTTTTCCATGACTGGAGCAAAGCGTGAGATGGCTCCGGCGCGCAGGTAATCTCCGTAGGAGAACCCGCCGGGAACAATCACGGCATCCACGTCATGCAGGTTTGCCTCGGCATGCCAGAGGCCGACGGCGGTGCCTCCGGCGATGGTCACGGCGCGGGCGGCGTCGCGGTCATCCAGGGTGCCGGGGAAGGTGATGACACCAATCCGGACCGCCCGCAGGGCGGCGTCTTCGGGAGCGGCGGAAAAGTCGCCGATCAGGGGAGTGCTCAAGATCAGGCCTCCGGGATAACTTCGACGCGGGTGACGTCCTCAATCACCGGGTTGGACAGCAGGGTGGCCGCGGCCGTGCGGGCCTGTTCCAGGACTTCCTCAGTGACGTCACCGTCCACGGTCAGCTCAAAGCGCTTGCCCTGGCGGACGCCGGTAAATCCGCTCAGCCCCAGCCGGGGGAGAGCCCCGGCAATGGCTTTGCCCTGCGGATCCAGGATTTCAGGTTTGGGCATGACATCAACAACGATCCGGGGCATCCGGCAACTCCTGTGAGTGAAATGGGTGGCCGCGGACCCTGCCGTCTCACGCTGATTCAGCGCTCCGCGAGCTTGCACTGCCCATTCTAACGGCGTTGCGTATGTTACGCGGACGCCGTTCGCCTCAGGCTGGAATCTCCAGTTGGAAGCCGCAATGGCAGCGCAGCACAGTGGTGTCCAGTTGAACGTCCGCCGGCGCCTGGGCCTGCATGGAAGAGGTGGTGAGCGGCTCGAAGATGGACTGCTGGCGGTGGTCCCGCGGCTGCATGGGTTCACCGCAATGCATGTAGTCCGCGGCATCGTCTTCGGAGCGGACCGTGCAGCGCGCCCAGACGGAGGAATGGCGGATGGGGTGGCCGTAGAACCGGTCACACTCCGCGCACGTGTAGTTGATTTCGAGGAATTCTCCGCTGCCCGGCTTCGCTGCCGGTTCCACGGATTCGATGATCAGGAACTCATCGGTGCCGCAGTAGCTGCACCAGGGGACGAACTCACCCGGACCGGCAGAGTCTGCCCCTGACAGGTCCTCGGGTCTTGCTTCGATTGACATAGTGCGCCTCCAGTTCACGGGTCTCCGGACGGAGAATGCCTTCGTCCGGAGGGGATACTAAGCATGCTTATTCATAATACGGCATATTCGCTCCGGTGGCCGGCCGGGCCAGCAAGGCAAATGATGCAGATCACATCTGGCTACAGTGGTCTGGTGAGACTCCTCAAAGTACAACCGGGCACTCTCCGCCGGTTCATGAACTTCTGGCCGCCGTTTGCCTTCACCGGCATCCGGATCATCCACCTGGACCCGGAGTACTTCAACGTCACCGTGCGGCTGCGCGAGCACTGGTGGAACCGCAATGTGGCGGGCGTGCATTTCGGCGGGTCCCTGTTCGCGATGACGGACCCGTTCTGGATGATGATGCTGCTGCACCATCTGGGCCGTGACCATGTGGTCTGGGACAAGGCGGCGGAGATTGACTTCGTGAAACCGGGCCGCGGGGAGCTCACCGCCCGCTTCACCCTGGACCCGGCCGACGTCGGACGCCTGCGCAAGCTCGCGGCCGGCGGGGACAAAGTGCTCGAGTGGTTCTCGGTGGAGGTGCGGGACGGTTCCGGCGAGGTGGTGGCGCGGGTCCGCAAACAGGTCTACGTGCGGTTGAAGCGCGACCGGGCGGTAGCTACGGAAGGAAACGGCAATGAATAACGCAGAGAACCCACTGATCCCCACGGGCTGGGAGTTCCTGGTCACCGGGATTTCCGCGGCCCTGATCATCCTGCTGGTGGTCGCCGTCGTCCGGCTGGCGCGGTCGCAGGCCGTAACGGCCGCTGAACGGCTGGGCCTGCTGCTGTTCTGTCTTGTGGTTCCGCTGCTGGGGCCGGTGCTGACCCTTGCCCTGTTGCGGCGACGGGACCAGCGGGTTGCGTCCTCCGCTGCCAAGTCTTCGGCTGACAGGTCTTCTGCTGCCAAGCGGGCCCGCCGCTAGAGGGTCCCCTCGGCCGGTCCCAGCAATCCGGTCAGCCGCTCCCAGCGGGAAATCTGGCAACCGTCGGTCAGGGCAAAGGATGTGTCGACAACTTCCCCGTTCACCGTGCCCGTGACATGAGCGCGCTGCATTCCCACGATGTTCTGCGTGCACATGGCATTCCGGTCCGCTTCGGCGAACAGCGCCGCGCCCTGCTCGGCAAGGGCTGCACAGGCGGTTGCAGGGTCCGGCACGTTCGAGCCGGGAAGCGGGGCGGCGCCGTCGCACTGCAGGGTCCAGGTGTCGGTGGTGTTCTGGCCATCGGCCATAAAATCCACCGTGAGCGAGGTTGCGGCCGCACTGGCCGGCGCTGGCTGGGAGGGGGACGCCGTCGGGCCCGGAGTGCCAGCCGCGGAGGGGGAGCCGGAGGCAGAAGCAGCGTCGGAGGCGGAAGCAGGGCCGGAGGCAGACGGCGACGCCGGGTCTGCTGGCTGATTGCCTGCGTTGTCGGCACCGCAGGCGGCCAGGGCCAGCACGGAACAGAGCAGGAGCAGCGGGACCGTGCTGCGGCGGGCACGGGTATGGCGGGCACGGATCACGGTGAGACCTCCATCAGTCGGTGGCACCCAGCCTAGTTCCCCCGTCAAGGGACAGTAGTGGACCCAGGACCCAGGACCCAGGACCTGTGACCCCGGACCTCACGGGCTCAGCCTGCGCCACCGGCACCGGCACCGGCACCTGCGCCGCCACCAACGGCACCTGCGCCATCGCTACCTGCGCCGCCACCACCGTCACCGCCGCGGGCGGTCCGCGCCTGGCCCTCGAAGTACGGGCCCTGCGCCGGATAATAATCCCCGAATTCCGGTGCGGGGACGCCGTTCAGGGCTGCCTTGAGCCGGTCCAGATAGTATTCCCAGCCCGGACCGTAACTTTCGGCAGCGGCAGGGTCGGCCAGGTGCTGGATGAATTCCATCCTTGTGCCTCGGGCGGCAGCCTGAAGGCGGACCTCCACATCCCATACCCCTTCGTCGTCGCCCACCAGCAGCCGCAGGAGTTCGGGAGCAACGCAGTCCCTGACCTGCACCCGGCTCCAGGGCAGTCCCTCCTCATACAGCATCTGCAGGTCAAGGGCTCCGCTATGGTCCGGGGCGGCGTTCCAGCGGCCAAACCACGCTGCCGCCTGCTCCGACTCGGTAAGGGCCGCCCAGATGTCTGCCGGCGGCACGGGAAATCCGCGGGTGAGAATCAGCTGGTAGGACTGGTCTCCGGTGCGGAGGACCCGCCCGGTTGGTTCTGGCTGCATGGTGATCCTCCGAGCGGTCGGCGCCGGCAGTCTGCCGCATACCGTTATCAGCTTCAGCCTCGTGAGGGGAGCCTGTAAACAGCTCCGCGCAAACAGCTCCGTGTAAACCGATCCGTACGCCGGGGCACCCCGCGGTATGCGAAAGGCCCCGGAGATTCCCATCTCCGGGGCCCGCGGCGCGTTTCCGCACCGAAGCGCAGTACTAGTGCTGCCGGGGAACCTTGACGAACGGTGCCAGCACCAGGCCGATGGTGGCCAGGATGCCGCCGATGATGAAGGCAACGTGTGCACCCGCAAAGAGTGAGTGGGCCAGGTCCGAGCCGGACTCCAGCCGCGATGCCGAGAGCAGGGACATAACGGTCACAAAGATGGTGGTGCCGATGGCGCCGCCCAGCTGCTGGCCCGTGTTGAAGATGGCCGAGCCGTGCCCGTACAGGCGGGGTTCCACGGCGGACAGCGCCGAGGAGAGCAGCCCGGTCATCAGCAGGGCCAGGCCGATGCTGAAGACAATATGGATGACCATGAATACCCGGAGTTCCGTATCGGAATCCACGGTGACATAGAGCCACTGGCCCAGCGCCAGCATGGCTGCGCCGGGGATCAGCACCGGGCGGGGGCCGAACCGGTCATAGATCCGGCCGAAGATGGGCGATACCAGCACCTGGGCAACGCCGCCGGGGAGCAGCATCAGGCCAATGCTCATTGTGCTCAGGCCGCCGCCGGTCTGCAGGATGATCGGAATAATGACCACGGTGCCCAGCAGCGTGCCCATGGCGATCATGATCATAGCGACGCTGAAGGTGAAGGTGCGGTTCCTGAACGGGGTGAGGTTCAGCAGTTCCCGGCCGGAACGTGTCAGGCGCACCTGCCGCCGGACAAAGAGGACCAGCCCTGCCAGTCCGATGATGAAGGATGCGACGGTCAGCGCCACGTTGTCGCCGGCGTGTTCGAGGCTGGAGATGCCGTAGACGAGGAAACCGAAGGCAATGGCCGAAAGGATGACGGAGAGTACATCCACCGGGAGCTTGCGGGTGGCGGACGGGATCTTGATGAAGATGATGCCCAGGATCAGGATGACGACCGCCAGCGGCAGCATCAGCACAAAGATGTAGTGCCAGCTGAAGGAGCTGACGATCGAACCCGAGACGGTGGGGCCGATGGCCGGTCCCACCGAGATCACGATGGAGTTCAGGCCCATGATGGCGCCGCGGTTGCGTACCGGTACCAGTGTCAGGGTGGTGGTCATCAGCAGGGGCAGGACGATGGCGGTGCCGACGGCCTGGATGATGCGGGCGACCAGCAGGAAGGTGAACCCCGGAGCGAAGACCGCAATCAGGGTGCCGATCAGGAAGCTGGAGAGGGCAAAGATAAACAGGCTGCGGGTGGTAAAGCGCTGCAGCAGGTATCCCGTGGTGGGAATGACAACGGACATGGTGAGCAGGAAGCTCGTGGTTAGCCACTGGCCGGCCGCTGCCGAGACCTCAAAGTCCGCCATGATCGATGGCAGGGCCACGGTCAGGACGGTCTCATTCAGGATCATCAGGAAGGCCGCCAGTGCTAGGGCTCCGATGATTCCGGTGAGTTGCTTGGTGGAGAGTGCGGGCGCCTCGGCGGCGTGCGGCTTTTCCCCTGCTGTTGCTGCGGAGCTTGCTTGGCTCAAAACTTCCTCTTCCTGGTGGAGTGAACTGCAAGATTCTGTCACAGACTGCCAGGTTGGATGTCAGAACCTGGCAGAATGTGACAGAAAACAAGTCAGGTCCCAGCGCTCGCGGCATGGCAAAGTAGAAGTAAGGAAAGCCGAGGTGACTGGTATGGGCGTACGCGCGGAACGCAAGGCGGCAACGCGGAGGGATATCCAGGCGGCGGCGCTGGACCTCATTGAGGCTGCCGGGCTGGAAGCGACCACTGTGGCGCAGATAGCGGAGCGTGCCGGAGTTTCCGAACGGACATTCTTCCGGTACTACGTCTCCAAGGAAGCTGCCGCCCTGCCGGGCCAGGATGAACTGATCGAGGCGTTGGTGGGACGGGATCTGGCCCGGAACATGTCCCCGGCACAGATCAGGGATGAGCTGATGGATGTCTGCCGGGCGCAGTTTGCCCATGAACTGGAGAACTACGAGTTCCTGCAGATCTCCCGCCTGGTGCTGCGTGAGCCGAAGATCCTGCAGATGGTCAGGCGCCAGGAGCTTCAGCTCGTGACCGAACTCAGCAACTCCCTGATGGAGCGGAAGCTGCTGGACAGGATGCAGTCGCTGCTGGTGGCGGAAGTCATTGCGTGCACGTGGCGCGTGGCCTGGCAGTGTTTTGCCCACGAGCAGGACGCCGGCGCTGATGCGGACCCGGCCGAGCTGTATGAACGCGCGGTGGCCGACCTGTCCGAGATCGCCTCACCGCTCGGTCGGTAGCTCCGTACACGCCGCCAGGGCCGTCAGGATGCGGGTCCGCAACTGCTGTGATTCCTCGGCAAATGCCCGTTGGGCCGCCGCGTACTCCGCCCTCCCCTGTGGAGTTTCCACCTGGATGGGTTCATATCCCCAGTCCGCCAGGTCATAGGGAGAGGCCTGCATGTCCATGGCCCTGATGCGCCAGGACAGCTCGAAGCAGTCCATCACCAGTTCGCTGGGCAGCAGCGGCACCAGCTTGTACGCCCACTTGTACAGGTCCATGTTCGCGTGCAGGCAGCCGGGCTGTTCCAGGTCCCGCTGGTTCTCGCGGGTAGGGGTGAGCTCGTTCAGCGGAACGGCTTCAGGAGTGTAGAACCGGAAGGCATCAAAATGGGTGCAGCGGATCTTGCTGCGCTCCACCAGCTCGTCAGTTCCCTGAGGCCCCAGCCGCAGCTGCAGATAGTCATGCCGGATCCCGTTGTCCTCGGACTTGTACGCCATGGCCCACTCATGCATGCCGAAACACCCCAGCACCGGTTTCCGGGCGGCCGTGCGGGAGAGCAGCATCGCGGTAAACGCTGCGGCGTCGCCGCGTGCAGCGGCAAAGGCGGCAACGTCCACGGTGACCGCCGGTGTCCCGGCATCCAGGCCGGCTGCGGCAGCTTCGTCCGCGGTGAGGGTGCGGTAAAACTTCCAGCCTGCCCGCTCGGCGGCCGCCTCCCCGGTCAGGACGACGCCGGCGCCGGGGTGCCAGCGCAGCAGCTGGCCGGGCTTCTGGGAATAGTAGGTGAAAAGAAAGTCCTCCACGGGATGCTTCCGCCCCGCGGAGCGCCGCTCCAGGTATCCCTCGGTAAAGGGGCGGACCCTGGCCTCGTGGGCGGCCTGGCGGGCGCGCCAGTGCTCCTGGGACAGGACGGCAGGGGCTACGGAAACGCTCACGGGTCCATTATCCCGCCCGCAGCAGTTCCCGCAGCCCCTGCCCGCATGGACCTAGCGCACCGGTGCCGGGCTCCGGTCGGCGTCGCCGTCGTCCGCGCGCTCGCCGTCGTCTGCCAGCTCGCCGGTGCCAGGCGCCGAACGTTCGCTGCCGGCTTCCTCAGCAGCGCCTTCGGCGGTCCAGCCGTCAGCGTATTCACCGGATTCGTAGTTGTAATCCACCGGCCGGCCTTCCTCATCGGTGCGCTGGTACCAGTCAGTGACGGTGGTGTCATAGGAGTCGAAGCCGGCGCCGGCACCTTCACCGTCCGCTGCCTTTTCGACGGTAATGGCGAAGTTGTCACCGTGTTCGTCAATGCCGGCCCGTACCGCGTTTTCCAGTGCGTGGGCGGCGTACTCCCTGCGGATGATCAGTGGATCGGTGTGCAGGTCCTTGGTGAACGCCACCATCATCAGCAGCAGGATCACCGCGAACGGCAGCGCCGAGACAATGATCAGGTTCTGCAGCCCCTCCAGGGCGGTGTTTCCGCCGACCAGCAGCATCACCACGGCAATGCCCATCATGGCCAGGCCCCAGAACACGGTGACCTTGCGGTCCGGCACGGGCTTGCCCCGCTGGGACAGGGTGCCCATGACCAGTGAGGCGGAGTCCGCAGAGGTAATAAAGAAGATCGCAATGCAGAACATGGCCAGGAACGGGGTGAATTGGCTCAGCGGCAGTCCGTTCAGGACCTGGAAGAAGAGGTCCTGCGCCGAGGTGTCAATGTTGATGCCGGACTGGCCCTGGGTGCGCATCCAGATGGCAGTGCCGCCGAAGATCCCGAAGGCGAGGACGCACACCAGGGTGGGCATCACCAGGGCGTACTGGACGTATTCACGCAGCGTGCGGCCGCGGGAAATCCGGGCCAGGAAGATACCGACAAACGGGGACCAGGAAATCCACCAGGCCCAGTAGAAGACCGTCCAGGACTCGGAAAAGGCCGCCGACTCCTCGCCCCAGGAGGGCCCCTTGCTCATCATGTTCAGGACTTCGGAGAAGTAGGTGCTCACGGAGGAGGGAATCAGGTTCAGCAGGAACAGTGTGGGGCCGGCCAGGAAAATGAACACTGCCAGCACCAGGGCCAGGGACATGTTGATGTTGGAGAGCCAGCGGATGCCGCGGCCGATGCCCGAGACGGCGGAAGTAATAAACGCGGCAGTGAGGATCGCGATGATGCCGATCAGCGCCGCGTTGGGCAGCCGGCCGATGCCCCCGACAATCTCGACCCCGCGCCCGATCTGCAGGGCGCCGATGCCCAGGGAGGCTGCCGTACCGAAGAGGGTCGCAACAATGGCGAACATATCGATGGCCCGGCCCGGCAGGCCCTCGGTGCGGGTACGGCCCAGCAGCGGGGTGAAAATCGAACTCATCAGCGGCACCCGGCCGCGACGGTACGAGCCGTAGGCCACGGCGGCGCCGACCAGGGCATAGATGGCCCAGGCGTGGAAACCCCAGTGGAAGTAGGACTGGGCCATCGCCTGGTGCATGGCTTCAGCGGTCTCCGGTTCCGCTGTGCCCGGCGGCGGCGAGAGGTAGTAGGTCAGCGGCTCATAGGGGCCGAAGAAAAACAGGCCGATTCCCACGCCGGCCGAAAACATCATGGCGATCCAGGAGAACTTGGAGTACTCCGGTTTCTCGCCGTCCACGCCCAGCGGGATTTTGCCGTAACGGCTGAAACCCACAAAAAGCATAAAGATCACAATGACGGCAATCAGGGCATTAAACAGCCAGCCGGTATTGTCCACCACCCAGGCCAGGGCGACATCCGAAACGGCCTTGAGGCTTTCCGTGGAGAGTATCCCCCAGCCCACGAAGCCCAGGATCAGAGTGGCTGCCACACCGAACACCAGACGGTCGGTGCCGTAGCGCACCCTTTGCTCGTCCACGCCGATGCCCGGTACAAGGCCCGGATGCATGTCATGCGGATACCGCGGTTCCCGGCGCAGGACCTTGGCGGCACGTTCGCGTACTGTCGGTTTCGGTTTGCCGCTGCCCGGTTCCGGGGGTTGCTGCTTCCCTGTTCCGGAGCCGCTCACTCGCTCGGAATCGTTCGGATCGTGCTGCTGGTGTGCTGGCCGTGTTGCCACGTGACTCTTCTCCTCGGGGGCGCTGTGCGGCGCCCTTGGGTGTGCGCTAAGCAGGACCTTAGGGAGAATAGTGGCGCTTCCGGATCAATTCCAACCGACTTTTCCGCATGCCGGAAAATATGGGTTGTATATATCACACATCAATTGTTACCGGTTTGTAGCCATTTTCAGACTATCGTTTCGAATATTTTGATAGGCGGAATTCTGCTGCTACGGGGCGGATGCCGGAGCGGCCTGCGCGGCGGCAATCAGCCGGTGCATGCTGCGGTTGAGCTCTTCGACCTCGGTGCGGTCCAGGCCCAGGCGATCCATCATGGTTCCGGGAACCTCCAGTGCCGCAGCACGCAGGGCCCGGCCGGCATCGGTGAGCTCGACGGCGAGTGCCCGGTCATCGCCCGGCGCGCGGTCCCGGCTCACCAGACCCGCTGCCTCCAGGCGTTTGAGCATGGGGGAGAGGGTGGCCGGCTCCATTAGGAGGGTCTCACTCAGGTCGCGGACCCGGCGCGGGCTCTCTTCCCAGAGTGCGAGCATCAGCAGGTACTGGGGGTGGGTCAGCCCAAGACGCTCAAGTACCGGCTTGTAGGCACCCACCACGGAGCGGGAGGCGACCGAGAGCGCGAAGCAAAGCTGGCGCTCGAGCAGCAGGTCATCTTCTGCGGAAGGAGCTGTATTGATTGCCATGATGCGCCCCTTTGGGTAGGCAGGTGGGGGTGGTGAAACAGATAGTTAGTGCACTAATTATTAGCGTACTATAGAGCCAGAATCCCGTCGGAGAGGTAAGCAGCATGGTTGAGAAGGAAAGCTTCGTATCCCGGTTTATGCGGGCCACGGGCAAGGTGCGGCTGATTTTCGGGCCCGCGCAGCAGGGTTCCCTGGACCATCCGATGACTGAGGAAAACAAGGCGCTGCTCAAGTCACAGCAGGAGCAGGAAAAGGCCATGTGGGAAACCGTCACCCGGGCCGACGGCAGCAGCTATATCGTCTCCCGCAAGCCGGAATAGCGGATAACAGCACACCGTATGCCAGAACGGAAAGCGGCCGGCACCCTTAGGTGCCGGCCTCTTTCTCTGATGTCTGCTTAGCGCCCGGTGCCGCCGTAGACCGTAGCCTCGTCGTCGCCGTCGAGCCCGAACGCCGCGTGCACCGCACGCACTGCCGTGTCCAGCAGCTTGGCGCTGGTCACCACGGAGATGCGGATCTCGGAGGTGGAGATCATGTCGATGTTCACCCCGGCATTATGCAGCGCCTCGAAGAAGCGGTGCGAGACGCCGGGATTTGAACGCATGCCGGCACCGATCAGCGACAGCTTGCCAATCTGCTCGTTGTACTGGATGGCGTCAAAGCCGACCTGTTCCTTGGCGGCGTTGAGCGCGTCAATCGCCTCCTTGCCGTCAATGATCGGCAGCGTGAAGGAAATATCCGTGCGGCCGGACCCCTTGGTGGACACGTTCTGCACAATCATGTCGATGTTGGAGTTGGCCCCGGCCACAATGCCGAAAATCTCCGCCGCCTTGCCGGGGATGTCGGGAACACCCACCACGGTGACCTTGGCTTCGGAACGGTCATGGGCGACGCCGGAGATGATGGGCTGTTCCAAGGGTTCTCCCTCTTGAATCTTGATCTTGTCATCGGGGCTGGGCAGTACCCAGGTTCCCTCATGCTGGCTGAAGGACGAACGGACGTGTAGGGGCACGCCGAAGCGGCGGGCGTATTCCACGCAGCGCAGGTGCAGGATCTTCGCGCCGGAGGCCGCCATCTCGAGCATTTCCTCGCTGGAAATGGTGGCAATCTTCTGTGCGCTCGGGGCCACGCGCGGATCAGCCGTGTACACGCCGTCGACGTCCGTGTAGATCTCGCACACGTCCGCTTCCAGGGCAGCAGCCAGCGCGACGGCGGTGGTGTCCGAGCCGCCGCGGCCCAGGGTGGTGATGTCGTGGCTCTCCTGGCTGACGCCCTGGAAACCGGCCACGATGGCAATGTCGCCCTTTTCGATGGCCGTTTTGATCCGGTGCGGGGAGACATCGATGATCCGGGCCTTGCCGTGGATGGCGTCGGTGATCATGCCGGCCTGGCTGCCGGTGAAGGACTGCGCGGAGCCGCCCAGCTCGTTGATGGCCATGGCCAGCAGCGCCATGGAAATACGCTCGCCGGCGCTGAGCAGCATGTCCATTTCCCGCGCGTTGCTCAGGGAAGTGATCTGTCCGGCCAGGTCCAGCAGCTCGTCCGTGCTGTCACCCATGGCGGAAACCACCACCACAACTTCGTTTCCGGCAGCGTGCGTGTCCACCACGCGCTTGGCGACGCGCTTGATGCCTTCGGCGTCCGCCACGGAGGACCCGCCGAATTTCTGCACTATCAGGCTCATGCGTACACTTTCCCAAATTTCGTTGTGGTTGCTGGTGCCCGGCATCTTCGGCGCGGCAGGATTGTTCCGGGTCTTTTCCCGGGAAACCGGACCGCGGGACCCACTGCGTCCGTCCAAAAAGTCTATAGCCGGTCTGCTGAAGTGCCGAAACAGAAGGGAAATATGCACTTAACGTCACGTTGTGGTGAGTCTGTCCCGCAAGCTGCAATCCGGCAACCTAGGCTGGCGCCATGGGGAAGAGAGCCGAGACAGGTACCGGCATAGTTGCCGAGGGCATCCAGCGCAGTTTCGGCAATGTGCAGGCGGTCCGGAACATGGACTTCACTGCGCCTGCGGGCGAAGTGACCGCCCTGATCGGCCCCAACGGCTCCGGCAAAACCACCCTGCTCCTCATCCTGGCGTCCCTGCTGGCCCCGGACAGCGGATCGGTGCGGATCAACGGGTTTGATCCGCTGACCCATCCCGCGGAGGTCCGTTCAGCGGTGGGCTGGATGCCGGACACACTGGGCACGTGGGAGGCGCTGACCTCCGCGGAAATCCTGGCCACCGTGGGCACCTTCTACGGGCTCACCCGCACCCATGCCGCGGCCCGTGCTGCCGAACTGCTGGAAACCGTCCACCTTGAAGACTTTGCCGACCAGCCGGCCCGAGTGCTCTCCCGCGGCCAGCAGCAGCGGCTGAGCCTGGCCCGGGCCCTGATCCACGATCCGTCAGTGCTGTTGCTGGATGAACCGGCGTCGGGCCTGGACCCGGGGTCGCGGGTGGACCTTCGGGTGCTGCTGCGCCGGCTGGCCGCAGAGGGCAAAACGGTGCTGGTCTCCTCGCACGTCCTGTCCGAGCTGGATGAAATGGCCGACCGTGCCGTGTTTGTTGCCCGCGGCGAGACCGTGAAGGCCCAGTCACTGTCCGACGCCGGCGCCCAGGCGCGCTGGTACACCATCCGTGCCCTGAACACGGGGTCCCTGCTGCGCCAAATCGATGAGCAGCGCATCGAGTACCGCCAACCCGGGGACCGGCACGGACCGCAGGTGCAGGTCCGGCTGGCCGGTGAGGACGCCGCGGCGGACCTGCTGCGCACCCTGGTACTGGCCGACGTCGCGGTCACGGCCTTCGCGCCGGCCGGCGGGGCACTGGAGGAAACCTACATGAGTCTGGACACCGATCGCCGATGAGCACGCAGAATCCCGGCACGGCCGCACCGTCCCTCGGCTATTGGAACGGGGTCCGGTCAGTCTTTTTCCTCGAGATCAAGCAGCGGGTGCGCTCACGGAGCTGGTATGTGCTGCTGACCGTCTGGTTCTTCGTGATCGGCCTGGTGGCCGTACTGACCGCACTGAACGCCGGGGCGGGGGAGGGCGGGCCGGTCCTCTTTGAACTGATGGTCGGTTTTGTCCTGTTCTTCGGCCTGCTGGTGGCGCCCGCGTTTTCCGCCAATGCCGTCAACGGGGACCGGGCTGCAGGAACCCTGGCCATCCTGCAGGTGACCCTGCTGCGGCCCGGGCAGATCCTTGCGGGGAAGTGGTTGGCGTCCTGGACGGCGTCGCTGGGGTTCCTGGTTGCCAGCATTCCCTTCCTGCTCTGGGCCCTGGCCCTGGGCGGGGTGCGCCCGCTCTCCGCCCTGGTGGCGGTGCTGATGCTGGCGGTGGAACTGGGGATGGTCTGCGCCATTGGGGTGGGTGTCTCCGTCCTGGCTTCCCGGCCGCTGTTCTCCATTGTGGTGACGTACATGCTGGTGGCACTGCTGGGCCTGGGCACACTGATCGGCTTCGGGCTCAGCGTCACGCTGACGGAGGGTACGGGCTCATCCAACAGTCCCCGGTATAACTACGAGCTGTATTCCGGAGACCAGGATTTGGGCGAATACACCTGCGAGGGCCCGCTAACGCCAATATCCGTGGTCCACACCGAACGGGTTGCCTGGATGCTGTCCGCGAACCCGTTTGTCATTGTTGCCGATGCGATGCCCGCAGAATCAGCCGATGCTGAGCGGAACGGCTCCACCGGCGTCATGGAGGGCATCAGTTCCCTGGTCCGTTACGCGCAGGCGGGCCCCGCCTACTCCGTTCCCTGCTTCAACGGTGAGGAACAGCAAGCCGGTGCGCCCGACGTCCTGCCCATCTGGCCGCTGGGCCTGACGGTTCAGGCGGCCCTGGCAGCGCTGCTCCTGGCCCTCGGACGACGGCGGCTGGTCACGCCGGTACGCCGGCTGTCAGTGGGAACGCGGATCGCCTAGCCCCCGGCGGACCGCTAGGACATGTTCCGGCGGCCTTCGAAGGCGCGGCCAAGGGTGATTTCGTCGGCGTATTCCAGGTCGCC
The DNA here is from genome assembly GCF_059090685.1 of Arthrobacter sp. Y3225209. Lineage (NCBI taxonomy): Bacteria > Bacillati > Actinomycetota > Actinomycetes > Micrococcales > Micrococcaceae > Arthrobacter > Arthrobacter sp. Y3225209. The sequence continues at coordinate 27,800 of NZ_JBNHFW010000034.1, forward strand.
GCCCACCGGCAGCCCGGAGGCGAGGCGGGTGACCGTGATGCCCAGGGTTTTCAGCATGCGCATCAGATAGGTGGCGGTGGCTTCGCCTTCGAGGTTCGGGTCGGTGGCGATGATGATTTCCGAGATCTGTTCATCCGAGAGCCGGCTCAGCAGTTCACGGATGCGCAGCTGGTCCGGGCCGATGCCCGCAATCGGATTAATGGCGCCACCCAGCACGTGGTACCGGCCGCGGAAGGAGCGGGTACGTTCCACCGCGATGACATCCTTGGATTCCTCCACCACGCAGATCATGGTCGGATCCCGGCGCGGGTCGCGGCAGATGCTGCAGGTTTCCTGCTCCGTCACGTTCCCGCAGACGCTGCAGAACTTCACCCGGTCCTTCACGGTGACAATGGCGGTGGCCAGCTTCTTCATGTCGTCGGGATCGGACTCCAGGATGTGGAACGCGATGCGCTGGGCAGACTTCGGTCCTACGCCGGGAAGCCGGCCTAGTTCGTCGATAAGTTCCTGAACCGCACCTTCGTACACGTAACCTTCTCTGCTGGGTTGATCTGCGTTTGGAGCTCAGGTGAGCCTGTTGCCGGCGCCTGGCCGGTGAAGCGCCGCTGCGGGTGCTGCCGGCCGGCACCGGATGCGTGGGCTGACCGTCGCGACGGTCAGCGGCCGTCGAGGCTGCGTTCCTCGATGAGCCGTCCGCCCAGGATCCGCTCAATGGCCTTGCGGCCTACCAGTCCGGAATCCTCCAATGTGATGTCATCAGCACTGGGAACGTCTTCAACGTAGGACGATTCTACTGGCCGGCTTCCACGCACGGGGGCGCCGCCACCGCGCTGAGCTGCTTCATTAAGCAGCTTCTGGTAGCGGCTGAGCGGCTGGTTCGGGTTGTTGCCCGCCGGTGCGGTAGGTGCTGCAGGGGCAGACGGCGCTGCAACGGACCCTCTGGCTCCTGCCGCTGATGCCGGTGAACCGGGAACCGCGGATCGCTGACCTGCCGCACCCTGTCCTCCCACACCCTGACCTGCGGGGCCGTGAGCTGCCTGACCCTGAGCCGCTGTGCCCTGAGCCGCTGTGCCGCGGGCATCCGGGGTCCCCTGCGGCGTGCCGGGCACGGAAGCAGGACCGGACGGCGCCGGTGCGTTCTGTGCCGGTGCCGCGCCCGGCCGGGTGGTGGACCCGGTGCCGGCCCAATTGGTGGTGGCCCACTCGGAATCCGACAGGTGGCCGCCGGAGTACACGTCAGTCGGTGCCTCCGCAGTTTCCCAGGCGTTGCTTTCAGGCGCGTCGTTAAACGGATCGGAGGGCTCGTCCGGCCATGGCGCGTCGGGCGGCCCGTCGGTGCCGGTGCCGCGGGAGGGGCGTCCGCCGCTGCGGCCGGAACCGGACCTTGCCTGGCCGGGACCACCGGGGGCACCGCCAGAGCGGCGGCGAAGTGCTGCGGACGCCGCATTCACGGTCGCGCCGTTCGCGGGGCCTGCTTGCGGCGGTGCGCCGTTCGCCGGTGCTCCAGCAGTGGTTCCGGCCGCAGGGGTGCCCGCAGCGGCTATCGGCCATGCCGCGCCGCTGGTGGTGCCGGCCGCAGGGGTGCCCGCCGTAGTGGTGCCCGCAGCGGCTATCGGCCATGCCGCGCCGCTGGTATCGCCGGCCGCAGGAGAAGCTTTCCGCGCCGTGTCATTCGCCCCGGCCGTACTGGCTGGGGTGGCGGAATCCGGGGTAGCAGCAACGGGTGCTGTAACGTCTGTCCGCGCTGTTGCGCCCTGTGCCGCAGGCCGAGTCGCGGGGTTATCCCACGCCGCCCCTGCCGGCGCGCTCTGGTCCGAACGAGCCTGGTCCGAACGAGCCAGATCCGGCCGTGCCTGGCCCGGGTTGTTCTGGAAAGCAGGTGCGGATGCGGAAGCTCCGCGCACTGCTGAATCAGCTGCCGAGGTTCCACCGGCCGGGGGAGCCATGGGAGCCATCGGAGCCGCTGCAGCCGGGGCTACTGGCGCGGTGGCAGCAGCCGGGGCTTGTGCTGCCGGTGCGGATGCCGGCGCGCGCCGGCTATCGGCTTTTGGGCCCGACTCACCCGCTGACGCCGAGCTGTCATGGATCGGATTGATCTGGCAGTCCAGCGCCAGGACCTGGTGGATGGCCTTACGCAGGTTCTCCAAATGGTCTGGGCGGTTGAAGTTGGTTGCAGCGCCGGGGTTGGTAAACGCCAGTTCGAGGACTTTCCCGTCGAAAGCCCGAGGACTGGAGTTCTTGCTGACGTTTAGCCAGGTGGCGCGGCGGATGCTGGTCAGGGCATCCATGATTTCCGGCCAGGCGCGGCGGATCATCTCAATCTGACCGCCGCCACCGGCAGCGGGTGCCGGCTGGCGTGGAGCCTGTGCCTGCGCGGGGAACTGGCTCTGCTGTGGTGCCGGCTGGTGCGGAGCTGTTGTTGCCGGCGTCTGTTGTCCGGGAGCCTGCTGTGCCGGGCTGTGCTGTCCAGGAGCCCGCTGCCCCTGGCTCTGCTGTCCCGGACCCTGCTGCCCCGGGCCCTGCGGTGAGGCGCTGTTGTGATCGGCGCCGGAGCGAGGCGATTCCGGCTGGGCGGGTGCAGCCTGGGACGCTGCAGTCGGGGAAGCAGATGCGGCCGGGGATTCCACCGGAGTGGACCAGGTGCCGCCCCAATCCAGGGAGCTGCCGGAGGCCTGGCTACCGGAGGCTTGGCTTCCGGAGGACACCGCAGAGCTGTCGTCGCTCCGGTTTGCCGATGCCGGGGATTCGCTGCCGGGGGCCGGAGTGGCTGCCACATCAGTTCCCCGCGGGGCTGAGGGCGCCTCGTCCACAGCCGGAGCAGGGGAAGCGGCCTGGGACGCCGTGGGCGCTGCTGCGGGGACTGTGTTTACCGGTGAAGCTGCGGCTGCGGCGCGGCCCATGGCCTCGGTGGGATCACCGGCGTAGCTGAGCCGCCGTTCAAGGCGGTCCACCCGGGCAGCGGTGCCGCGCTCGGTCTGGTCAGCCGCCGGCAGCAGGATGCGGGCGCAAAGCAGTTCTAGATGCAGGCGCGGAGAAGTCGCACCGGTCATTTCGGTAAGTGCGGTATTGGTGATGTCGGCGGCACGGGAGAGCTCGCTGCCACCCATTTGTGCAGCTTGGCTCTGCATCCGGTTGATCTGGTCTTCCGGCATGCCGCGGAGTACAGCGGCGGCGCTGTCCGGCATGGCGTTGACAATGATCAGGTCGCGGAAGCGTTCAAGCAGGTCCTCCACGAATCGGCGGGGGTCCTGGCCGGTCTGGATAACCCGGTCCACGGCACGGAAAACGGTGGCTGAATCCGCAGCTGCGACGGCGTCCACGACATCGTCCAGCAGCGATACAGGTGTGTAGCCCAGGAGCGACACGGCCAGCTCATAATCCAGGCCCTCGGGGCCGGCTCCCGCCATGAGCTGGTCCAGTACGGAGAGGGTGTCGCGGACGGACCCGCCTCCGGCGCGGATAACCAGGGAGAGAACGCCGGGAGCCACGCTGACGTTCTCCTGTGCGCAGAGCTTTTCCAGGTAGGCCAGCAGGGGCTCCGGCGGAACCAGCCGGAAGGGGTAGTGGTGGGTACGGGAGCGGATGGTCCCGATGACCTTGTCCGGTTCCGTGGTGGCAAAGATGAACTTGATGTGTTCCGGCGGTTCTTCAACGATCTTCAGGAGCGCATTGAATCCGGCGGACGTGACCATGTGGGCCTCGTCAATGATGAAGATCTTGTAGCGGTCCCGGACGGGTGCAAAGGTGGCACGCTCCCGCAGGTCACGGGCGTCGTCGACGCCGCCGTGGCTTGCCGCGTCAATTTCAATGACATCCAGGCTGCCGGATCCGTCCCTGGCAAGTTCGACACAGCTGTCGCATTCGCCGCAGGGGACGGGGGTGGGGCCCTGGGCGCAGTTCAGGCAGCGCGCCAGGATGCGTGCGGAGGTGGTTTTACCGCAGCCGCGGGGTCCGGAGAAGAGATACGCATGATTGACGCGGTTCTTTTGCAGGGCCGCCATCAGCGGCTCCGTGACATGCTCCTGGCCAATCACATCCGCGAAGCTTTCGGGACGGTAGCGGCGGTAAAGGGCTGTACTCACAGATAGAAGCCTATCGGTTGGCACTGACGGTTTTCACTCCGGCTCCCGGCGCGGTGACGAAGCACTCTCCGGGGAAAATTAAAGACCCCCCATGCACCTGCCAGAGCCCGCTTACCCTTGCTACCTTCCGGTCCTGGGGGAGTTCACAGGATGACACCACATGAGGGGCCGCGAACAAGTCTACCCGAAATTTCCCGAGCTTTGGTCTGGGGTGCCGGGGGCCCGCTCCCGAGCCGCTTTGGTGGACCTCCCCATGGGAAGGCGCACCAGGTGCTGCTGCCCAGATCTCGGCGGAAGCCCCCATACGTGCGGGACTACTACGCCGGGGGCCGGTATATACATACGCGGGCTGCACAAACGGGGCGACGGTTGCCTTAGGGCCGGCAGCTATAGAGGTGTCCCCTATATGTCGCCTATCTGCCGCCCGCACACAGGGCCCCCGTAGGTAGGGGACAGTCAGGGTCTGGGCACCCCGTCTGCCGGGGGCATCCCTATAAGGCGGAACATTCGGATTCGGCATTCGGGCGAGCGGTTCGTTATAGGAGTGGCACCTATAAGGAGCCGCCCCTAATAACGAGCCGCACCTATAAGGGGTCAGGCGCGGGCCCGGATTGCCTGCCGCTGCCAAGTTGCCCTGACACCGGTGGGGTCCTGCCCCGTCAGTGTCGGCGGCAGTGCATTGGAGGCGGTCCTGCCATGTAGAGAGGGCAGCCCTATAGGTGGTTCTTCCTTATGGCGGGCTCAGCCCTATAAGGAGTGCCGGGGAAATGGATATGGGGCGCCGGAACGGAGAGGCCCGGACAGTCCCGTCAGCGGAGGGTGTACCCGGGCGACCCGTGGCGGGGGATTCAAGGGTTCAGCCATGCTTCGATCGCGCGGACGGACCTCGAACATGCCGGGCCAAATGCCTCGTGACGGCGCACAAGCCGGCACCTGGAATGGCACAAAAAGAGAGTGTCCGGGGTCACCCCGGATCCGAGTTGCACGTGGGCTCGAACCTGTGTAAAGTCTTCTAAGTCGCCGCGGCAGGGACGCTGAAAAAGCGCCCGAGCATGGCGGCCAAACCCCTTCGAAAATCAGAGTCCAACTCCCGTGCCCTTCACCGGGCCGG
>NZ_JBNHFW010000035.1:0-32096 GCF_059090685.1 Arthrobacter sp. Y3225209
CGCGGCGGCAGGGGTGGGGCGGCGACCTGCGAGGGCTGCCGGGCTGGGAGCGGCAGGCCGGCTCGTCTCCGGAGCGGTCTGGCCTGCTGTTTCGTCGGATTTCTGACTGTCTGTCACCGCTAAAAGTCTTTCACTCGATGGATGGCAGTTTGCGAAGCCCGCGCCGCCACTTAATTCAGGGTGAACGAATTGATCGTCACCCGGTCATTCGGTTGCCCATCGTCCGCCCCGGAAGCAATGCCCCGGGATGCGATGGACTCCACTACGTCAAGACCTGACGTTACCTTACCCATTATCGTGTAGCCGCCGGTTTCCTGCGTTATCGCCGAATCCTTGTAAACGATGAAGAACTGTGTGCCGTGGCTGTCGCCGTCAGCTCCGCGGGCCACGGCAATGCTGCCTGCCGGGTAGAAACCATCCTCCGGCGTGTTCTCCACCGGCCCCCAAAGGAAGTCCTGATCGGCCTTGCCGTCACCGTTCTCGGAACCGCACTGCAGCACACCCATTTGCTCGGTGGCCGTCAGGCGGTGGCAGTCCTTGCCGTCGAAGTACCCGTCATCGGCGAGGGTCTTGAACACTGCTGCAGCCTGCGGGGCTGCATTACCGTCCAGCTCCACTCCCACCTCGCCCTGGCCCAGTGCCAGTGACCCGGTGAAGGTCCTGCCCTCTGCCAGCGACTTATCCGGGATCTCCCTCGGCAGCCCCGAAGCGGCCTGTTCCTTCACCAGTGCCAGTTCCTCGGCCGTGGGGTTGGAACTGAACCAGCTGATCTGCAGGGAGACGGCCAAGGCCAGGACCACGGCCGCAGCGGCACCCGCGAACAGGTTGTCCCGTTTCCGGCGCTGGGTCCGCGACGCGTCGAACGCCCGGCGGGCCTGGATCCGGGCCACCCGGCGCCTGTCTTCGCGGTTGGTGCGGTTTGCCGCCACCGTTGCCTCCTTGAGCAGGGTCGGGCCTCCCGGGTCCGCGCCCTGGCAGAAACGCGGTCTGCATCCAAGAGGCTAAAATGAGTGCCGCACATAGTTTACGCACGTCAGCGTGTGCATTTCTGTTTCGGCCGGGAGCGCTGCTGCCCGTGCCATCGCCCAGCTAAGGAGTTCGCCACCATGGCACGCAAGGCCTCACTGTCCGGTTTCCCCGAATGGCTACCGCAGGAGCGCCTGGTTGAACTCCATGTCCTGGACGTGCTGCGCCGCACCTTTGAACTGCACGGCTTCTCCAACATTGAAACGCGTGCGGTGGAGACGGTGGGCCAGCTGCTGCGCAAGGGCGAAATCGACAAGGAAGTCTACGCACTGAGCCGGCTGCAGGCAGAAGAGGGGGAGGCCTCCGGCAAGGAGGATCCGAACCAGCTGGCCCTGCACTTTGACCTGACCGTGCCCTTTGCCCGGTACGTGGTGGAAAACGCCGGCCACCTCTCCTTCCCGTTCCGCCGCTACCAGATCCAGAAGGTCTGGCGCGGGGAGCGCCCGCAGGAAGGCCGGGCCCGCGAGTTCACCCAGGCGGATATTGACGTGGTGGGCGACGGCGCGCTGCCGTTCCGGTACGACGTCGAGCTGGCGCTGGTCATCGCTGAGGCGCTCGGTGCCCTGCCCATCCCCGAATTCAAGATCCGGGTCAACAACCGCAAGCTTGCCGAAGGCTTCTACCGCGGCATCGGGCTGGAAGACACCGCCGGGGTGCTGCGCAGCATCGACAAGCTGGAGAAAATCGGCGCCGAAAGGGTTGCCGAACTGCTGCAGGAGGAACTCGGGGCCACCCCGGAGCAGGCAGCCGCTGCCCTGAAACTGGCCTCCATCCGCGCCGAAGACGTCTCCTTCGTGGATGAGGTCCGTGCCCTCGGCGTCAGCAACGAGCTGCTCGAAGAGGGACTCGGCGAGCTGGCGGAAGTCATCAGGGAAGCATCCCGGCGGGCACCGGGCCGGGTGCTGGCAGACCTGAGTATTGCCCGCGGCCTGGATTACTACACAGGTACCGTGTACGAAACTGTCCTGGTGGGGCACGAGGCGCTGGGATCCATCTGCTCCGGCGGCCGCTATGACGCGCTGGCCAGCAAGGGCAGCAGGACCTTCCCCGGTGTGGGCCTGTCCATCGGTGTCACCCGGCTGGTCATGCGGATCCTCAGCCAGGACTTCGCGCAGGCCTCACGCAGCGTACCCACCGCCGTGCTGATGACCCTGGCCACTGACGAGTCCTGGTCCGCAGCCCAGGACACCGCTGCGCAGCTGCGCGGGAGGGGGATCTCCGTGGAGGTTGCGCCCAAGGCGGAGAAGTTCGGCAAGCAGATCAAGTACGCGGACCGCCGCGGCATCCCGTTTGTCTGGTTCACTGCCGAAGACGGAAGCCATGAGGTGAAGGACATCCGCTCCGGCGAGCAGGTGCCCGCCGATCCGGCGCTGTGGACCCCGCCGGCCGAGGACCTGACGGTGACGGTTGCCCCGGCCTAGAGCCAGCGGCCCGAAGGACGGGCGGCCGTTCCGGTAGGTAATGGCCGCCCGCACCTTGGGAGACGCCCCACCCTGGGAGACGCCCCGCATCCTGGGTGCAGCCGCGGAGTTTAACCGCGCGGTTTAGCCGCGGGACGGCGGGAAGCCTAGGCTTAAAGCATGCCTACCACTCCCGCACTTTCCTCCACCCCGCCCTGTGCCGAGCTGCATCTGCACATTGAGGGAACCCTTGAACCGGAACTGATTTTCGAGCTGGCCGGGCGCAACGGCATCACCCTGCCGTATGCCTCACTGGAGGAGCTGAAGGCACGCTACCGGTTCACTGATCTGCAGTCCTTCCTGGACCTCTACTACGCAAACATGGATGTGCTCCGTACAGAGGCCGACTTTGCCGATATGACCCGCGCGTACCTTCGCCGCGCGGCAGCTGCCGGTGTGCGGCACGTGGAAATGATGATGGACCCGCAGGCGCATCTGGTCCGTGGCATACCGCTGGAAACCTCCGTACGGGGCGTTTGTGCCGCCCTGGCCGCCAGTGAGGAGGAGTTCGGGATCTCGACCGCGCTCATCGCCGCGTTCCTGCGGGACCGCCCGGCAGAAGAGGCGCTGGACGTTCTGGAGGAGCTGCTCGCCATGGAGGCGCCCATCATCGGCATCGGGCTGGACTCCGCGGAGGTGGGCAACCCGCCCGAAGCCTTCATCGGGCTGTACCGGCGGGCCCGGGAGGCCGGCCTGCGGACCGTTGCACACGCCGGGGAGGAAGGGCCTTCGCACTACATTGAGCAGGCCCTGGACCTGTTGCTGGTGGACCGGATCGACCATGGCATCCGCTGCCTTGACGATCCGGAGCTGGTGCAGCGCCTGGTGCATGAGAAGATCCCGCTGACCATCTGCCCGCTGTCGAATGTGCGGCTGCAGGCGGTGGACAGCCTTGCTGCGCACCCCCTGCCGCAGATGCTGGAACACGGGTTGAACATTTCCGTGAACTCCGATGATCCGGCGTACTTCGGCGGCTACGCGGATGACAACTTCCGGGCCGTGCAGGAAGCCTTCGGACTGGACCGGGCGCAGCTGGGCCTGCTGGCGGCGAATTCCATCGAGGCGTCCTTCGCCCCGCCGGGACGCCGGGCGGAACTGCTGCACGAAGTGCGCCGCTGGGAGGCCGCAGGCGCCTAGAGGGTCGGGTCCGGCTTGGTGGAACGCGGCCGGCGGAAGCTGAGCCGCACCACCAGGCCGGCCACGAGGATGATCAGCATCAGCGAAATGGACAGCGGCGGAAGCGCCAGCGCCAGCAGGAGTGCCCCGGCCGTGCCCGCAACGTTCAGCGCACGGGGAGCGTACCGGCTCCGGTCCTTGAGCATAAAAGCGCACACCGTGGTGATGGCGGCATAAAACAGCAGGGCGAACGAGGCCATCCCGATCAGGCCGTCCAGGTCCCCGATCAGCACCAGCACAATCACCACGGCGGCGCCCGAAATCTCCGCAGCCCAGGGGATATCCGACCCGGCGCGGCCCGGCCGGCTCCGGCCGAACAGGGAGGGGAGGTCACGGTCCGCTGCCATGGCGGCAGCAGTCCGGCCCGCCGATTCCAGCAGTACCCAGATCCCGCCCAGCGCCGCGGCCGCAGCGGCCAGCACAATGGCCCCGGTCCCGACGTTTGCGCCAACGCTTTGCAGGGGCTCCAGCAGCGGGGCGGGTTCCGCTGCCAGCGCCGCCGGCCCGTAGTAGGCCAGCAGAGACTGCCCCATCAGCAGATACAGGACAAACGAGACGGCAATGGCAGCCGGGATGGCCAGTGGGAGGTTGCGGGAGGGATTGCGCACACCCTTGCCCAGGGTGGCGAGCTTGGTGTAGCCGGAGAAGAGGAAGAACAGCAGGCCGGCGCCCTGCAGCATCCCTGCCGCGGACGGCTCAATTTCCGCACCGACCCGGACCGGCTGGTTGGGCGCCTCGTTGAAGAGAACCACCACCGTAAAGGCAAGGATGGCGAAAACGAACGCCAGGATAAAACGGGTGGCCCAGTTCCCCCGGTTCACGCCTGCCAGGTTCACCGCGGACATCAGGACGACGGCGCCCACAGCCCCGGCAACCGGATGCTCGGGGACAATATAGGCGCCGAACGCCAGGGCAAGGACGGCGGTGGAAAGCAGCAGCCCCCATAGCAGGGTGAAGCCGGAGAAGAAACCGCTGTAAGGGCCCAGCAGAATCCTCGCGGCCGTGCGGGCCGTTGCGTCCCCGCCCCGGTCTTCGGGGAGCCGGCGGGACACCGCCCGGCTGAGCTGGAACGTGGACATGGCGCATAGCAGCGCCACGAAAGCGGCGATGCCTAGCGAGAGCGCGAGGGCCGGCCCCGCGGCGGCTGCGGCGGGGGAGAAGGCGACAAATGCACCTGCACCTACGATGGATCCAATGCCGGCAGTGGTGGCATCAAAGCCGCCGAGGGGAACGCGCGGCTGGGTGTTGCCGGACAAATGACCTTCCAATCGGTAGGGACTTGGCAGGGTGGGGGGTGGTTCACCGGTAAACTCTGAAGGAGACAGTGTATTCACAATGGGCGGAAACAATGGTTTCCGCAAGTTTTTCGAAAGGACAGCTGTGCTGCGCACTCATGCCCTTGGTTCCCTGAGGGCCGAGCATATTGGACAGACCGTTACTCTTGCAGGCTGGGTCGCCCGGCGGCGCGACCACGGCGGTGTTGCCTTCCTTGACCTGCGCGACGCCTCCGGCGTGGCCCAGGTAGTGGTGCGTGAAGAGGATGTCTTCCACGGACTGCGCAACGAGTACGTCCTGCAGATCACCGGCACCGTGCAGAAGCGGCCCGAGGGCAACGAGAACCCGGCGCTGGCCACCGGAGAGATTGAAGTCATTGCGGACAAGACCGTCATCCTGAATACCTCGGATCCGCTGCCCTTCCAGATCGATGAGCACGTGGAAGTTGGCGAAGAGGCGCGCCTGCGCCACCGCTACCTTGACCTGCGCCGCCCGGCACCCGCCGCAGCCATGCGCCTGCGCTCCGAAGCCAACCGGGTTGCCCGCGAACTGCTGCATGATGAAGGTTTCGTGGAAATCGAAACCCCCACGCTGACGCGTTCCACCCCGGAAGGCGCCCGTGACTTTGTGGTCCCGGCACGCCTGGCCCCGGGTTCCTGGTATGCCCTGCCGCAGTCCCCGCAGCTGTTCAAGCAGCTGCTGCAGGTGGGCGGTTTCGAAAAGTACTACCAGATTGCCCGCTGCTACCGGGATGAGGACTTCCGCGCGGACCGCCAGCCGGAGTTCACGCAGCTGGACATCGAGGCCAGCTTCGTTGAGGAAGACGACATCATTGCCCTCGGCGAGCAGATCGTGAAGTCGCTGTGGAAGCTGATCGGCGTCGAGATCACAACGCCGATCCCGCGCATGACCTACGCCGATGCCATGGCCCGCTACGGCTCGGATAAGCCGGACCTGCGGTTCGGCCTGGAGCTGACCGAACTCACCGAGTTCTTCAAGGACACCACCTTCCGCGTCTTCCAGGCCCCGTACGTGGGTGCCGTGGTGATGCCGGGTGGCGCCTCCCAGGCCCGCCGCACGCTGGATGCCTGGCAGGAATGGGCCAAGCAGCGTGGCGCGAAGGGCCTGGCCTACGTGCTGGTCCAGGAAGACGGTACGCTGACCGGCCCCGTCGCCAAGAACCTCACCGACTTCGAGCGGGAGAACCTGGCGGAAAAGGTGGGCGCCAACCCGGGCGACTGCATCTTCTTCGCTGCCGGCGACAAGAGCGAGGCACGTGCCCTGCTGGGCGCCGCCCGCGTGGAGATCGGCCACCGCACCGGTCTGATCGATCCCAAGGACTGGGCGTTTGTTTGGGTGGTTGACGCCCCCATGTTCGAGCCTGCCTCGGCAGCAGTAGCTGCCGGCGACGTAGCCGTGGGCGGCGGGGCCTGGACGGCCGTGCACCACGCCTTCACCTCGCCCAAGCCCGAGTTCATGGATACCTTCGACACGGATCCTGAGTCCGCCCTGGCCTACGCCTACGACATTGTCTGCAACGGCAACGAGATTGGCGGCGGTTCCATCCGTATCCACCAGCGGGACGTGCAGGAGCGTGTCTTCAAGGTGATGGGCCTGAGCCAGGAAGATGCCCAGGAGAAGTTCGGCTTCCTGCTCGAGGGCTTCAAGTACGGTGCCCCGCCGCACGGCGGTATCGCCTTCGGATGGGACCGCGTGGTGGCCCTGCTGGCCGGTACCGACTCCATCCGCGACGTGATCGCGTTCCCGAAGTCCGGCGGCGGCTACGATCCGCTGACCGCCGCTCCGGCACCGATCACCGCCCAGCAGCGCAAGGAAGCCGGTGTGGACTTCAAGCCGGAGGCCAAGAAGGCCGAGGAGAAGAAGGCTGACGAAAAGAAGGCCGACGAAAAGAAGTAGGACGCAGCACTGCGTACGTGCCCGGCCCGCCATTGGCGGGCCGGGCACTTCTTTTTTGTACGCGTTCTCCCGTGCACTGCACTGCCGGCACTGCACTGCCGGCCGCCAGCGGGTCCTTGCCCGGTGCCGGACCGGGGTAACCGCTAGAGTTTGCACATGAGAGATCGCTGGTTCAAGCAGGTGGATGTATTTGGCACCCGGCCCTATCTGGGTAACCCGGTGGCCGTGGTGCTGGACGCGGACGGGCTCTCCGAGTCCGCCATGGCCGCGTTCGCTCGGTGGACCAATCTGTCCGAGACAACGTTCCTGCTGCCGCCCACCCAGAGTGAGGCGGACTACCGGGTGCGGATCTTCACCCCGGGCGGAGAGATTCCCTTTGCCGGCCACCCCACCCTGGGCAGCTGCCACGCATGGCTGGAAGCCGGCAACACCCCGCACTACCCGGGCGTGGTTATCCAGGAGTGCGGCGTGGGACTGGTGACGCTGCACGCCTCGGCGGGGATGGCAGCCTTCGGTGCACCTCCGCTGATCCGCTCCGGAGACCTGGAGGACTCCGTGCTGGCCCAGGCCACAAAGGCGCTCGGGCTCAAGCCGGAACAGGTGAAGGCTTCGAACTGGATAGATAACGGTCCCGGCTGGCTCGGCCTGCTGTTGTCCGACGCCGAGACTGTCCTGTCCCTCAAACCGGACGCCGCAGCCTTGGGCTCCCTCGCGGTGGGAGTGATCGGTCCGCAGCGCGACGGCGGTGACACGGACTTCGAAGTCCGTGCCTTTGCCCCCGGCCACGGAGTTCCCGAAGACCCGGTCACTGGAAGCCTCAATGCCGGGCTGGCGCAGTGGCTTATTGGCGCGGGCCTGGCCCCGGACCGGTACACCGTTACACAGGGAACCGTGCTGGGACGCGACGGGCTGATCCGAATCTTCTCGAGGGACCGGAAAATCTGGATTGGCGGGGAAACCGCAACCTGCATCGACGGTACCGTCCGGATCTAGCCGCTATATGTTCACTCTTGGTTCACTGCAGCACGCCGTCGTCGGTGCCCCGATGGCGGGCGGACCGTCCACGCCCGCGCTGGCCGCCGCCGTCAGCAACGCGGGCGGCCTGGGTTTCCTTGCCGCCGGGTATAAAAGCGCGGAGGCGACGGCTGCTGAAATCAACGCCGTACGGGAGCTCACCGGAGGCGGCGGCGCCTACGGCGTCAATTTGTTTGTGCCGGATACGGCTAACACGGCTGCCGCCGGCACCGCCGGAAACCTGGCCGCAGCGCTGGCTTACCGGACGGAGCTGGCCGGCAGGTACCCTGCGGACCTGCTGCCGATGCCGGACCCCGCGGATACCGACGGCTGGGAGGCCAAGCTGGACCTGGTCCGCAGGCTGCAGGTCCCGGTGGTCTCCTTCACGTTCGGGCTGCCGGGCCGGGACATCATCGCGTCACTGGCCGAGGCTGGCACGGCCGTGGCGGTCACTGTGACCGCAGCCGCCGAAGCCGAGCTTGCCGTCGCGTCCGGAGCACGCATCCTCTGCCTGCAGGGCCCGGACGCCGGCGGCCACCGCGGGAGCTTCGACGCTGCTGCGGATCCCGGGGGCCAGCCGCTGCTCGAGCTGGTCCGGACTGTCCGCGGCCTGTTGGACAGTGGACATCTGGGAAGTGCGCAGCTGGACGGTGCGCAGCTGGACGGTGGACAACGGGGAAGTGCGCAGCTGGACGGTGCACAGCTGGACGGTGCACAGCGGGACAGTGCGCAGCTGGACAGCGGACATACGGGGGCCCGGACGGAACTGATCGCTGCCGGAGGCATCAGCACGGCCCGGGATGCCCGGATGCTGCGCGATGCCGGAGCGGACGCCGTCCAGGTTGGCACCGCCCTGTTGCTTAGCCCCGAAGCGGGCACCGCTGCCGTGCACCGGGCGGCCCTGCAGGACCCGCAGTTTGCCGCCACGGCGCTGACCCGGTCCTTTTCCGGCCGCACTGCCCGCGGGCTGGCGAATAACTTCATGGCCGCGTATCCCCATGCCCCGGCCGCCTACCCGCTGGTCAACCAGATCACCAGGACCATCCGGGCCCGCTCGGCCGCCGCCGGGGATCCGCACGGGACCAGCCTTTGGGCCGGAACCGGCTGGCGGAGCGCGGCCGCCGAACCCGCGGCAGCAGTGGTGCAACGGCTCGGCTGGAACTCCTGACGTAAGGGGAGCCCCGGCTAGGGCAGGGTGATCCTGACCAGTACCGAGCAGGCGTCCCGGGCAGCCCGGGCCAGGACGGCGGCCTTCGGGTCGGGAACGTCCAGGGGGCGCAGCCGGGGGAGTCCGGCCCAGCGGGAAAACGCCCGTTGTCCGGCCACCAGATCGGCCAGCGTCCGGTCCCCGCCGGTCACCACGTACTCAGGCTGTGTGCCTGCAAAGATGAGCCCCGCCTGCTCCGCCGCTGTGGCGGCCAGGGCTTCAGCGGCATTGGCGCGCCGGGCATTGGGGGATCCTGCTTTCGAAGCCGTCAGCCTGCCCTCGCGGGCCACGCCCACGGCATAGCCGCCGCGGCGCACCAGCACCAGGCCCACGGTCCGTGCCTGTGCAGCCAGGGAGGCCAGGCGTTCCACGTCGTCGGCTCCCCGCCCCGGACGTCCGTCCGCGGGCCACGGCGCGTACAACCGGGCCCGCGCGCCGGAGGCAGCCTGCAGGGAGAAACCGTCGTGTTCCGGCACGAGGCCGATCCCGCCCTGGGCCGCCCCGAACCGCTCCACCCAGCCGGCCAGCCGTTCGGCGGTGACATAAACGGTGCGCGAGCCAGGCATGGCGGAGTCTGCTTTCAGCCGGCGGGGGGTGGACCAGCTCAGGTTACGGCACGAGTAGCCTTGAAGCGTGAATGGTTTGCCGGGGAATGATTTGTTCAGCGCTGACGGGGACGACGAAGAGTACGACGACGCCGGGTCCCCGGGAGCTGTCCGGCTGCGGCCGCGCAGCCCGCTGGCCGTGCGGATGCGCCCGCGCACGGTGGACGAGGTGGTGGGACAGCAGCACCTGCTCGGACCAGGCTCGCCGCTGCGGACGCTGGCGCAGTCCGCAGACGAACGCAACCCGGCCGGACCGTCTTCGGTGATGCTCTGGGGCCCGCCGGGGACCGGAAAGACCACGCTGGCCCATGTGGTTGCACGCGGCACGGGACGCAAATTCGTGGAACTCTCTGCCATTACGGCCGGAGTCAAGGACGTGCGCCGGGTGATGGACCAGGCCCTGACAGATCGGGACCTGCACGGTGTCACCACCATCCTCTTCCTGGACGAGATTCACCGCTTCAACAAGGCCCAGCAGGACGCACTGCTGCCGGCCGTGGAAAACCGCTGGGTGGTCCTGATGGCGGCCACTACGGAAAACCCGTCCTTCTCCGTGGTGTCACCGCTTCTCTCCCGTTCCCTGCTGCTGACCCTGAAGCCGCTGACCGAGGCGGATATTTCCGCCCTGCTTCTGCGTGCCGTGGAGGATGAACGCGGACTCGCCGGGCGGGTGACCCTCAGCGGAGAGGCACTGGAGCACCTGGTCCGGCTGGCAGCGGGCGACGCCCGGCGCGGGCTGACCGCACTGGAGGCCGCGGCAGGTGTCGCCTACTCGGAGCGCGACCAGGACACAGAGGTTCCCGAAGTTACGCTCAAGCACGCGGAAGAGGCCCTGGACGTCGCGGCACTGCGCTATGACCGTGCCGGTGACCAGCACTATGACATCACCAGCGCGTTCATCAAGTCCCTGCGGGGCTCGGACGTCGATGCCGCGCTGCACTATCTGGCCCGGATGCTGGAATCGGGGGAGGACCCCCGGTTCATTTCCCGGCGCCTGATCATCTCAGCCTCCGAGGATGTTGGCATGGCGGATCCAACGGCGCTGCAGACCGCCGTCGCCGCGGCACAGGCGGTTCAGCTGATCGGCATGCCCGAAGGCCGGATCATCCTGGCGGAGGCCGTGGTACACATTGCCACCGCCCCCAAATCCAACGCCGCCTACAACGGCATCAACGCGGCAATCGCCGATGTGCGGGCCGGGCGCGGCCAGGGGGTCCCGTCTCACCTGCGGGACGCCCACTATCCCGGCGCCAAGCAGCTGGGCCACGGCAAGGGCTACAAATACTCCCACGACGCCCCGCACGGTGTGGCCCGGCAGCAGTACGCGCCGGATGACCTGGTGGGACGGAACTACTACGAGCCCACCGGCAACGGCGTGGAACGCGACATCTCGGCACGGCTGGAACGGCTGCGCGGAATCATCCGGGGCGAAAAGCCCTGACCGGGACGGCGGTACGGCCGTGTTAGCATTGATGGTTGACTGGCAAGCCCAAACACCGGCCCCCTCTTCCCCGTAGTGAAAATTATGGCGGCAGCGGTGCGTCCGGAGTCCGGGTCTGTAGCAGACGGCAGCGGTTGGCCGGAGCTCTCCCACATGGAGGCCAGCATATTTCGCAGCAGTCACAGCAGGGATTTATTTCTGCCGTGGCCAAACCGCCAAACAGTGAAAGGTGAACGTGGCTAACAACACACGTGCACGCCGTCAGGCCCGCGCTTCGCGCGCCCTCGGCATTGCTTTGACCCCCAAGGCAGCAAAGTACTTCGAGCGTCGGCCTTACCCCCCGGGTGAGCACGGCCGCGCCCGTCGCAAGCAGGACAGCGACTACGCCGTACGTCTGCGCGAAAAGCAGCGTCTGCGCGCCCAGTACGGCATCCGCGAAGCACAGATGACCCGTGTCTTCGAAGAAGCCCGCCGCACCGCAGGCCTGACCGGTGAAAACCTGATCGAACTGCTCGAAATGCGTCTCGACGCACTCGTGCTGCGTGCAGGCTTCGCCCGCACGATCGCCCAGGCCCGCCAGCTGGTTGTGCACCGCCACATCCTGGTTGACGGTGCCCGCGTGGACCGCCCGTCCTTCCGCGTTTCCGAAGGCCAGCTCATCCACGTGCACCAGCGCAGCGAGACCATGACGCCGTTCCAGGTTGCCGCAGCCGGCGCCCACCGCGACGTCCTGCCCGCCGTTCCGGGTTACCTCGATGTTTCCCTGGACAAGCTGCAGGCACGCCTCGTGCGTCGCCCGAAGCGTTCGGAAGTCCCCGTGACCTGCGAAGAGCAGCTCGTGGTGGAATACTACGCACGCTAATAACGGGACTATCCCCGTTTACTGAACAGCCCGCGGCCCCGTGCCGCGGGCTGTTCCGTTATCCGGACCCCTTGCACGCCGTGGCGCATGCGGCAAAAGTAAGTGCCGCAGCGCTGCAGTAGGTAAGGTACTTATGGCGGAACCAGCCGAGTTCTGTAAATCATGAAAGTTTTTTCCGAAGGAGTCCCATGTCGGGTGGAGATATAGCCGGTCTGATTGCAGCGGGCGTGTTTGCCGTGCTGGTTGCGTTGCTGGCCGTGCCCGTCTGGAAACTCGGGAAGGTTTTCGATGAGATGCGCGGTGCCATCCGAACCCTCAGCGAGGAGACCACCCCGCTGATTGACGAGGTCACCACCACGGTGTCCACCACCAACCTGCAGCTGCAGAAGGTGGACGGCATTTCCTCGAATGTCTCCGATGCCTCGGCCAACCTCTCCGCCCTGTCCTCCCTGGTGGCAGCCACCGTAGGATCGCCGCTGATCAAGGTCTCGGCGTTCAGCTACGGCGTGCGTTCCGCCATCGCCTCCCGCCGGAGCAGCGGCCGCCGCAGCCGCTAGCACGCAAGCACATCCCCACAGATCAGGAGCCAGCCATGATTAAGCGCGTATTTTGGATGTCCATCGGCGTCGCTATCGGTGTGATCGCCGTCCGCCGGGTTTCGGAAACCAAGACCAACCTGAAGCAGGCCGGGATCAACCGTGCCGTGGACACTGCCGCGGATGCGGTGCAGAGCTTTGCCGAGGCCCTGCGCGAAGGCATGAGCCAGCGCGAGGGAGACCTGCGCGCCGCCCTGGGCCTGGACACCCCCGACTCGGCCGTTGACACCATGCGGACCGTCCGCCGCTAAGCCGCGGCACCAGCAGTACCGCACGACGCCCCATCTGCCGTGCGAAACCAGAATTACCGGAAGGGTATAGAAGCACCATGAAGTCCCACGAGATTGCACGCCGCTGGCTGGATTACTTCAGCTCCAAGGGGCATACGGTGGTGCCCTCGGCGTCACTAGTCTCCAACGATCCCTCGCTGCTGTTCACCGTGGCAGGCATGGTGCCCTTCATCCCTTACCTCACGGCCCGGGAAAAGGCGCCCTACAGCCGCGCTACCAGCGTGCAGAAATGCATCCGCACCGCGGATATCGAGGAAGTGGGCAAGACCGCCCGCCACGGCACGTTCTTCCAGATGGCCGGCAACTTCTCCTTTGGCGACTACTTCAAGGAAGAAGCCATCACCTACGCGTGGGAGCTGCTGACCTCCGACGTCGAAAAGGGCGGTTTCGGCCTGGACCCCGAGCGTCTCTGGGTCACTGTCTACGAAGACGGCGAGGAGCGCGACGACGAGGCGCGTTCGATCTGGCGCGACAAGATCGGTGTCCCGAACGAACGCATCATCGGCACCGGCAAGGCGGACAACTATTGGAACACCGGCCAGGCCGGCCCCGGCGGCCCCTGCTCGGAGATCTACTACGACCGCGGACCGGCGTACGGGCAGGAAGGCGGCCCCGCCGTCGATGAGACCCGCTACATCGAAATCTGGAACCTGGTCTTTATGCAGTACCAGCTCTCCGCCGTCCGGTCCAAGACCGACTTCGACGTGGCCGGCGAACTGCCGCAGAAGAACATCGACACCGGCCTCGGCCTCGAGCGCCTCGCCATGATCCTCCAGGGCGTGGAGAACATGTACGAGACGGATCAGGTCCGTCCGGTCCTGGACAAGGCCGCCGAGCTTTCCGGCAGGACCTACACCAGCGCCGAAGACCCCTCGGATCCGCACCACACCGATGACGTGCGCATGCGCGTGGTGGCCGACCAC
Source organism: Arthrobacter sp. Y3225209 (assembly GCF_059090685.1). Classification (NCBI taxonomy): domain Bacteria; kingdom Bacillati; phylum Actinomycetota; class Actinomycetes; order Micrococcales; family Micrococcaceae; genus Arthrobacter; species Arthrobacter sp. Y3225209. The sequence goes on from NZ_JBNHFW010000035.1 coordinate 13,793, forward strand.
ATCCGTTCGGCCCTGATGCTCATCTCCGACGGTGTCAGCCCGTCCAACGAAGGCCGCGGCTATGTGCTGCGCCGCCTGATCCGCCGTGCGGTGCGCGCCATGCGCCTGCTGGGCGTGGAAACGGCCGTCCTGCCTGAACTGCTGCCCGTCTCCCGGGACGCCATGAAGGGTGTCTACCCCGAGGTGGAAGCCGACTTCGCCCGGATCAGCCGCATTGCCTATGCCGAGGAAAAAGCGTTCCTGCGCACCATTGCCTCCGGCACCGAACGCCTGGAGGAAGCCGTAAAGGTCTCCAAGGCCGCCGGCACCCCGCTCAGCGGCGAAGAGGCCTTCGCCCTGCACGACACCTACGGATTCCCGATCGACCTCACCCTTGAAATGGCGGAGGAAGCCGGGCTGAAGGTTGACGAGGCCGGCTTCCGGTCGCTGATGTCCGAGCAGCGCAAGCGCGCCCAGGCCGATGCCCGCGGCAAAAAGCACGGCCACGCGGACCTCTCCGTCTTCAACGAAATGCTCGCGGCCGGAAACACCGTCTTCACCGGGTACGACGAGCTGAGCACCGAGTCCAAGGTGCGCGGCATCATCTCAGGCGGTTCCCGCGTGGAATACGCCGGCCAGGGATCGGAAATCTCCCTGGTCCTGGACGAAACCCCGTTCTACGCCGAAGCCGGCGGCCAGGCGGCTGACACGGGCCTGATCACCGGTGATGGTTTTGTGCTGGAAGTGCAGGACGTCCAGCGTCCGGTCAAGGGTTTGAGCGTGCACAAGGCGATTGTCCGTGAAGGCGAAATCGCCGCCGGCGCCAACGTGCTGGCCGCCGTCGACGCCCAGCGCCGCCACGAGGCGGAGCAGGCACACTCCGGCACGCACATTGTGCACGCCGCCCTGCACCAGATCCTCGGCCCGGAGGCGCTGCAGCGCGGTTCCTTCAACAAGGCCGGCTACCTGCGCTTTGACTTCTCCTGGGGCGAGGGACTCTCCGACGCCGCGAAGTCCGAGATCGAAGAGGTCTCCAACCTCGCGATCCGCAGCAACTACCAGGTCGAGACCAAGATCATGTCGCTCGACGAAGCCAAGGCACTGGGCGCCACCGCACTGTTCGGGGAAGCCTACGGCGACACCGTGCGTGTGGTGGAGATGAACGGCGACTGGTCCCGGGAACTCTGCGGCGGCACGCACGTGGCGTCCACCTCCCGCATCGGCAGCCTGACACTCCTGGGCGAACAGTCCGTGGGATCGGGCAACCGCCGGGTCGAGGCCTTCGTGGGCATGGACGCGTTCCGCCACCTGGCCGCCGAGCGGGCACTGGTGAACGAACTCTCCGAAATGCTCAAGGTTCCCTCCGTGCAGCTGCCGGACCGCCTGGCCGCCACCCTGGCCAAGCTGAAGGCGACGGAGAAGGAGCTCGAGAAGCTGCGCCGTGAGCAGCTGGCCGCCTCCGCAGCCGCGCTGGTCGGCACCGCGGCAGACGTGGACGGGGTCCGCCTGCTGGCCCACAACGCCGGCGAAGTTGGCGGCGCCGATGACCTGCGCACCCTGGCCCTGGATCTTCGTTCCCGGCTCGGCAGCGAACCCGCTGCCGTTGCCGTGGCCGGGGTGTCCAACAACCGGCCGGTGGTCATTGTGGCCACCAACGAAGGCGCACGCGCTGCCGGCGTGAAGGCCGGAGCCCTCGTCAAGACCGCTGCCGGCGTGCTTGGCGGCGGCGGCGGGGGCAAGGATGACGTCGCCCAGGGCGGCGGCTCCGATGCAGGCAAGATCGCGGAGGCCCTCACGGCGATCCGCGGGGCCGTGGCCGGGCGAAGCTGACTTGTCCGGTGCTGCGCCCCCCGCAGGGGTCAAATTGGGTGTTGATGTCGGCCTGGTACGGGTCGGCCTGGCAGCCAGTGATCCCGACAGCGTCCTGGCCATGCCGGTCAGGACGCTGAAGCGGGACGCAAAGAAAAACAGCGACATCCGCGTGGTGGTCCGTGAGGCCGCCGAGCGGAATGCAGTGGAGGTATTTGTGGGCCTCCCGCGCAGTATGCGCGGGGGAGAAACCGCCTCCACGCAAATGGCCCGGGACTACGCGCAGGCCCTGGCACAGGCCCTGGCAGATGCCGGGCAGACCCAGCAGGTACGGCTTGTGGACGAGCGTCTCACAACGGTTTCCGCACACCGTTCACTGCACGAAGCTGGAATGAACAGCCGAAACCACCGTACAGTGGTTGATCAAGCGGCAGCTGTAGCTATTCTGCAGCAGTCTATTGACACACAACGATCCCTGAACAGGGACGTGGGGGAGCTGGTTACACCGCGCCGGCCGCACCGCACCTGCGGAACGCTGCCGGCCCCGAATGAGGAGTTCACAATTTCGCAGGACATCGAGCGCGACGGCGGTAACACGCCATGAGCCACAGGTATCCCGAGTACCCTGCCATGGCCGAACCGGAATATGAACCGGGGCAGCGCCAGGCAGAGGAGCTTCCCGTAGGACAGTTCTTCACCGAACCCGCTGAAGCTCCCACCCGCCGGAGCCAGCGGCCTTCGCGGGAAAAGCAGCGCCGGCGCCGGCGCCGCACCATTGTGATGGTGGTGGTGCTGGCACTCTTCGCCGGCGTCGTTTTCGGATTGACCATGTTCCTGCGGGATCTGTTGGGCATGAACGAAATCAAGGACTACGAAGGTGCCGGTAACGGCTCCGTGGCCTTCACGGTGGCCGAGGGTGACGGCCCGCTGCTGATCGGCGGCAAACTTGAGGCCGAAGACATTGTGGCCACCTCGAAGGAATTCGTGAACGCGTTCACCGCGCAGTCCGACGGCCGGGAGATCCAGCCCGGCACCTACGAAATGAAGTACCAGATGTCCTCCTCCGCAGCGGTGGATGCCCTGCTGGGTGACGGCAGCGGCCAGGTGCACTATGCCGCCGTTGCGCGCGACCTCCGACAGGGCGAGGTCTTCGAAATCCTTAACACCTCCACGCGTATCCCGCTCTCCGAATTCCAGGCGCTGGCCGCGAACCCGCAGCAGTTCGGACTGCCGGAGCAGGCCGTATCCCTGGAGGGTTACCTGCACCCGGGCGAATACCGGTTCGACGTCGAAATGACGGCCGAGGAGATCGTCAAGGAGATGACCGCCAACACCTTCGCGCAGCTCGAGGAGGCAGGCATCACCGATCCGGCGGAGCAGTACCGGATCCTGACCAAGGCCAGCATCATCCAGGCCGAGGCAGGGGAGGCGGACTACGCCACGGTTGCCGGTTCCATCGAAAACCGGCTGGGCCCGAACAACACCGAAACCAACGGCCTGATCCAGTCCGATGCAACGGTAACTTACGGCCTGGACCGGAAGAGCTATGACCTGACGCCCGAGGAGAAGGCGGACAAGTCCAACCCGTACAACACGTACGCCAACCCGGGCCTGCCGGTAGGCCCGATCGGCTCACCCAGCCGCGAGGCCATTGATGCAGCTGCCAACCCGGCGGATGTCCCGTACTTCTACTGGGTCACGGTGAACCTGGACAGCGGCGAGACCAAGTTCTCCTCCACCCTGGCTGAACACGCCAAGTACGTGCAGGAATACCAGGCCTGGTGCGGCACCCAGAAGCCGGGGCGGTGCGGATAGGTGGACCGGACCCGGCTGCGCGCAGCCGTCCTGGGGCACCCGATCAGCCACTCCAAGTCGCCGCTGCTCCACCAGGCAGCGTATGACCACCTGGGCTACCCCTGCGACTATGCGGCGATCGACCTCACCGCCGCCGAAGCCCCCGCCTTCGCAGCCTCGCTGCACGACGGCGGGGGCTGGGCCGGCCTGTCGGTGACCATGCCGCTGAAGGCAGTAATGGTCGGCGAAATGGACCGGTTGGACCGTCGCGTCCAGGCCCTGGGCGTACTCAACACCGTGACGTTTTCGAATGCGGGCTCCGGCACCGTCCTGACCGGTCACAACACCGACGTAGACGGGATTGTCCGGGCCCTGCGCCATGCCGGTGTCCGCGAACGTCCGCGCGCCGTAGTGCTTGGCGCAGGCGGTACCGCCTGCGCCGCGGTGGCGGCTCTCGCCGAGCTTGGTGCCGCCGGCGTGGAGGTCTGCGCCCGCCGGTTCCCCGATCCTGCGCCTGGCACCGCGGGCGTACATGCGGCCGGGGAGCGCACGGGCATCCGGGTTCAGTCACGGCACTGGGAGGATGCTGCGCAGGCCTGCTCGAAGGCCGACGTCGTGATATCCACTCTGCCGCCCCGCGCGGCGGACGGGCTGGCCGGGGACCTCACCGGCGTGGTGCCGGACGGCGTCCTGCTGGACGTTGCCTACGACCCCTGGCCCAGCCGTATCGCCGCAGCCTGGTCCGGCGCCGGAGGCACCGTCGTGGCCGGCGTCGAAATGCTCCTGTACCAGGCGGTGGAACAGGTTCGGCTGTTCACCGGGGACGCCTTCCATGACGAAGCAGGCGTCACAAATGCGATGTGTGACGCTGTGGGTATCCCGCGGCGCTGAACGGCCGCGCCGGTCATGGCAGTATTGAAACCATGTTGCGTTGGTTGACCGCCGGTGAGTCCCATGGACCTGCACTGGTTGGAATTGTTGAAGGTGTCCCTGCAGGAATCGAAGTGGACAGCGCCGCCATTCAGGCTGCCCTGGCCCGCCGCCGGCTTGGTTATGGCCGCGGCGCCCGGATGAAGTTCGAACAGGATGCCGTCCGCATCCTCGGCGGGGTCCGCCACGGCCTCACCCAGGGCGGCCCGGTGGCCATCGAGATCGGCAACACGGAATGGCCCAAATGGGAACAGGTCATGGCCGCCGATCCCGTGGACCCGGCCACGCTGGCCGACTCCGCCCGCAACGCGCCGCTCACCCGGCCGCGGCCCGGCCACGCCGACTTCACCGGTATGCAGAAGTACGGGTTCGATGAGGCCCGGCCCGTCCTGGAACGTGCCAGCGCCCGGGAAACCGCCACCCGGGTAGCCCTCGGCGCGGTTGCCTCCGCCTTCCTGAACCAGCTCGGTATTGAACTTGTCAGCCACACCGTCGGAATTGCCGGCGTGATGGCCCCCGAGACCGCAGCGCTGCCGCTGCCTGCCGACGTCGACGCGCTGGACGCCGATCCGATGCGCTGCTTCGATCCGGAGGTTTCCGCGGCCATGGTGGCCGAAGTCGACGCCGCCCACAAGGAGGGCGAAACCCTCGGCGGAGTGGTCGAGGTATTGGCCTACGGCCTTCCGCCGGGACTGGGCAGCTACGTGCACTGGGACCGCCGCCTCGATGCACGGATTGCCGGTGCCCTGATGGGTATCCAGGCGATCAAGGGCGTGGAAGTGGGGGACGGCTTCCTCACCGCCACCCGCCGCGGATCCGCAGCACATGACGAAATCCTGCAGGACGCCTCCGGACGCGTGATCCGTTCGGGTAACCGTGCCGGAGGCATCGAGGGCGGTATGAGCATTGGCGAACTACTGCGCGTGCGTGCGGCCATGAAGCCGATCGCCACGGTGCCCCGCGCCCTGCGCACCGTGGACGTCAGCACGTCCCAGCCTGCCCGCGCCCATCACCAGCGCTCCGACGTCTGTGCCGTACCCGCCGCCGGTGTGGTCGCAGAGGCAATGGTCGCCCTGGTTTTGGCCGAAGCCGTGATCGAGAAGTTCGGCGGCGATTCGGTGCCCGAAACGGCCCGGAACCTCCGTGCCTACCTGGAGGCAATCCCGCAGTCGCTGGAATCCGCTGGTACAGATGTCCCGCAGTCCTGACCCGCACCTTCCCGAACCACACAGCATCCGCCGGCACCTGGTCCTGATCGGGTTTATGGCCGCCGGCAAATCCGTGGTCGGGCGCAGCTATGCCGCCCGGGCAGGACTGCCGTTTGTGGACACTGACGAACTGGTGGTGGAACGCCATGGGCCCATCGCGGACCTGTTCACCGCGAGGGGCGAACGGTATTTCCGGGAAGTGGAAGCGCGGACCGTCGCGGCAGCACTGGAATCACCGGTTCCGGCAGTCATTTCCCTGGGCGGGGGAGCGGTGCTGGACTCCGGCACACAGCAACTCCTGGCCGGGACCACTGTAGTGTTTCTGGATACGGACCTTGCCACAGTGCTTCCACGCATCAGCCGTTCCGGACACCGTCCAATGCTCGCCCCGGACCCCGTCCGGCGCTGGCAGGAGCTGGCCACGGCACGCCGTCCCGTTTACGAATCCCTGGCCGACATCACCATTGACACCAGGGGACTCACTGTTCCGGCCATTATTGACCGGCTGACTTCCGTCCTCACCAAAGGAGAAGACTAGATGCCCTCCGAACCGACGATCATCCCGGTGACCGGCTCCAACCCTGCAGAAAACTACGACGTCGTGGTGGGCCACGGCCTGCTGGGCCGGCTGCCGGCAATGCTCGGGGAACGCGTTCGGCGCGTGCTGGTGATTCACCCCCGCGCACTGCGCACCACCGGTGACACGGTGCGGGACGAACTCGCCGCGACCGGGCTCACTGCTGTCACCGCGGAAATCCCGGATGCCGAAGAAGGCAAGCACATCCAGGTGGCCTCCTTCTGCTGGCAGGTGCTGGGACAGAATGACTTCACCCGTTCCGATGCCATTGTGGCCGTGGGCGGCGGCGCCGTCACTGACGTTGCGGGCTTTGTGGCCGCAACCTGGCTGCGCGGCATCAAGGTGGTGCACATCCCCACGTCCCTGCTGGGCATGGTGGATGCAGCGGTCGGCGGGAAAACCGGCATCAACACCGCCGAGGGCAAGAACCTGGTGGGCGCCTTCCACCCGCCGGCCGGAGTGCTGGCGGACCTGGACGCACTGGGCACCCTGCCGAAAAACGAACTGCTCAGCGGTATGGCCGAAGTCATCAAGTGCGGTTTCATTGCCGATCCGGCGATCCTGGACCTGGTGGAAGCCAATCCCGAGGCAGTGGCGGACGGCGGTTGCGCCGTCGTCCGCGAACTCGTGGAACGCTCCATCGGCGTCAAGGCCGAAATAGTCTCCACCGACCTGCGGGAAGCCGGACGCCGGGAGTTCCTGAACTACGGCCACACACTGGGCCACTCCATTGAACTGGCAGAGCGCTACCAGTGGCGCCACGGCGCTGCCGTATCCGTGGGGCTGGTATTCGCTGCCGAACTGGCCCGTATGGTTGGCCGGCTTGATGATGCAACAGCGGACCGGCACAAGGAGATTCTCACCTCACTGGGCCTGCCCGTGAGCTACCGCAAGGACCGCTGGTCCGCCCTGCTGGACGGCATGCGCCGGGACAAAAAATCCCGCGGTGACCTGCTGCGTTTCGTGGTGCTGGACGGGCTGGCGAAGCCGTCCATGCTGGAGGTCCCGGACACCTCGCTGCTGTTCGCCGCGTACCAGGAAATCGCCTCCGAGCCGCAGGGCGGGATCCGGCTCAGCCTGTAGTTCTCCGAAGCGGGTAGAATAGTCGACGGACTTGAATTAAACGTACTTTGACGAACAACATATAGACGGACAACGGAAGAGAAACTGTGGCGACGACCAACGACATCAAGAACGGCACCGTGCTGAAGCTTGAAGGCAACCTCTGGAGCATCATTGAGTTCCAGCACGTGAAGCCGGGCAAGGGTGGTGCGTTCGTCCGTACCAAGATGCGCAACGTGACCTCGGGCAAGGTTGTGGACAAGACGTTCAACGCCGGCATCAAGGTCGAGACCGCCACGGTGGACCGCCGCGACTACCAGTACCTGTACCAGGACGGCGAAGACTACGTCTTCATGGATACCTCCGATTTCGACCAGCTCACGGTTCCGGGCAAGATCGTTGGCGACAACGCCAACTTCATGCTCGAATCCATGATGGTCACCATCGCCATCCACGAAGGCTCCCCGCTCTACATCGAGCTGCCGCCGTCCGTGACCATGGAAATCACCTACACCGAGCCCGGCCTGCAGGGTGACCGGTCCACCGGTGGCACCAAGCCCGCCACCATCGAGACCGGCTACGAGATCCAGGTGCCGCTGTTCCTGGAACAGGGCACCAAGGTCAAGGTTGACACCCGCACCGGCGACTACCTGGGACGCGTTAACGAGTGAGTGCACGCAGTAAAGCACGGACCCGCGCACTGGAGGTCCTTTTCGAAGCCGAACAGCGTTCGGCTTCAGCCTTCGATGTGATCCGGGCCCGCCGCGAACGGACCGACCAGACCATCAACCCCTACACCATGGACCTGGTGGAAGGCGTGGTTGCGATGCAGGAACAGATTGACGAGTTCCTGAGCACGTATTCGCAGGGCTGGACGCTTGAACGCATGCCTTCGGTGGACCGCATCATCCTCCGCCTGGGCGCCTGGGAACTGCTCTACAACGACGACGTTCCGGACAAGGTTGCCATCAGCGAAGCCGTGGAAATGGCCAAGACCCTCTCCACGGACGAGTCCCCGGCCTTTATCAACGGACTGCTTGGACGGCTGCAGGAACTGAAGCCGTCGCTGCTCGCCTGATCCGTACGCATCAATGTTGAAAGGACCGGCCCCTCGGGGCCGGTCCTTTCGTGCGTCCTGCCGCTAGGCGGTTCCAGCCAGCAGGGCGGAACGGATGGCGGAGACTTCATCCAGCAGGGTCCGCTCGTATTCCCGGTTGGCCTCCACCTCCCGTCCTGCGACAATCTGCTGGCGGGTCAGGGCCAGGCGCGTGGAACGCCGGATCAGCTCCTTCATGGGCGCCGCCGTGTGATGTGCCCGCGCCCAGGCCATGGCCCTGCGCCGGCCCGCGCCGGTGGCCAGCATCTGCACCTCGGCGTCGCTGAACCAGCCTGCTCCGGCGTATTCACCCAGCCGCCGCTGCGTCAGGCGCTGCTCACTGCGGCGGAGGAACCAGACGCCGGTGACCGCCAGGACGAAAAAGGGTACCTGGAGCAGGAAATAGAAAACGAAGAAATCCCCGAACAGAAGCGCCGGCCCGCCATTCCACAGCATGTGGCCCAGGATGGCCGGAACCAGTCCCAGCACAAACGCCGGAGCGATCCAGGCGTTGCCCGCCCGCCGGGCGGCCAGGCCCAGGGCCAGGCCGGTGCAGGCAGTGAACAGCACATGTGCAAAGGGGGAGAGCAGACCGCGCAGGATGAAGGTGAAGCCCAGCTGATAGACCGTGGCCCCGCCCGCGGTCAGGAGCGCTGATCCGAAGTAGAGGATGTTTTCGGTAAAGGCGAATCCCGCAGCCACCGCGGCTGCGAAGACAATGCCGTCCACCGGCCCGTCGAAGATTCGCCGGCGCACCAGCAGGAGCAGCAGGATACCCATGCCCTTGGCAATCTCCTCCACCACCGGCGCCTGGATCACCATGCCCAGCAGGTCCGCCGAACCGGAGGGCACCAGCTCCAGCAGTGCCAGGGTGAAATAGGGCCCCACCAGCAGGGCGATGCCCACGGATACTCCGGCGCCCCACAGGAAGCAGAACACCAGGGTGCTGCGCGGCTCCGGCTCCCACCGGTCCACCCACCAGATGCCCAGGACACAAATGCCCAGCGGAACCAAGGCGAGGATCCCGCAGACAATAAAGGCCGGCGGGCCAAGCCGGTCGAGCAGGAACATGCCGACCCACGCCAGCACGGCCGAGGATGCCACAATCATCACCACCGTGGCCGTCAGTCCCCTGTCCCGGGGCGGTGCCGGGCGGGCCCAGGCCGGTGCAACCGCAGTACCGTGGCTCCGGGCTCCGTGGGGCGGGCCGGCAGCACTGCCGGCCGGCCCGTGGCCAAGGGGTGCAGGGGCCGGCTGAACGGGGTGCTGTTGGCCGGTCGGCGAAGGAGGGCTGTCCATAGCAGCCAGAATAGTCACACAAGGTCGCACACGGCCGCCGGCAGGGGACCGCCGCGCGTCCTGTGATAGCGTCTTGCACGCATTCAACCTTTAAATTCCGTCCTGTGAGGCGGGGAAGGAGGAAGCGGAAATGACTGGCACAGATGCCGTCCAGGTACCCAGCCGTACCGTTCTGTCTTCAGCTGACATTGACCGCGCGCTGACGCGCATTGCCCACGAGATCCTCGAGGCCAACAAGGGCCCGGAAGATCTGGTCCTGATGGGCATTCCCCGCCGCGGATATCCGCTGGCACAGCGCCTGGCAGCGAAAATCGCTGCGGCGGCACCGGGCGTTGACCCCGCAGCCATTACCGGCCAGCTTGATGTCACGATGTTTCGTGACGACCTCTCGCGCCGCCCCACCCGGCCGCCGTATGCCACCCGTGAACCGGTCTCCGGGATTGACGACAAAGTCGTGGTGCTGGTGGACGATGTCCTGTTCTCCGGCCGCACCATCCGCGCCGCCCTGGATGCCCTGGTGGACCTCGGCCGCCCCCGCATCGTCCGGCTGGCCGTTCTGGTGGACCGGGGCCACCGTGAGCTGCCCATCCGCGCCGACCATGTAGGCAAGAACCTGCCCACCGCCTCCCGCGAACAGGTACGCGTCCGCCTGGTCGAAAGCGACCTTCCCGCCGTCGACGAAGTGGTTATCGAGGGCACTGCATGAGGCATCTGCTTTCCACACTGGACCTGAGCCGGGCCGACGCCCTGGCGATTCTGGACACAGCGGAGCAGATGGCGGCGGTGGGGGAGCGGGAGGTCAAAAAGCTCCCCGCCCTGCGCGGACGCACCGTGGTGAACCTGTTCTTCGAAGACTCCACCCGCACCCGGATCTCCTTCGAGGCCGCCGCCAAACGCCTGTCCGCAGACGTCATCAACTTCTCCGCCAAGGGGTCCTCGGTCTCCAAGGGCGAATCGCTAAAGGACACCGCCCAGACCCTCGCCGCCATCGGCGCCGACGCCGTGGTGATCCGGCACGGTTCCTCCGGGGCACCGGCCCGCCTGGCAACCTCGGGCTGGATTGACGCCGCCGTCCTGAACGCCGGAGACGGTACGCACGAACACCCCACCCAGGCCCTGCTGGACGCCTTCACCATGCGCCGGCACTGGGCCAGGCTGCACGGCACCGACTCGGCGGGCACCGACCTGGCCGGCATGAAGGTGGTGATTGTCGGGGACGTGCTGCATTCCCGGGTAGCCCGTTCGGACCTCTGGCTGCTGCGCACCCTCGGTGCGGAAGTCACCCTGGTGGCCCCGCCCACGCTGCTGCCGTTCGGCGTCGAGTCCTGGCCGTGCACGGTCAGCTATGACCTGGATGAAGCGCTGGCCGCCCGGCCGGATGCCGTGATGATGCTGCGGGTGCAGGGCGAACGCATGCACTCCGCCTTCTTCCCGTCCGTCCGCGAATACTCCCGCCGCTGGGGCCTGGACGACGTCCGCCTGGACCGTCTCGACGCCCTGGGCATGGAGGACACGATCATCATGCACCCGGGGCCGATGAACCGCGGGCTGGAAATTTCAGCCCGTGCCGCCGATTCCCCGCGGTCCACCATCCTGGACCAGGTCAGCAACGGCGTTTCCGTCCGTATGGCCGCCCTCTACCTGCTGCTCTCCGGCGAGAGCAGCTCCGAACGTACACTGCAGGAGCAGAAGCGATGAGCAACCCCGGAAACCCGTCCCCGACCGGTTCCTACCTGATCCGCGGCGCGACCATCCTCGGGCTCGAAACCGCGGACATCCTGCTGGAAAACGGGACCATCACCGCCGTCGGCCCGGAAGCTGAGACAAAGGCACCGGACGGCGCCGAGGTGATCGACGCCAGCGGCCTGATCGCCCTGCCCGGCATGGTGGACCTGCACACCCACCTGCGTGAACCCGGCAGGGAAGACGCTGAAACCGTGGAAACCGGCAGCCGCGCCGCAGCCCTGGGCGGTTTCACCGCCGTCCACGCCATGGCCAACAGCATGCCGGTGGCGGACACCGCCGGCGTGGTGGAACAGGTCCTGAGCCTCGGCGAACGCGCCGGCTGGGTGGATGTCCGCCCCGTAGGCGCCGTCACGGTCGGGCTGGCCGGCGAACGCCTGGCCGAACTCGGCGCGATGGCGGATTCCCGGGCCCGGGTCCGGGTCTTCTCCGATGACGGCATGTGCGTCTCGGACCCGGTGCTGATGCGCCGGGCCCTTGAATACGTCAAGGCCTTCGGCGGCGTCATCGCCCAGCATGCGCAGGAGCCCCGGCTGACCGAAGGCGCCCAGATGAACGAGGGTGACGTCAGCGCGGTCCTCGGCCTGGCCGGCTGGCCCGCCGTCGCCGAGGAAGCCATCATTGCCCGCGACGTACTGCTGGCCCGCCACACCGGCTCGCGCCTGCACGTCTGCCACGTCTCCACCGCAGGATCCGTGGACATCCTCCGCTGGGCCAAGGCACAGGGCATTCGCGTCACGGCCGAAGTCACCCCGCACCACCTGCTCCTGACCGACGAGATGGTGCGCAGCTACGACCCGGTCTACAAGGTGAACCCGCCGCTGCGCACCGCGGCCGACGTCGACGCCGTCCGGCGCGGACTGGCGGACGGGACCATCGACATTGTCGGCACCGACCACGCCCCGCATCCGAGCGAGCACAAGGAATGCGAATGGGCGCAGGCCGCCATGGGCATGACCGGACTGGAAACCGCCCTGTCCGTAGTGCAGCACACCATGATCGACACCGGACTGATGAGCTGGGCGGACTTCGCCCGGATCACGTCCTTTACGCCCGCGCTGATCGGTGACGTCCCCGGCCAGGGACGGCCCATTGCAGCGGGCGAACCGGCCAACGTCATATTGGTGGACCCGACTGCGTCGCGGACGGTGGACCCTTCTAAGATGGCTACCAAGGGGCGCAACAGTCCGTTCGCCGGGCTGGAACTGCCCGGAGTGGTGCAGACCGTCTTCTATAACGGACACCCCACGGTCCGCGACGGCAGACTCAATACGCCCCACCCTGTTGCCGCAAAGGAATCCTGATGGAACTGCTGTACTTCTTCCTGGGCCTGGCCGCCCTCCTCATCCTTGTCCTGGGCCTGTTCGCCCTGGGCTGGAGGGGCCGACGACGCCGGCAGCAGGACATTCCCCGGCCCAGGGCCCTGCCCGCGGAACTGGAGGAGCCGACGTTCCAGGCCCTGGGCCAGTACGTGGTGACCACCAGTGCGGGGGACTGGCTGGACCGCGTGGCCCTCTACGGGCTCGGCGTAAAGTCCAACGCCACCGCCGCCGTCTTCCCCGAAGGCGTGCTCTTCGCCCGCTCCGGCGCGGAGGATCTGTGGATCCCGCGCGGGGACCTGATCGGCGTCCGCCTGGAACGCGGCATGGCCGGCAAGTTCGTTGAAAAGGACGGACTCGTCACCGTGACATGGCAGCTGGGCCCCAAACGCGTGGACACCGGTTTCCGCACCCGCGCCGCCGATGAGAAGACACCCCTGGTAAACGCAATCACGAAACTTCTGCCGGCATCGGCGACCCCTAGCGAGGAACAACTGTGACAGTGCACGAGATCATCAACCCCACGCCCGCCGTCCTGATGCTGGAGGACGGGCGCACCTTCCGCGGCCGTGCCTACGGCGCGCAGGGAACAGCCCTGGGTGAAGCGGTCTTCGCCACCGGCATGACCGGCTACCAGGAAACCATCACGGATCCTTCCTACGCCCGTCAGCTGGTGGTGCAGACGGCACCGCACATCGGCAACACCGGCGTCAACGCCGACGACGCCGAGTCCCGGCGCATCTGGGTGGCCGGCTACATTGTGCGCGACGCCGCCCGGCGCCCCTCCAACTGGCGGTCCGAATCCACCCTGGACGAACAGCTGGCGGAACAGGGCGTGGTCGGAATCTCCGGCGTCGACACCCGCGCCGTCACCCGCCACCTGCGTGAACGCGGCGCCATGAAGGCCGGCATTTTCTCCGGTGCCGACGCCGGGCGTCTGGACGCCGAGCTGCTTGCCGAGGTCCGCGCGCAGCAGGGCATGGCAGGGGCGCGGCTGGCCGAAGAGGTCAGCGTGGACGAAGCCTATGTGATTGACCCCGCCGACCACGGCTGGGCCGGCGAACCGCTGGGCACCGTCGCCGCCATTGACCTGGGCATCAAGTCCATGACCCCGGTACGCCTCGCCGAGCGGGGCATCCGCACCCATGTGCTGCCCGCCGCCACCACCTTCGAGGACCTGCAGGCCCTGGACCCGGACGGAGTGTTTATGTCCAACGGACCCGGCGACCCGGCGACCGCGGACGTGCAGGTCGCCATGCTGCGCGAGGTGCTGGACCACCGGATCCCGTTCTTTGGCATCTGCTTCGGCAACCAGATCCTCGGCCGTGCCCTGGGCTTCGGCACCTACAAGCTGCGCTACGGACACCGCGGCATCAACCAGCCGGTGCTGGACCGCCGGACCGGCAAGGTGGAGATCACCAGCCAGAACCACGGCTTCGCCGTTGACGCGCCGCTGGACGGACCCGTCACCGCACCGGAAGAGCGCTACGGGCGGGTGGAGGTGAGCCACGTGTCCCTGAACGACAACGTGGTGGAAGGCCTCGCCTGCCTGGATATCCCGGCCTTCTCCGTGCAGTACCACCCCGAAGCCGCTGCCGGACCGCACGACTCCGCCTACCTCTTTGACCGTTTCGTGGAGCTTATGGCCTCCAGCAAGAACAAGGAGAGCATCTAATGCCCCGCAGAACCGACCTTCAGTCCGTCCTGGTCATCGGCTCCGGCCCCATCGTGATCGGCCAGGCCGCGGAATTCGACTACTCCGGCACGCAGGCCCTGCGGGTCCTGAAGGAGGAGGGCCTGCGGGTCATCCTCGTGAACTCCAACCCGGCCACCATCATGACCGACCCCGAGTTCGCCGACGCCACCTACGTGGAACCCATCACCCCCGAGGTGGTCGAAAAGATCATCGCCAAGGAACGCCCCGACGCCGTCCTGCCCACCCTGGGCGGGCAGACCGCGCTGAACACCGCCATCGCACTGGATAAAAACGGCGTGCTGGAGAAGTACAACGTGGAGCTGATCGGCGCAAACATCGCTGCCATCGAACTCGGAGAGGACCGCGAGAAGTTCAAGGGCGTCGTCGAGCGCTGCGGTGCCGAATCCGCCAAGTCCATCATTGTGCACAGCATGGACGAGGCCTTCGCCGCCGCGGAGCAGCTTGGCTACCCGATGGTGGTCCGCCCCTCCTTCACCATGGGCGGGCTGGGTTCCGGCCTGGCCTACAACGCCGAGGACCTGCGCCGCATCGCCGGGGCCGGCATCCAGTACAGCCCCACCTCCGAGGTGCTGCTCGAAGAGAGCATCCTCGGCTGGAAGGAATACGAGCTGGAAATGATGCGGGACAAAAACGACAACGTCGTGGTGGTCTGCTCCATCGAGAACTTCGACCCGGTAGGTGTGCACACCGGCGACTCCATCACCGTGGCACCGGCCATGACGCTGACCGACCGCGAGTACCAGAAGCTGCGCAACATCGCGATCGCCGTCATCCGGGAAGTGGGCGTGGACACCGGCGGCTGCAACATCCAGTTCGCCATCGAACCGGACACCGGACGCGTTGTCGTCATCGAAATGAACCCGCGCGTCTCCCGGTCCTCGGCGCTGGCGTCCAAGGCCACCGGCTTCGCCATCGCCAAGATCGCCACCAAGCTCTCGCTGGGCTACACGCTGGACGAAATTCCCAACGACATCACCAAAAAGACCCCGGCGTCCTTCGAGCCGACGCTGGACTACGTTGTGGTCAAGGTGCCGCGCTTCGCGTTCGAGAAGTTCCCGGCCGCGGACCCGACCCTGACCACCACCATGAAGTCCGTGGGCGAGGCCATGGCCATTGGGCGCAACTTCACCGAGGCCCTGCAAAAGGCGCTGCGCTCCCTGGAGCAGAAGGGCGCCACGCTCTCCTTCGATCCGGTGGATCCGGCAGCGGTGCCCGCGCTCGTGGAAGCCGCAAAACGGCCCACCACCGACCGGCTGAAGCAGGTCCAGCAGGCACTGCTCGGCGGGGCCTCCGTGGAACAGCTCTACGAAGCCACCGGCATCGACCCCTGGTACCTGGACCAGCTGGCCCTGATCAATGAAACCGCAGAACAGATCCGTGCCACGCCCTCGGTCAACGAGGACATCCTGCGCCTGGCCAAGCGGCACGGTTTCTCCGACGAGCAGATCGGCAAGCTGACCAACACCCCCGAAGCGGTGATCCGCGGTGTCCGGCATGCGCTGAATGTCCGTCCGGTGTACAAAACCGTGGACACCTGCGCCGCCGAATTCGCCGCCTACACCCCGTACCACTACTCCTCCTACGACGAGGAGGACGAGGTGGCCGAACACGCCAAGCCGTCCATCATCATCCTGGGCTCCGGGCCGAACCGGATCGGGCAGGGCATCGAGTTCGATTACTCCTGCGTGCACGCCACCATGGCCCTGCGCGAAGCCGGGCACGAAACCGTGATGATCAACTGCAACCCGGAAACGGTCTCCACCGACTACGACATCTCCGACCGGCTCTACTTTGAACCGCTGACCCTGGAGGACGTCCTCGAGGTGATCGCTGCCGAGCAGCGCACCGGCGGCGTGCTGGGAGTTTTCGTGCAGCTCGGCGGGCAGACCCCGCTGAAGCTGGCGCAGGCCCTGGCGGACGCCGGCGTGCCGATCCTGGGCACCTCCCCGGAGGCCATCGACCTGGCCGAACACCGCGGCGCCTTCCAGCGGGTGCTGGACCAGGGCGGGCTGACCGCCCCGAAGAACGGCACCGCAGTGTCCTTCGAAGACGCCAAGAAGGTGGCAGACGAGATCGGCTACCCGGTGCTGGTCCGCCCCTCCTACGTGCTCGGCGGCCGCGGCATGGAAATTGTCTATGACGAGGAGAACCTTTCCCGGTACATCACCAACGCCACCGAGATCACCCCTGACCACCCCGTGCTGGTGGACCGGTTCCTGGAAGACGCGATCGAGATCGACGTCGACGCGCTCTATGACGGCACCGACCTGTACGTGGGCGGGATCATGGAACACATCGAGGAGGCCGGCATCCACTCCGGCGACTCCGCCTGCGTGCTGCCGCCCATCACCCTGGGCACCGACGTGATCGACCGGGTACGGAAGGCCACGCAGGTAATTGCCGCCGGCGTCGGCGTCCGCGGTCTGATCAACATCCAGTTCGCCCTCGCCTCGGACATCCTCTACGTCATCGAAGCCAATCCGCGGGCCTCCCGCACCGTGCCCTTCGTGTCCAAGGCCACGGGTGTCCAGCTGGCCAAGGCAGCGGCCCTGATCGGTACCGGCGTCACCATCGCCGAGCTGCGCGCGGCCGGCCGGCTGTCCGAAACCGGCGACGGATCCACCCTGCCGCTGGACGCACCGGTAGCCGTGAAGGAAGCCGTGCTGCCGTTCAGCCGGTTCCGGACCCCCGAAGGCACCGTGGTGGATTCCCTCCTCGGCCCCGAAATGCGCTCCACCGGCGAGGTCATGGGCATCGACAAGTACTTCGACACGGCGTTCGCCAAGTCCCAGGCAGCGGCCAACAGTGCGCTTCCCACCGCGGGCAAGGTCTTTGTCTCCGTAGCCAACCGGGACAAGCGCTCCATCATCATGCCCGTGAAGCTGATGAGCGATCTCGGGTTCGAGATCCTTTCCACCGGCGGCACGGCGGATGTCCTGCGCCGCAACGGCATCACTGCCACCGTGGTCCGCAAGGTGGGTGAGGGCGTCGGGCCGAACGGGGAAGGCACCGTGGCGGACCTGATTACCGCCGGGGAAATTAACCTGGTGGTCAATACGCCCTCGGGCGGCCAGGCCCGCGGGGACGGCTACGAAATCCGTGCCGCAGCCACCTCCATCGGCTGCCCGGTAGTGACCACCGTGTCCGAGTTCGGGGCCGCCGTGCAGGCCATCGAGGCCATGCGCTCCTACGAATGGGATGTCACGTCGCTGCAGGAACACGCCGCCAAACTCAAGGCAGCTGCCAGTGCCTGAGCCGGTACAGCCTTTCGGGGCGCGCCTGCGGGCGGCCATGGACAGCCGCGGAGCGCTGTGTGTCGGGATCGATCCGCACCCGGCGCTGCTGGCTAGCTGGGAACTGAACGACGACGCCGCCGGGCTGGAGCGCTTCTCCCTCACCGTGTTGGACGCGGTGGGGGAGCACGCTGCAGCACTGAAACCGCAGGTTGCCCTGTACGAACGGCATGGCTCCGCCGGGCTGGCAGTGCTGGAGAAACTCCTGGCCGCCTGCGCGGATGCCGGCGTGCTGAGCATCGCCGACGCCAAGCGAGGGGACATCGGATCCACCATGGCCGCATATGCCGATGCCTGGCTGCGGGACGGTTCGGCGCTGGCCGCCGATGCCGTGACGCTCAGCCCGTACCTGGGCTTTGAATCCCTGCGCCCGGCCCTGGACCTTGCCGCCGGGACGGGGCGGGGAGTGTTCGTCCTCGCCCTGACCTCCAACCCCGAAGGCGCCTCCGTGCAGCATGCTGGCGGCGGCGCGGGGCGC
>NZ_JBNHFW010000036.1:0-31054 GCF_059090685.1 Arthrobacter sp. Y3225209
CGCCATGACCTTCTCTTCGATGGTGTCCCGGGCCACCATGCGGTAGACCATCACGTTGTTCTTCTGCCCGATCGGGCCCGGCGCGCTAGGACTCTTCGCGGAAGAGCAGCAGGGCTTCACCCTGCCCGCCGCCGCCGCAGAGGGCAACCCCGGCACGCCCCGAGCCCCGCCGGAGCAGCTCGTGCGCAGCGGTCAGGGCGAGCCGGGCACCGGAAGCGCCGATCGGGTGGCCCAGGGCAATGGCCCCGCCATGCAGGTTGCACTGCTCCAGGTCCATGCCCAGTTCGTTCAGGGACTGGACGGCAACGGCTCCGAAGGCCTCGTTGATCTCGATGAAGTCCAGATCCGGGACATTCCAGCCGGCGCGTTCCAGTGCCGCGAACAGGGCGTTGGAAGGCTGGGAATGCAAGGTGTTGTCCGGCCCGGCCACCTGGCCCGGCATACCGACGGACGCGAGGACTTCCAAGCCGTGCTCGGTGGCGTAGGCACGCGTGGTGAGTACCAGGGCCGCGGCTCCGTCCGACAGCGGGGAGGAGTTGCCGGCCGTGATGGTGCCCTCCGGATCGAAGGCTGGCCGCAGCCCGGCCAGGGTCTCCGTGGTGGTCGCGGGCCGCACGCCTTCATCGCTGGTGAGTACCAGCGGCTCGCCCTTGCGCTGCGGCACGGTCACCGGAACGATCTCGGCGTCGAAGATGCCGGCAGCCATGGCGGCCGCTGCCCGCTGGTGGGAGGCCGCAGCCACTTCGTCCTGTTCCAGCCGCTTGATGGCCAGCTTGGTGTTGCCGCGCTCGGTGGAGATTCCCATCGAATCGTTGTCGAAGGCGTCCGTGAGGCCGTCATGTGCCACTGAGTCGACCGCGGAAATGTTCCCGTAGTTCCAGCCTTGGCGGGAGCCGGGCAGCAGGTGCGGCCCTCGGGTCATGGATTCCTGGCCTCCGGCCACCACCACGGTGGCCTCGCCGCCGCGGATCAGGCGGGCTGCATCAATAACAGCGGCCAGGCCGGAGAGGCAGACCTTGTTGATGGTGACCGTGGGGACATCCCAGCCGATGCCCGCCTTAATGGAGGACTGGCGGGCCGGGTTCTGCCCGCACCCGGCCTGGACCACATGGCCCATGATGACGGTGTCGACATCGGCCGCCGGAACCCCGGACTTCTCCAGGGCGCCGCTGATGGCGAACGCTCCGAGGTCAACGGCGGTAAAGGGGGCCAGCTGCCCGTTGAGCCGGCCCTGGGGAGTGCGTGCGCCGCCGACAATTACCACTTCGGTAGGGACTGCTGCCGCGGGGGCTGCGGAGTTGCTCATAGCGGATGAGTTCACTTTCGTTGCTGTGTTCGTCATTGAAGACTGTTTCGTCCTTAAAGGCTGTTTCGTCCTTAAAGACATTGCAGGGATGGATCCAACGCTGGGATAAGGCTACGCCACCTCACAGCCGGCAGGGAGATCGCAGTCACATGCCTGCGCGGTCTCCGACACCCTCCACACCCACATTCCGCCGATCTTGCGGTAAGGTATCTGTATCCGATGCTCCGGAAGGGGTCTCGGGTAAGGGTTACTACCGGGTTAGTACCAGGTCCAGTACCGGGTTACTATCTGGTGTTGCACCAGCCGCTTACCGGCTGTTTATCAGCCGTTACATGTTGCCTGCTGCTCCCTCGTAAGCCGGATCCTTGTGGGATTCTGAGGGGTTGAGCGACGCAGGGTTATGAAATCGGGTAGACTTGTGTGCCCATAATGCCCTATAGTGGATATTTGCTTCCTCCTGTTAACCTTCAGCCTTCATATAGCGGTGGGCTATGTTCCGTGCCGGGCGGTATCCGTAGTATGCGGGTGCACCTGTTGCCGGACGTCGGGACGCACACGGACTCGGTCCGTGCAGTGCAGGGGAGGAAGCGCGAAACACGCCTGAAGGTCTGTGGAAGGATCCCTCTTGGTCGCCTCGAGCACCTCTAATAACGAAACCGCTACTAATCCGGAGAACGCAGCTTCCCGGATTTCATTCGCAAAGATTCACGAACCGCTTGACGTTCCCAATCTTCTTGCCCTGCAGACGGACAGCTTTGACTGGCTCGTCGGCAACGAGCGCTGGAAGGCCCGGGTCGAAAAGGCGCGGGAAACCGGCGAGCAGGGTATTGCAACCACGTCCGGCCTGGCCGACATCTTCGAGGAAATCTCCCCGATCGAAGACTTCCAGGGCACCATGTCCCTGAGCTTCTCGGAGCCGGAGTTTGCCGACCCGAAGTACACCATGGCTGAGTGCAAGGACCGGGACGCAACGTACTCGGCTCCGCTGTACGTTAAGGCCGAGTTCATGAACAACAACACGGGCGAAATCAAGCAGCAGACCGTGTTCATGGGCGACTTCCCCCTGATGACAGACAAGGGAACGTTCGTCATCAACGGCACCGAGCGTGTTGTTGTTTCCCAGCTGGTCCGTTCCCCGGGCGCCTACTTCGAGCGCACCGCGGACAAGACCAGTGACAAGGACATCTACACCGCGAAGATCATTCCTTCCCGCGGTGCCTGGTTCGAACTGGAAATCGACAAGCGCGACCAGGTCGGCGTCCGCCTTGACCGCAAGCGCAAGCAGTCGGTCACCGTCCTGCTGAAGGCACTGGGCTGGACTGAAGGCCAGATCCTCGAGACCTTCGGCGAATACGACTCCATCCGTGCCACCCTGGAAAAGGACCCCACGGAAACGCAGGAAGATGCCCTGCTGGACATCTACCGCAAGCTGCGACCGGGCGAGCCGCCCACGGTGGAAGCCGCCAAGACCCTGCTGGAGAACCTGTACTTCAACCCGAAGCGCTACGATCTCGCCAAGGTTGGCCGTTACAAGATCAACCGCAAGCTGGGCATCGACAAGCCGCTGACGGATTCCGATGCTTCGGTACTGAACAATGACGACATTGTCGCCATGATCAAGTTCCTGGTGGCACTGCACGCCGGTGAGAAGACGGTTCCGGGCAAGCGCGACGGCGAAGACGTCGAGATCCGCGTGGAGGTCGATGACATCGACCACTTCGGCAACCGCCGTATCCGCGCCGTCGGCGAACTGATCGAAAACCAGATCCGCACGGGCCTGTCCCGCATGGAGCGTGTGGTCCGCGAACGGATGACCACCCAGGACGTCGAGGCCATCACGCCGCAGACCCTGATCAACATCCGTCCCGTTGTGGCTGCCATCAAGGAGTTCTTCGGAACGTCCCAGCTCTCGCAGTTCATGGACCAGAACAACCCGCTGGCCGGCCTGACGCACAAGCGCCGCCTGTCCGCACTGGGCCCGGGCGGTCTGTCCCGTGACCGTGCAGGCATGGAAGTCCGAGACGTTCACCCGTCCCACTACGGCCGCATGTGCCCCATCGAAACCCCTGAAGGCCCGAACATCGGCCTGATCGGTTCGCTGGCTTCCTACGGCCGCATCAACGCCTTCGGCTTCATCGAAACCCCGTACCGCAAGGTCGAAAACGGCGTCGTCACCGACAAGGTCGATTACCTGACCGCCGATGACGAAGTAGAGCGCACCATTGCCCAGGCAAACGCTCCGCTGCGCGCCGACCAGCACTTCGAAGAGGACCTGGTCCTCGTTCGTGCCCGCGGCGGTTCCGGCGAGCCCGTTCTCGTCGAGCCGGACGAGGTCGAGTACATGGACGTCTCCCCGCGCCAGATGGTGTCGGTGGCTACCGCCCTGATTCCGTTCCTCGAGCACGACGACGCCAACCGCGCCCTCATGGGTGCGAACATGCAGCGCCAGGCTGTGCCGCTGCTCCGTTCCGAGCGCCCCGTAGTGGGCACCGGCATGGAGAAGTACACCGCAGTTGACGCCGGCGACTCCGTGACCGCGAAGAAGCCCGGTGTAGTCACCGAGGTTTCCGCTGACCTCGTCACCGTTATGAACGACGACGGCACCGAGACCAGCTACCCGATCATGAAGTTCGAGCGCTCCAACCAGGGCAACGCCTACAACCAGCGCGTGCTGGTCTCCGAAGGTGCCCGCGTTGAGGTCAACAGCATCATCGCCGACGGTCCCGCAACGGACCAGGGTGAACTGGCCCTTGGTAAGAACCTGCTCGTGGCATTCATGTCATGGGAAGGCCACAACTACGAAGATGCCATCATCCTGTCCCAGCGCATGGTCTCCGACGATGTCCTGACCTCGATCCACATTGAGGAGCACGAGGTTGACGCCCGCGACACCAAGCTTGGTGCCGAGGAAATCACCCGCGACATCCCGAACGTCTCCGAGGAAGTGCTGTCGCAGCTCGACGAGCGCGGCATCATCCACATCGGCGCCGAGGTTGAAGCCGGCGACATCCTGGTTGGCCGTGTCACCCCGAAGGGTGAAACGGAACTGACCCCCGAGGAGCGCCTGCTGCGCGCCATCTTCGGCGAGAAGAGCCGCGAAGTCCGCGACACCTCGCTGAAGGTTCCCCACGGCGAGTCCGGAACCGTCATCGGTGTGCGCATCTTCGACCGCGACAATGACGACGAGCTGCCCCCGGGCGTGAACCAGCTGGTCCGCGTGTACGTGGCACACAAGCGCAAGATCACGGACGGCGACAAGCTGGCCGGCCGCCACGGCAACAAGGGTGTCATCTCCAAGATCCTCCCGATCGAAGATATGCCGTTCATGGAAGACGGAACCCCCGTCGACATCATCCTGAACCCGCTGGGTGTTCCGGGCCGTATGAACGTCGGCCAGGTTCTGGAAATCCACCTGGGCTGGGCTGCCAAGCAGGGCTGGAAGATCGAGGGCGAGCCGGACTGGGTCAAGGACCTGCCGAACCTGCCGCGCGAGACCGGCCCCACCACGGTTGCCACCCCGGTGTTCGACGGTGCCAGTGAGGACGAAATCACCGGCCTGCTCGATTCCACCAACGTGACCCGTGACGGCAACCGCCTGATCGGTGCCTCTGGCAAGGCCCGGATGTTCGACGGCCGCTCCGGCCAGCCGTTCCCGGACCCGATCTCCGTGGGCTACATGTACATCCTGAAGCTCCACCACCTGGTGGATGACAAGATCCACGCCCGTTCCACCGGACCGTACTCCATGATCACGCAGCAGCCGCTGGGTGGTAAGGCACAGTTCGGCGGACAGCGCTTCGGTGAAATGGAAGTCTGGGCCCTGGAAGCGTACGGCGCCGCCTACACGCTGCAGGAACTGCTCACGATCAAGTCCGATGACATCCACGGCCGCGTGAAGGTCTACGAAGCCATCGTCAAGGGCGAGAACATCCCGGAGCCCGGTGTTCCGGAATCGTTCAAGGTCCTGATCAAGGAAATGCAGTCGCTCTGCCTGAATGTGGAAGTCCTCTCCACCGAGGGCAACACGATTGAAATGCGTGACTCGGATGAAGAAGTCTTCCGGGCCGCGGAAGAACTGGGTATCGATCTGTCCCGCGCAGAGCCGAGCTCAGTAGAAGAGGTTTAGCAGCAGTTGCACCGTCCCGGCTGGCGCCGGGACGGTCCGGAACGGCGGCAACGAAATTCCGCGGCTCGCAGAGCTCGCAACGGAATATTAAAGCCGCCTAACCAGGACCGCCTGGCGCCAGTGGGATGGTCACCTAGAGCTCTTTCCGTACCCCGAGACATTCAGATTTAGAGAACAAGAGAGAACAGGGACCCATGTCCAACGATTCCACGTTCGGCCTTATGCGAATCGGCCTTGCCACCGCGGATGAAATCCGTGGCTGGTCTTACGGCGAGGTCAAGAAGCCGGAAACCATCAACTACCGAACCCTGAAGCCGGAGAAGGACGGTCTTTTCTGCGAAAAGATCTTCGGTCCTTCCCGTGACTGGGAGTGCTACTGCGGCAAGTACAAGCGCGTGCGCTTCAAGGGCATCATCTGTGAGCGCTGCGGCGTTGAGGTGACCCGTGCCAAGGTTCGCCGCGAACGGATGGGCCACATTGAGCTCGCCGCTCCCGTGACGCACATCTGGTACTTCAAGGGTGTCCCCTCCCGCCTGGGCTACCTGCTGGACCTTGCACCGAAGGACCTTGAGAAGGTCATTTACTTCGCTGCCTACATGATCACCTCGGTTGACGAAGAGAACCGCCACGCCGAGCTGCCGAACCTGCAGGCCGAGCACGACCTGGAGCGCAAGCACCTGGTCGACCAGCGCGACTCCGACATCGCTGCGATCGCCAAGGATCTCGAAGGCGAGCTTGCCCGCCTCGAAGGCGAAGGCGCCAAGGCTGCCGACAAGAAGAAGGCCCGCGACTCCGCCGACCGCCAGATGGCCAAGGTACGCCGCGACGCCGACCACAACATCGAGCGCCTCGAGCAGGTCTGGGACCGGTTCAAGAACCTCAAGGTCGGCGACCTGGAAGGCGACGAAGGCCTCTACCGCGAACTGCGTGACCGCTACGGTCTGTACTTCGAAGGCTCCATGGGTGCCGAAGCCATCAAGAAGCGTCTTGAAGACTTCGACATGCAGGCCGAGTCCGAGTCGCTGCGCGACATCATCCAGAACGGCAAGGGCCAGCGCAAGACGCGTGCCCTGAAGCGCCTGAAGGTTGTCAACGCGTTCCTGACCACCTCGAACAGCCCGCTGGGCATGGTTCTGGACGCCGTCCCGGTCATCCCGCCGGAACTGCGCCCGATGGTCCAGCTCGACGGCGGACGTTTCGCGACGTCCGACCTTAACGACCTGTACCGCCGCGTGATCAACCGCAACAACCGCCTGAAGCGCCTGCTGGATCTCGGTGCCCCCGAGATCATCGTGAACAACGAAAAGCGCATGCTGCAGGAAGCTGTTGACTCCCTGTTCGACAACGGCCGCCGCGGCCGTCCGGTCACCGGACCGGGCAACCGTCCGCTGAAGTCGCTGTCCGACATGCTCAAGGGCAAGCAGGGCCGCTTCCGCCAGAACCTGCTGGGTAAGCGTGTTGACTACTCCGGCCGTTCCGTCATCGTTGTCGGCCCGCAGCTGAAGCTGCACCAGTGCGGTCTGCCCAAGCAGATGGCCCTGGAGCTCTTCAAGCCGTTCGTGATGAAGCGTCTGGTTGACCTCAACCACGCCCAGAACATCAAGAGCGCCAAGCGTATGGTCGAGCGTTTCCGCCCGCAGGTCTGGGACGTGCTGGAAGAGATCATCACCGAACACCCGGTGCTGCTCAACCGTGCACCCACCCTGCACCGCCTCGGCATCCAGGCCTTCGAGCCGCAGCTTGTTGAAGGCAAGGCCCTTCAGCTGCACCCGCTGGTCTGTGGCGCCTTCAACGCAGACTTCGACGGTGACCAGATGGCAGTACACCTGCCGCTGAGCCCCGAAGCGCAGGCTGAAGCACGCATCCTGATGCTGTCCTCGAACAACATCCTGAAGCCGTCCGACGGCCGCCCGGTCACCCTGCCTTCGCAGGATATGATCATCGGCCTGCACCACCTCACCACCAAGCGCCCCGGTGCTGCCGGTGAAGGCCGCGTGTTCGGATCCCTGGCCGAAGGCATCATGGCCTCGGACATGGGCGAGCTGCACCTGAACGCCCTGGTCAAGATCCGCGTTGACGGCTTCGTCCCCAGCGCAGACCAGCCCGCACCGGAAGGTTGGGAAGAAGGCACCCCCGCCCTCATCGAAACCTCCCTCGGCCAGGTTCTGTTCAACCAGACCCTGCCGGCGGACTACCCCTGGGTTGCGAAGGTTGCAGACAAGGGACAGCTTTCGGCGATCGTCAACGATCTCGCTGAGCGGTACCCGAAGGTTGTCACGGCTGCCACGCTGGATAACCTGAAGGACTCCGGTTTCTACTGGGCCACCCGCTCGGGCGTTACCGTCGCCATCTCCGATATCGCGGCTCCGATCGACAAGCCGGCCATTATGGAGGGCTACGAAGCTCAGGCTGCCAAGGTTGAAAGCCAGTACGGCAAGGGCCTGATCGCTGAAGACGAGCGCCGCCAGGAACTGATCGATATCTGGAACAAGGCCACCAACGAGGTTGCTGCTGCAATGCGGGCAAACATGCCCGAATTCAACAACATCAACCGCATGGTCTCCTCCGGCGCCCGTGGTAACTGGCTGCAGGTCCGGCAGATTGCCGGTATCCGTGGTCTGGTGGCCAACCCTAAGGGCGAGATCATCCCGCGTCCGATTAAGTCCTCCTACCGTGAGGGCCTGTCGGTGCTGGAATACTTCATCGCCACGCACGGTGCCCGTAAGGGTCTCGCCGATACCGCTCTGCGTACCGCCAACTCGGGTTACCTGACCCGTCGTCTGGTGGACGTTTCGCAGGACGTTATTGTCCGCGAGGAAGACTGCGGCACCGAGCGCGGCCTGAACGTGACCATCGCGGTTCCGGATGCCAACGGTGAGCTGCAGCTGCACGAAGAGGTCGAGAACTCGGCCTACGCCCGTACGCTGGCCACCGACGTCACCGATCCGCAGGGCAACGTCCTGGCCAAGGGCGGCGACGATGTGGGCGATGTGCTCATCGCGAAGCTGTTCGAAGCCGGTGTCACCGACATCAAGGTCCGCTCCGTACTCACCTGTGAGTCCGCCGTCGGTACCTGTGCACTTTGCTACGGCCGCTCCCTGGCCACGGGTAAGACCGTGGACATCGGCGAGGCCGTGGGCATCATCGCTGCACAGTCCATTGGTGAGCCGGGTACCCAGCTGACCATGCGTACCTTCCACACCGGTGGTGTTGCTTCTGCTGAGGACATCACCCAGGGTCTGCCCCGTATCCAGGAGCTCTTCGAAGCACGTACGCCTAAGGGTGTTGCTCCGATCTCCGAGACCGCGGGCCGGGTCACCATCGAAGAGACCGACCGCCAGATGCGTCTGGTTGTCACTCCCGATGACGGCTCCGAGGAAATCGCGTACCCGGTCCTGCGCCGTGCACGCCTCCTGGTTGCCGACGGCGACCACGTCGAGGTTGGCCAGCAGCTGGTCTTCGGTGCGGTGGATCCCAAGCAGATCCTCCGTATCCTCGGCCCGCGCAAGGCACAGGAGTTCCTGGTGGACGAAGTCCAGCGCGTGTACCGCAGCCAGGGTGTGGGCATCCACGACAAGCACGTCGAGGTTATTGTCCGCCAGATGCTGCGCCGCGTGACCGTGATTGAGTCCGGCGATTCCGATCTGCTCCCGGGTGAGCTGACCGAACGCCGCCGGTTCGAGAGCGAGAACCGCCGCGTGGTTTCGGAAGGCAAGAAGCCTGCTTCGGGCCGTCCGGAACTGATGGGTATCACCAAGGCCTCCCTGGCCACCGAGTCCTGGCTGTCCGCAGCTTCCTTCCAGGAGACCACCCGCGTCCTGACGCAGGCGGCCATGGAAGGCAAGAGCGATCCGCTGCTCGGCCTCAAGGAGAACGTCATCATCGGTAAGCTGATCCCGGCCGGAACGGGCCTGCCCCGTTACACCGAGGTCACTGTCGAGCCGACCGAGGAAGCAAAGGCCAACCTGTTCACCGGCCCGAGCGCCTTCAGCGACTTCGACTACGCCGGAGTTGACGGCGGCCTCAGCCCCGAGTTCCACGCCATCCCGCTGGATGACTACGACATGGGCAGCGACTTCCGCTAAGGAAAGCGCAAGCAGAGGAAGGTCCCGTACCCACCAGGGTGCGGGACCTTCCGCGTTTAACCGCTCCCCGGCTGCCGGCAGCGCTGTGCCAGACTGAATGTCATGGCGAATTCTCCAACGGGCGAGTCCATGACGGACCGGATTGTGCGGATTATCGGTGCCTTCGACGGAACCCGCCCGAGCATGTCCGTGGCCACGCTGGCACGCCGCACCGGGCTGCCGCTGTCCACCACCCACCGGATTGTCAATGACCTGATGGGTCACGGTTTCCTGCAGAAGGAATCCGGCGGCAGTGTCCGCCTGGGCCTGCGGCTGTGGGAACTGGCCAACCGCAGTTCCGCCGCCCTTGGCCTCAAACAGATAGCCATGCCCTTTATGGAGGACATTCAGGCCGTGGTCCGGCAGCACACCCAGCTGTCCATCCTCAGCCAGGACGAGGTGCTGTTCATCGAGCGGCTGTCCAGCCACGGTTCCGTGCTCAACCACGCGCAGGTAGCGGGACGCCTGCCGGTGCATGTCTCCTCCTCCGGGATGGTCATGATGGCCCACGCTCCCAGGCACCAGCAGGAGGCATATCTGTCGAAGCGAAACCTGGAACCGGACGAGGTGCGGGGCCTGCGGGCAGCGTGGGCCCAGATGCGGCTGCAGGGCAGCGCCAGCCTGCCCGGCGCCGTCGTGCCCGAGACCACCGGGATAGCCGTGCCCGTGTTCGGAGCCGGAGGAACGGCGGTAGCTGCAATCGGCGTGGTGGTGCCGACGGGGGAGGAGAACATCTCAGCCACCGTGCCCGCACTGATGACCGCGGCGCGGGGTATCTCGCGCGGGCTGGGGGTGCGGGCGGACGCCGCCGGGCCGCATTACGGCCGATAACCCGCGGCAGCCGGTTGATGAAGGTGGGAACCGGACCGGGATTCCCATTGAATGGGAACCCTCTGGGTAACACGTTGTGCGCGCAGTCACACTGGAGACCAGGAACCGCAACAGATTTTCCAAAGGGAGTACCAGATGGGCGCACAGCGCACGGTTATCAAGACGCAGGTCGGCATTGTAGGAGGCGGCCCGGCAGGCCTGATGCTCTCCCATCTGCTCTCGAAATCCGGGATCGAGAACATCGTGGTGGAAAAGCGGGACCACGAAACCATCCGCACCACCCATCGCGCAGGCATCCTGGAGCACGGCAGCGTGCGCATGCTCACCGAGACCGGAGTCAGCGACCGGGTGCTTACGGACGGATACCGGCATGACGGAATCGATCTTCGCTTTGGCGGCGTAAGCCACCGGATCGACTTCCAGGACCTGGTCGGGGAATCGGTCTGGCTGTACCCGCAGAATGAAGTGTTCACCGACCTGGCCGCGGCCCGGGAGCGCGACGGCGGTGACGTACGCTACGGCGTCAGCGACACCTCCGTTACCGACCTCACCACTGACACCCCGAAGATTCTCTTCACGGACGCTGAGGGTACGGAGTTCGAGATCCACTGCGATCTGCTGGTAGGCTCCGACGGCTCCGCCGGCATCTGCAAGCGCTCCATCCCCAAGGACGCCCGCACGGATAACTTCATCGAATACCCCTTTGCCTGGTTCGGAATCCTCACCGAGGCCGCCCCCAGTGCGCCGGAACTCATCTATGCCAATTCAGACCGCGGGTTTGCCCTGATCAGCCAGCGGAACGAGCATGTCCAGCGCATGTACTTCCAGTCGGATCCAAACGAGGATCCGGAGGCCTGGAGCGAAGAGCGGATCTGGGACGAGCTGCAGGCGCGTGTGGAAGGTCCGGACGGATTCGAACTCAAGCGGGGACCGATCTTCGAAAAAACTGTGCTGAAGTTCCGCAGCTATGTCTGCGAGCCGCTGCGCTACGGCAACCTCTTCCTTGCCGGCGACGCCGGACATACGGTCCCGCCCACCGGAGCCAAGGGGCTGAATCTGGCCCTGGCCGACGTGCAGGTACTGTTCGAAGCCATTGACTCCTTCTATGCCACCAAGTCGCCCGAACTGCTGGAAGGCTACAGCGACAAGGCACTAAAGCGGGTCTGGCGGGCGCAGAACTTCTCCTACTGGATGACGTCCATGCTGCACACCCGCGAAGATGCCAGCCCCTTTGAACGCAAGCGTGCGCTGGGCGAGCTCAGCGGCGTCGTCGCCTCCCGGCATGGCAGCGCATACCTGGCCGAGGCCTACACCGGGTGGCCCAACTCCTAATTTCGTTCGTATGACGAACACCTGTACACAAGATGAACAAGCGGTGTAGTGTGGTCTCGACCACGCGGACGCTTGTTGGATAGCCGGAGTGCAAGGATGCGCTCGAAGTCGAAAGGAAAAACCATGGAAATGGAAAAGGATCTTTTCCAGAACAGCCATGTCGTCGAGAAACTGGATGCGGCGCAGGCGTCGCAGGACCAGATTTCGGCGGAGATTGCCTCGGTCCACGCGGCGTATGACAAGTCCGTACATGACGGCGCCGCCCCGGAAAGCCAGCCCCGCATCGACTTCCCTCCTTACCGCAGCTCCATCCTGCGCCACCCCACCAAGGATCCGCACCACGTTGACCCCGAGACAATCGAACTGTGGTCACCGGCGTTCGGACACCAGGACGTGCACGCCTTGGAGAGCGACCTGACCATCCAGCACAACGGTGAGCCCCTGGGGGAGCGCATCATTGTCCGCGGCAGGATCCTCGACGGCGACGGACGGCCCGTGCGCAACCAGCTGGTGGAAATCTGGCAGGCCAACTCGGCCGGCCGCTACATCCACAAGCGGGACCAGCATCCGGCTCCGCTGGACCCGAACTTCACCGGCGTCGGCCGCTGCATCACCACCGACGACGGCTACTACGAGTTCACCACCATCAAGCCCGGGCCCTACCCCTGGAAGAACCACTTCAACGCCTGGCGCCCGGCCCACATCCATTTCTCCCTGTTCGGCACCGACTTCACCCAGCGCATGATCACCCAGATGTATTTCCCCGGCGATCCGCTGTTCGCGCTGGACCCGATCTACCAGTCGATTACCGATCAGAAGGCACGCGACCGCCTCGTGGCCACGTATGACCACAACCTGACATCGCATGAGTGGGCCACCGGCTACAACTGGGACATTGTGCTCACCGGCAGCAACCGCACCTGGATGGAAGACGAGGACGCAGAGTAAATGAGCGAGCAGAAACTTACCGCCACACCCGGGCAGACCATCGGCCCGTTCTACGGATACGCGCTTCCCTTCGAGAAGGACAACCAGCTCCTTGCGCCGGGGCTGCCCGGCAGCATCCGGCTGCAGGGAACGGTCACGGACGGCGCCGGGGAAACCATCCCCGATGCCCTGCTCGAAATCTGGCAGGCCGACGCTGAGGGCAACATCCCGCAGCAGACCGGCTCGCTGGTCCGGGACGGCTACACCTTCACCGGCTGGGGCCGCACAGCCGTGGACAACACGGGAAACTACACGTTCACCACGGTAAACCCCGGCCCCACCGAAGAAGGTTCAGCGCCCTTCATTTCCTTCGTGATCTTCGCCCGCGGCCTGCTGAATAAGCTGCATACCCGCATGTACCTGCCCGATGACGAGGAAGCGCTGGCACGCGACGCCCTGCTTTCCTCGCTCCCCGAGGAGCGGAGGCGCACCCTCATTGCCACGCGCGAGGCCGACGGCGGACTGCGCTGGAACATCTCGCTGCAGGGGGAGAACGAAACAGTTTTCCTCACCTACCCGGGAGCCTAGGCGTGGGTGCAGCGGAGAGCGCCGACTACGGCCTGCTCGCACCGGCATGGGCCGGTACCCGGGTGGCCGCGCTGACGGGGGACACGGCGCTGCTCCAGGCCCTGCTGGATGTGGAGCTGGCCTGGGTGCGGGTGCTGGCGGACGCCGGGCTGGCCGACCCTGAAGCGCCCGCTGCCGTGGCGGCCGTCAGCGACGCCTCCCTGTATGACGCCGCGTCCCTGGCGGAACGGGCACAGGGCGGCGGTAACCCGGTCATCCCCCTGCTCGCGGACCTGCGGAAGCTGGCACAGGCCCAATCCCCGGCGGCTGCCGGCGCGATCCACCGCGGCGCCACCAGCCAGGACATCATGGACACCGCCCTGATGCTCCTGGCCCGCCGGGCGCTGGAGGCCATCCTCGCGGACGCAGACCGGGCCGTCACGGCACTGGGAGACCTTGCCCGGCGCCATGCCCGGACCCTGTGTGTTGCCCGGACCCTGACCCAGCACTCGCTGCCCTCCACCTTCGGGCTCCGCGCCGCGCAGTGGCTGCACGGTGTCGGTCAGGCCGCCGAGGGGCTGCGCACCGCCGCCCTCGGGCTGCCCCTGCAGTGGGGCGGGGCATCCGGAACCATGGCCGCGCTGACCACCGCGACCGCGGCGCAGAGCGGCACTGACGGACCCTTTGACCTGACCTCACGCCTTGCCGTTGCCCTGGGACTGGCGGAGCCGGTAGCACCGTGGCAGACCAACCGGCTGCCCGTCACCGGCCTCGGAGCTGCCCTGCAGGATTTCACCGCAGCGGCAGGCAAAATGGCCAACGACGTGCTGCTGCTGAGCCGGCCGGAGATCGGCGAGCTGTCCGAACCGCGGGCCGCCGGCCGCGGCGGTTCCTCCGCCATGCCGCAGAAGCAGAACCCGGTGCTGTCCGTACTGATCCGCAGCGCAGCCCTTGCCGCACCCGGCCACGGCGTGCAGCTGCAGGCTGCCGCCGCAGCGGCGGACGACGAGCGTCCCAGCGGATCCTGGCACGTTGAATGGCAGGCCCTGCGCTCCCTGCTCCGCCTGGCCGGGGGAGCAGCCGCCAAACTCGCCGAGCTGGCCGCGGGCCTGCAGGTTCACACCCGGGCACTGGAACGGAACCTGGCAGCAGCCGGCCCGCTGGTGGTCAGCGAGAAGATCATGGCCGTCGTCGCCCCGCTGCTCGACGACGGTGTGGCCGGCCGCGGAAAGAAGCTGGTATCCGAGGCCGTCGCCCACTCGCTCTCCACCGGCGAGCCGTTCGCAACCGTGCTGCGCAGCACCGTTCCGGAGGACATCCTCTCCGACGACCGGCTCGCGGACATCCTTGACCCCGTCAACTACGTAGGGGAGGCCGCCGCACTCATAGAGCGCATCACGGCTGCCTACCCCGGAAAGCCCTCAGCATGAGTGTTCCCGCCATCAAAGCCTCCCGCCTCTCCGACGCCGGTCCCGCAGCGCCCGTCCTGGTTGCCGGCCCGTCGCTCGGAACAGCAGTGACACCGCTGTGGAGCCGGACGGCAGCTGCCCTGGACACCTTCACCGTCATCGGCTGGGACCTGCCCGGCCACGGTTCCAGCCCCGCCGCCGTCGGTGCCTTCAGCGTGGAAGACCTGGCCGCCGGCGTTGCCAATCTGGTCAACGGGGCCCGGAACGCAGGCGATATTGCCCCTGAAGCAACGGTCTATTACGCCGGTGTCTCGCTGGGCGGTGCCGTTGGGCTGCAGCTGGCGCTGGACCACGGCGAACTCTTCCAGGCCGTGGCAGTGCTGTGCTCCGGAGCCAAAATCGGCGACGCCGACGGCTGGGAAGAGCGCGGCGAAACCGTCAGGGTCCAGGGCACCCCCACCCAGGTGGTCGGCTCGGGTCAGCGCTGGTTCGCCCCCGGATTTATGGAACGCGAACCCGCTGCGGCGTCCGCACTGCTGCACTCCCTGCAGAACGCAGACCGCTTCTCCTACGCCTTCTGCTGTTCCGCGCTGGCCGGCTTCGACGTCCGCGGCCGGCTCGCTGATATCACCGTCCCCGTGCTTGCCGTGGCCGGTGCGCAGGACGTTGTCACCCCGCCGTCGTTCGCGGAGCTCATCGCGGACCGGGTTACCAACGGAACGGCCGCCGTCGTTGAGGACGCCGCCCACCTGGTCCCGGTCGAGCAGCCGGGACGGACCGCCGACCTGCTGAAGGATTTCTTCGGCACCCAGTATCCGGAAGGGAAATAACACCGTGATTGCAGACGGACACAAGAGCCGGCAGGACGTGTACAACGAGGGTATGGCCGTTCGCCGGGAGGTCCTGGGCTCCGAGCATGTGGACCGTGCCAACGCCGGCAAGGACGAGTTCACTACCGACTTCCAGGACATGATCACCCAGTACGCCTGGGGAACC
Organism: Arthrobacter sp. Y3225209; assembly: GCF_059090685.1. NCBI lineage: Bacteria > Bacillati > Actinomycetota > Actinomycetes > Micrococcales > Micrococcaceae > Arthrobacter > Arthrobacter sp. Y3225209. The sequence continues at coordinate 15,619 of NZ_JBNHFW010000036.1, forward strand.
ATCTGGACCCGCCCCGGCCTGCCCCGCACCATGCGGAGCGCCGTGACGCTCACGGCGCTGATTGCGCACGGGCACATGGAGGAATTCGCCATGCATGTGCGGGCGGCGCTGCGCAACGGCCTGAGCCGGGACGAGATCAAGGAAATAGTCCTGCAGTCTGCCATCTACTGCGGGGTTCCCGCCGCGAACTCCGCCTTCAAGGTGGCGCAGGGCGTCTTCCGCGAGATGGACTCCGCGGCCTAGCGGCCCCCGAACCTTCCCAGCCATTCGACTTTTCTTTTTGAGTTTCAAGGAGCACCGGTGAACCAGGCCTATATCTACGACGCAGTCCGTACGCCCTTCGGGAAGTTCGGCGGAGCCCTCGCCGGGGTCCGCCCGGATGACCTCGCCGCCCAGGTCATCAAGGCATCCGTCTCACGCGCGCCCGGCCTGGACCCGGCACGCATTGACGAGGTGATTTTCGGCAACGCCAACGGAGCCGGCGAGGAAAACCGCAACGTGGCCAGGATGGCCACCCTGCTGGCCGGTCTGCCCACCTCGATTCCGGGCACCACGGTGAACCGGCTCTGCGGGTCCTCGCTGGACGCGGCACTCATCGCCTCCCGCCAGATCAACACCGGCGAAGCCGACCTGATGCTGATCGGCGGCGCCGAGTCAATGAGCCGCGCCCCCTGGGTACTGCCGAAAAATGAGAAGCCCTACCCGGCAGGGGACCAGACCCTGGCCTCCACCACCCTGGGCTGGCGCCTGGTCAATCCGGCCATGCCCAAGGAATGGACCGTCTCCCTCGGTGAAGCCACCGAGCAGCTGCGCGAGAAGCACGGTATCAGCCGTGAACGCCAGGACGAGTTCGCCGCTGCCTCCCACGCCCTGGCTGCCAAGGCCTGGGACGAGGGTAAATATGCGGATCTCACCGTTGCCGTGGACGGCGTGGAGCTGGACCGCGACGAAAGCATCCGCGCAGGCTCCACCGTGGAAAAGCTGGCCACCCTTCGCACCGTCTTCCGGCCCGCCTCCGACGATGCCTCCGGCGGCACCGTGACCGCAGGCAACGCCTCACCGCTGAACGACGGCGCTTCGGCAGCCTGGCTCGGCAGCGAGAACGCCGCCGGCATCCTGGGCATGGCTCCGCTGGCACGGATTGCCGGACGCGGCGCCGCCGCCAATGAGCCGCAGTTCTTCGGCTATGCCCCCGTGGAAGCGGCCAACCTTGCCCTGAAGCGTGCCGGCATCAGCTGGAGCGAGGTTGGAGCAGTGGAACTGAACGAAGCCTTCGCCGCCCAGTCGCTGGCCTGCCTGGACGCCTGGGACGTGGACCCGGCCATCGTCAACGCGTGGGGCGGGGCCGTATCAATCGGCCACCCGCTGGGTGCCTCCGGTACCCGCATCCTGGGCACGCTGGCCCGCCGCCTGCAGGACTCCGGAGAGCGCTGGGGCGTGGCAGCCATCTGCATCGGCGTCGGGCAGGGCCTCGCCGTCGTCCTCGAAAACGCCAACTGATACCCAGACACCGCACACGTTAGGAAAAACCGTGCTCAACATAGTGCAGGACGCAGATGAGGCCGTAGCGCCCATCCATGACGGGGCCACCGTAATGATTGGCGGATTCGGCCGCGCCGGCCAGCCCGTGGAACTGATCGAGGCGCTGCTGCGGCAGGGCGCCACGGACCTGACCGTGGTCAACAACAACGCAGGCAACGGGGAACAGGGCCTGGCAGCCCTGATCGGTGCCGGCCGCGTGAAGAAAATCATCTGCTCCTTCCCGCGGCAGTCCGACTCGCAGATCTTCGACGCGAAGTACCGTGCGGGGGAGATCGAACTGGAACTGGTGCCCCAGGGCAACCTGGCCGAACGCATCCGGGCCGCCGGCGCCGGCATTGGCGGCTTCTTCACTCCCACCGCGTACGGAACCCCGCTGGCCGAAGGCAAGGAAACCCGGGTCATAGATGGCCGCGGCTACGTCTTCGAAACACCACTGCACGCGGACTTTGCCCTGGTGAAGGCGCTGCGGGCTGACACAGCCGGCAACCTGGTCTACCGCAAGACGGCCCGGAACTTCGGACCCATCATGGCTGCCGCAGCCGGGCATGCCATCGTGCAGGTACGCGAAATTGTGGACGTTGGGGAACTGGACCCCGAAAACGTTGTTACTCCCGGGATCTACGTCAACAGCCTGGTCCGCGTGGACCGGGAGAAAGCACCGGCCGCAGCATGAGCACCGACAAGAAGCTGGACAAGAACGAACTCGCGGCCCTGGTCGCCTCCGACATTGCCCCCGGGTCCTTCGTGAACCTGGGCATCGGGCAGCCCACCCTGGTCTCGAACTATCTGGTGCCCGAACAGAAAGTCACGCTGCACACCGAGAACGGCATGCTGGGCATGGGGCCGGAAGCACACGGCGACGAGGTGGATCCGGACCTGATCAACGCCGGAAAAATCCCGGTAACGGAGCTGCCGGGCGCAGCCTACTTCCACCATGCCGACTCCTTCGCCATCATGCGGGGCGGACACCTGGACGTCTGCGTACTGGGCGCCTTCCAGGTCTCGGCTGCCGGTGACCTCGCCAATTGGCATACCGGGGCACCGGATGCCATCCCTGCAGTCGGCGGTGCCATGGACCTGGCCACCGGAGCCAAGGACGTCTACGTCATGATGTCCCTGTTCACGCGCGACGGCGTGAGCAAGCTGGTCAAGGAGTGCAGCTATCCGCTGACCGGGGTGGGTTGCGTGACCCGCGTCTACACTAATGAAGCAGTCTTTTTGCTGAAGGAGGACGGCGTACACGTACGCGAGACCTTTGGCACCACCTTCGAAGAGCTGGCGGCGAAGATGGATATCCCGCTGATCCGCGCCGCGGACGGAAGCTAGCAGGACACCAATCATGGGGGACAGATGAGCGAGACCGTGCCGGCCAGCGACCAGTATGTACAGTCGCTGGCCCGGGGCCTGCTGGTGATTCGCGCGTTCGACGCCGACCACGTGCAGATGACGCTCAGCGAGGTCTCCCGGCGCACCGGCCTGACCCGGGCCACTGCCCGGCGCTTCCTGCTCACCCTGGTGGAACTGGGCTACATCCGCACGGACGGACGGACCTTCGAGCTCACCGCTTTGGTGCTGCAGCTGGGATATTCCTATCTGTCGGGCCAGTCGCTGCCCCAGCTGGCCCAGCCCGTACTGGAGGACCTGTCCCGGCAGATCTCCGAGTCCACGTCCGCATCCGTGCTCGACGGCAGCGAGATTGTCTATATAGCCCGCATCCATACCCGCCGGCTGATGACCGTGGGCATTGCCGTGGGCACGCGCTTCCCGGCCTACGCAACGTCCATGGGGCGGGTCCTGCTCGCTGGGCTGCCCGAAGACCGGTTCGAGGATTACCTCACCACAGTGGACCTGCAACCGCTCACCGACCGCACCGTCACCGACCCTGCCCGGCTCCGCGAACTGGTTGCCGGCGTCCGGGAACAGGGCTGGGCAGTGGTGGACCAGGAACTCGAACAGGGCCTGCGCTCTGTCGCCGTCCCCGTGTACGACCCCCAGGGCAGGGTCTGCGCAGCCCTGAATACCTCCATGCAGGCAACGATGGGGCTGGGCGGGCCTACACTGGAAGATGCCGCGGCCCGCGTGCTGCCGCATCTGCAGCAGGCATCGGCCACCATCACTGATGCCCTGGCGGCCCGCAGTTAGTGATCCTGGCCTCACGTCACCGCGGAAGGCGTTAAGTCTGCTAGACTGAAAACCAATTGTTTGTGTGGCAGTGGATGAAGGCCGCTCGCGTGCCCTCCGTGGTGAGATACTCGGGGGAATGCATTCCGAAAGGAATGGGCGGGCCTGTTTCCGGGTTGCGGGCTTCTTGCGCAACGAATGCCACACTTTTGCACGCCTACGGTCGCTTTCGGCGAGAACACGGAACTTCTCGGGGCATTGCGGCAACGACTTTAAGCGCACCGCCCTGAGCCGGCTTCCAGCCGTCAGCGGGGCGGGGCAACCAGAGAATTATCTCGAGAAAAAACGGAGAACACGAAAGTGCCTACGATTCAGCAGCTGGTCCGCAAGGGCCGCTCACCCAAGGTCTCCAAGACCAAGGCTCCTGCCCTTCAGGGCAGCCCGATGCGCCGTGGTGTCTGCACCCGCGTTTACACGACCACCCCGAAGAAGCCGAACTCGGCTCTGCGTAAGGTTGCACGTGTCCGCCTCAACGGCGGCATCGAAGTAACCGCCTACATCCCCGGTGTGGGTCACAACCTTCAGGAACACTCCATCGTGCTGGTGCGCGGCGGTCGTGTGAAGGACCTTCCCGGTGTTCGCTACAAGATCGTCCGCGGTGCCCTCGATACCCAGGGTGTCAAGAACCGCAAGCAGGCTCGCAGCCGCTACGGCGCGAAGATGGAGAAGAAGTAATATGCCCCGCAAGGGTCCGGCCCCCAAGCGGCCGCTAGTACTGGATCCCGTCTACGGTTCCCCGCTGGTCACGCAGCTGATCAACAAGGTCCTGATCGACGGCAAGAAGTCCACCGCAGAGCGCATCGTTTACGGTGCACTTGCAGGCGCCCAGGAGAAGACCGGACAGGATCCGGTTGCAGCCCTGAAAAAGGCCATGGATAACATCAAGCCCAGCCTTGAGGTCAAGTCCCGCCGCGTTGGCGGCGCCACCTACCAGGTCCCCGTTGAGGTCAAGCCGGGCCGTGCAACTGCACTGGCACTGCGCTGGCTGGTTGGCTACTCCAAGGCCCGCCGCGAGAAGACCATGACCGAGCGCCTGCGCAACGAAATCCTGGACGCTTCCAACGGTCTCGGTGCAGCTGTGAAGCGCCGCGAGGACACCCACAAGATGGCCGAGTCCAACAAGGCCTTCGCCCACTACCGCTGGTAATAAGCCCGGCCGACGGCGGCCCCTCCTTCAAGGCCCTGCATTCCGCTACGGCGGGGTGCAGGGCCCGAAGCAGATAAACGCAGTCGAAACGGCAAACACCAAATATAGGGAGAAACCGTGGCACTTGACGTGCTTACCGACCTGAACAAGGTCCGCAACATCGGCATCATGGCCCACATCGATGCCGGCAAGACGACGACTACCGAGCGCATCCTGTTCTACACGGGTGTCAACCACAAGATCGGCGAGACCCACGACGGTGCGTCCACGATGGACTGGATGGCACAGGAGCAGGAGCGGGGTATCACCATTACCTCCGCAGCTACCACGTGTTACTGGGACAACAACCAGATCAACATCATCGACACCCCGGGTCACGTTGACTTCACCGTCGAGGTTGAGCGGTCCCTGCGCGTGCTCGACGGCGCCGTAGCCGTGTTCGACGGCAAGGAAGGCGTGGAGCCGCAGTCCGAGACTGTCTGGCGCCAGGCTGACAAGTACAACGTCCCGCGCATCTGCTTCGTCAACAAGATGGACAAGCTCGGCGCTGACTTCTACTTCACCGTCGACACCATCATCAACCGCCTGGGTGCCAAGCCGCTGGTTCTGCAGCTGCCGATCGGTGCCGAGAGCGAATTCGAGGGCGTCGTTGACCTTCTCGAAATGCGTGCCCTCACCTGGCGCGGCGACGCCAAGGGTGATGTCACCATGGGCGCCAAGTACGAAATCGAACCGATCCCCGCAGAACTGCAGGAAAAGGCCGAAGAGTACCGCGCGCAGCTGATCGAGACCGTTGCCGAGGCAAGCGACGAGCTGATGAACAAGTACCTCGAAGGTGAAGAACTCACCATCGAGGAAATCAAGGCCGGCATCCGCCACCTGACCATCAACTCGCTGGTCTACCCGGTTCTCTGCGGCTCCGCGTTCAAGAACCGTGGCGTTCAGCCCATGCTTGACGCCGTCGTCGACTACCTGCCCAGCCCGCTTGACGTGCCGAACATCAAGGGCCACGACATCCGCGACGAAGAGGTCATCCTCGAACGCGCCGCCGATGCCAACGCTCCGTTCTCCGCGCTGGCGTTCAAGGTTGTGACGCACCCGTTCTTCGGCCGTCTGACCTACATCCGCGTGTACTCCGGTCACGCTGCTTCCGGCGCCCAGGTCATGAATGCGACCAAGCAGAAGAAGGAGCGCATCGGAAAGCTCTTCCAGATGCACGCCAACAAGGAAAACCCGGTCGAGGAAATCACGACTGGCCACATCTACGCCGCCATCGGCCTGAAGGACACGACCACGGGCGACACCCTGTGCGATCTTCAGAACCCGATCGTGCTGGAATCCATGAGCTTCCCGGAGCCCGTGATTTCCGTGGCCATCGAGCCGAAGACCAAGGGTGACCAGGAGAAGCTCTCCACCGCCATCCAGAAGCTCTCCGAAGAGGATCCGACCTTCCAGGTCTCCCTCGACGAAGACACAGGCCAGACCATCATCGCCGGTATGGGCGAGCTGCACCTGGACATTCTGGTTGACCGTATGCGCCGCGAGTTCCGCGTCGAAGCCAACGTGGGCAAGCCCCAGGTTGCTTACCGCGAAACCATCCGCCGTGCAGTCGCCAAGCACGACTACACGCACAAGAAGCAGACCGGTGGTTCGGGTCAGTTCGCAAAGATCCAGATCGCGATCGAGCCGCTGGATACTTCCGACGGCACGTTCTACGAATTCGAGAACAAGGTCACCGGTGGTCGTGTTCCGCGCGAATACATCCCCAGCGTTGACCAGGGTATCCAGAGCGCCCTCACCGACGGTGTGCTCGCCGGTTACCCGGTTGTCGGCATCAAGGCGACGCTGCTTGACGGCGCTTACCACGACGTCGACTCCTCGGAAATGGCGTTCAAGATTGCCGGACGCCAGGCCTTCAAGGAAGCTGCACGGATGGCCAGCCCGGTTCTGCTGGAGCCGATGATGGATGTTGAAGTCCGCACCCCTGAGGAATACATGGGTGAAGTTATCGGTGACATCAACTCCCGTCGCGGACAGATGCAGTCCATGGAAGATGCAGCCGGCGTAAAGGTCATCCGGGCACACGTCCCGCTGTCCGGCATGTTCGGCTACATCGGCGACCTGCGGTCCAAGACCCAGGGCCGTGCCGTGTACTCCATGTCCTTCAACAGCTACGCAGAGGTCCCGAAGGCAGTAGCCGACGAGATCATCCAGAAGACGCGCGGCGAATAAAACCCTGGTCGGTGTTCCGGGGAACCTCGGAACACCGACCGTGTGCAGCGGGCCAGGGCTTCGGCCGGAAGCCCGCTGCATAGCCAGACTGAGCGGCCTCGCCAGGCTGCTGCGGAAATCGGCAATTTCATCAAATAAACAGCCCCCAGTAGACTTACATCAGTTTCAGTTGCGAAAAGCGCGGCTGAAGATTGAGTCTTCTAACTCTCTAGGAGGAACCCGTGGCGAAGGCAAAGTTCGAGCGGACTAAGCCGCACGTCAACATCGGCACCATTGGTCACGTTGACCATGGCAAGACCACGTTGACCGCTGCCATTTCGAAGGTGCTTGCTGACAAGTACCCTGATCTGAACGAAAAGCGCGATTTCGCTGCTATCGACTCTGCACCTGAAGAGCGCCAGCGCGGTATCACCATCAACATCTCGCACATCGAGTACCAGACCGAGAAGCGTCACTACGCACACGTTGACGCCCCCGGCCACGCTGACTACATCAAGAACATGATCACTGGTGCAGCTCAGATGGACGGCGCAATCCTCGTGGTTGCCGCTACCGATGGTCCGATGGCCCAGACCCGCGAGCACGTTCTGCTCGCCCGCCAGGTTGGCGTTCCCTACCTGCTGGTCGCACTGAACAAGTCCGACATGGTTGACGACGAAGAACTGCTCGACCTCGTGGAAATGGAAGTTCGCGAACTGCTGAGCTCCCAGGACTTCGACGGCGACAACGCTCCCGTCGTCCGCGTTTCCGGCCTGAAGGCTCTGGAAGGCGATCCCAAGTGGGTTGCTTCCGTCGAAGAGCTGATGGAAGCCGTTGACGAAAACGTGCCGGACCCCGTTCGCGACAAGGACAAGCCGTTCCTGATGCCGATCGAGGACGTCTTCACGATCACCGGTCGTGGAACCGTTGTCACGGGCCGCGCCGAGCGCGGTACCCTCGCCATCAACTCCGAGGTCGAGATCGTCGGCATCCGTCCGGTCCAGAAGACCACGGTTACCGGTATCGAGATGTTCCACAAGCAGCTTGACGAAGCATGGGCCGGCGAGAACTGTGGCCTGCTGCTCCGCGGCATCAAGCGCGAAGACGTAGAGCGTGGCCAGGTTGTCGTGAAGCCGGGTTCCATCACCCCGCACACCGACTTCGAAGCCAACGTCTACATCCTGTCCAAGGATGAAGGCGGACGCCACAACCCGTTCTACTCGAACTACCGCCCGCAGTTCTACTTCCGTACCACGGACGTAACCGGCGTCATCACCCTCCCCGAGGGCACTGAAATGGTTATGCCCGGCGATAACACTGAGATGACCGTTGAGCTCATCCAGCCCATCGCTATGGAAGAGGGCCTCGGCTTCGCTATCCGCGAAGGCGGCCGCACCGTTGGATCAGGCCGCGTCACCAAGATCATCAAGTAATTTGATGTTCTAGCCTGAACCTCTTCGGTTCTTAGCAGGACCCCGTTGCTACGGCAGCGGGGTCCTGCTGCGTTTAACCCCGGAAGGCTGCTGCAGCTCCCTGGCCAGCAGTGAGCCCGTTTCCAGTCCCTGATCAAAGGCGCGCACGGCGTTCAGGCCGGAGGCGTCCAGTGCTCCGCCAATGACGGTGCAGGGAATCCGTTGGTGCAGCAGGGCGGAGTGGAGGGGATTGTGCGGCACCTGCCCGGCTGCCAGCAGCACGGTGTCCGCCGGCAGCAGCACGGTTTCTTGCGCGGTGGCCACGAGCAGTCCCTCAGGAGTGACTTCCAGGGGCGTTGTTCCGGGAAGGGTGCGCACCCCGGCAGCGGCGAGCTCCTGCAGTACGGCCCAGCGCGTGGACGGTCCGATTCCCTCTCCGATCCGGTGTCCGCGCCGGAGGAGGGTCACGTCGGCCGGCCCTCCAGGGGTCCCCGTGAGCAGGCGGGCCAGGTCCACGGCTATTCCTCCGGCTCCGATGACCACCACCCGGCGGCCCAGGTCTGCGGGCGCGGCAAATGCCTCGCGGTAGTCCCGGACGGGCAGCCGGCCGGTGCGGGGCAACGGCACCGGCCGGGGACGGACACCCGTAGCAAGGATTACGTGGGCATAACCGGATAACGCCTCCGCCCCGGGGGATTCGCAGGGCCGGATCCGGACGCCCAACCGCGGAAGCTCGTTGCGGAAGTACCTGATGGTTTGCAGGAAATCTTCCTTTCCCGGCACGGTTCCGGCCAGACGGAACTGGCCGCCGATTCCGTCGCTCTCCTCATAAAGGTCCACGGGCACCCCGGCCTGCGCCAGCGTGGCTGCCGCCTGCAGGCCCGCCGGTCCTGCGCCGACGACGGCGACGTGCAGGTCGGGTGCGGGAACGGAACGGACCAGCGGGAACGCGAGCTCACGGCCGGCCCGCGGATTCACCAGGCAGGAGACCGGTTCCGTGCCGAGCGAGCGGTCTATGCAGGCCTCGTTACAAGCGATGCAGGTGTTCACCAGTTCCGCCTGCCCGCGCCGGGTCTTGGCCACAATCTCCGGATCCGCGAGGAAGGGACGGGCCATGGAGACCACATCGGCCTGGCCGGCGGCAAGGGCCTGTTCGGCCAGATGCAGCGAGTTGATCCGGTTGCTGCCGATCACCGGTACCTGCACGCCGGCCCCGGCAAGGGCGGCACGGATGCTGCCGGCAATACCCATCCAGTGCCCGTGCGGGACAAGCGCCTGGACGGAGGGCACGCGTGACTCGTGCCAGCCGATCCCGATGTTCAGGGCGTCCGCGCCGGCCGCTGCCAGGGCAACCGCGAGGGCACGGGATTCCTCCAGGGTGCTGGACCCGGCCACGAAATCAGCCCCGGACGTGCGGTAAATGACCGGATATGCGGGACCGACGGCACCGCGTACCGCTGCAAGAACCGCCAACGGGAACGACTGCCGACGCTGCGGGTCACCGCCCCACCCGTCCGTGCGAAGGTTGGTGAGCGGTGAGGCGAACTGATTGATCAGGTAACCCTCCGAGCCCATGATTTCCACGGCGTCGAAGCCCAGCGACTGCGCTTGGGCAGCTCCCGCAGCGAAGTCGGCGAGAACGGCCTCAATCTGCTGCTGGGTCATGGCGGCCGGCACGGCGCGGGAGAAGCCTGAGTAGACCTCCGACGGGGCGGCAGGGCGGAGTCCGTAGCTGGACTCGAAGGCGTACCGGCCTGCGTGGAAGAGCTGGAGGGCGATCTTCCCGCCGGCACCGTGCACGGCCTCCAAAGTGGGGGAGAGGACGGCAGCGGCTTCCGGTTCGTTTATCAGCAGGTAGTTAGGGCCGGCTGCCCCGGTACGGCTGACCGCCGCCCCGCCGGTGACTATCAGCGCTGCGCCTCCGGCAGCCCGTTCCCGGTAGAAGGCGGCCAGCGCCTGCGGATCGTCCTCCCGGTTCAGGTGCATGGAGCCCATCATGATCCGGTGGGCCAGCCGCAGCGGGCCCAGGGAAACGGGTGTGAAGACCCTGTCCGGCATCGGTGGGCGCCTGACCGTCAGCCGAGTGATTCCGGTGCCGCTGCCGGGTCCGGGACATCCGCTGCGGCGGCAGCTTCAGCTGCACCAGCCGACGCCCGGCGGAAAAGATCGCGGGCTATGACCGTCTTTTGGATCTCGTTGGTGCCCTCTTCGAAGCGCTGGGCACGCGCGTCCCGGTACACCCGTTCAATGGGCATGCTTTTCCAGTAGCCAATGCCGCCGTGGACCTGCAACGCCTTGTCGGTGACACGGGTGAGCATGTCCACTGCGGTCAGCTTGGCCATGGAAGAGAGCGCCGGGGCGGCGTCCGAGCCCTTCTGCCAGTCTTCCGCTGCCTGCAGAGTCAGAGCGCGGGCCGCAGCAATATCGGCTTCATTCTCGGCCAGCGAAAAGGCGATGGCCTGCCGCGAAGCCAGCGGCTTGCCGAACGTGGTGCGCTCCAAGGCGTACGCCACGGCCAGTTGCTGCGCCCGCCCGGCCAGGCCAACGCAGCTCATGGCCACCGAAATCCGGCTCGGGGTCAGGAAGCCGCCCAACGCGACCGCCAGCCCGTCCCCTTCGGCGCCCAGCCGGTGCGACACCGGAACAGGTGTGTCCGTGAAGGTCAGTGAGGCATGGTCCGTTCCGTGCACCCCGAGCGTCTCGGAGGTGTTCTCAACAACCACACCGGGGGCATGCCTGTCCACCAGCAGCGCCACCGTGCCGTCGCTGCCGGAGCTGCCCTCAATCCGGGCGAACAACAGCCAGTAGTCGCAGCGTACGCCGAAGGTAATCAGGTGTTTGCGTCCGGTCAGGTAGTAGGTGTCCCCGTCCCGCCGGACGCTGGAGGTGATGTCGGCGCCGGTGCCGTTGCCCGGTTCCGTCAGTGTGAAGGCAACGATCAGCTCGCCCGCAACAGAGGGCCGGACAAACTTTTCCCGCTGCTGTTCATCCGCGTGCGGGTTCATGGCACGCCAGGTGCCGTTGACCACGTGCACGATCATGCGCACGGAGGCGTGGGAACGGGAGAAAACCTCCATCAGCCCCATCCACTGCACAAAGCTCAGCCCTTGTCCGCCCAGTTCCACGGGCGCTGCGAGGGAGAGGAAACCTGCCTCGCGCAGCTCCTTCCACAGCGAGTCAGGAACTTGCCCGGTGGCCTCAATGCGTCCGGCCCACTCCTCGCCGGGCCCCTCCACCCAGGACGTGACGGCTGAAAGCAGCTCACGGTACCGGGTGTCGGGAACGCTGCTGCCCCTGCCGTCTGCGGTGATGCCGGTGACGCTCACAAGCTGCTCCGATCCGGGGAGGGTAAAGCGGAAGAGACACTGTCACCGCCGGTGAAACTGCGTGCCATTTCGCGCAGCAGAAACTTCTGCACCTTGCCCACCGCGTTGCGCGGAATATCTTCCAGCAGGTGAAGGTGCTCGGGCCAATAGTGCTTGGACACCTGGTGTCCGTCCAGAAACGCGGTGAGGTCCGTCAGCCGGGGCCGGTTTCCCGGCGCCGGAACCACAAAGGCGCAGGCCCGCTCACCCAGCCGGTCATCCGGCATGGCCGCGAGTGCCACGTCAGCTACGGCGGGATGCCGGTACAGCAACTGCTCAATCTCAGCCACCGGGATTTTCTCCCCTCCGCGGTTGATGATGTCCCGGACCCTGCCGGTGATGTGCAGAAATCCGTCCGCATCGATGACGCCGGTGTCGCCGGTGCGGTACCAGCCGTCTTCGGTAAAGACTTCCTTGGTCAGGTCGGGGCGGTCAAGGTAGCCCTCGAAGACAGTCGGGCTGTCCAGCTCGAAGTTGCCTTCGACCCCGTCAGGAAGGAGCCTCCCGTCGTCGTCGACAATCCGTGTCTGCACCCCCGCCAGTGCGCGTCCGTCGGTGCCCCACACCTTCACCGGTTCGTCCCGCGGGGAAGCCAGGGTGCCAAGGCAGGTTTCCGTGGTGCCGAAGGCGCCGCAAATCCGGGCACCGAGGACGCGGGTGGCACGCTCAGCCAGATGCCGGGGAACGGCAGCGCCCGTGTTCACGAAGATCCGCAGACTGGAGGGTGCCGGCGCACCCGTGTCCACCGCCCGGACCAGATCCGAGAGGAACGGGGTGGCAGCCTGGACAAACGTGGCCCGCCAGCCGCTCATCAGCGCCAGGGCGCGCTCTGCATCCCAGACGGGTTGCAGGACCTGCGGGCAGCCCAGGACAAAGGAAAGCCACATGCCGTACAGGAAGCCGGTCTGGTGGGCTAGGGGGGAGGGGATGAAGACGGCATCATCACTGGTCAGGCCCAGATGGGTCACTTCCATGGCGGCGGCCCGGCTGAGCGTGGAATGGCGGTGCACAACACCCTTAGGCTCACCGGACGTGCCGGAGGTGAACAGAAGCTGCGCGGCGTCCCTGGCCGCCGGTGCATATTGCGCCAGCACCCGGTGGTCCGGCCGTGCACGTTCCAGAGTGTCCGTCCAGTCAGCGAACTCCGGGCCGCCGGTCACCCGGGGAAGGGGCCGGGGGGAGGGGGTATCCCGCACTACCAGGACCCGTTCAACGGTGGCTGCTGTTCCCGGGTCAGTCCCGCCCACACGCTGCAGCAGCCCGGCGAGTTCTTCGGCGGGGCGGCGGCCGCGGAACTCCTCTACCGTCACGAACAGGCGGGCACGGGCGCGGTGCAGGGCCAGGGCCACCTCGCGTTCGCGGAAAATCGGCATAATGGGGGCAGCGACGGCGCCGATGCGCAGGGCAGCGACAGCGAGGATGACAAATTCGCTGCGGTTGGGGAGCTGGAAGGCCACGCGGTCGCCCGGCCGGATCCCCAGGTCCAGCAGGGCTGCTGCAACCCTGTCAGCCCGGGCGTCCAGCTCCGCCCAGGTCAAGTGGCCGGCGGTGCCGGCGCCGCCGTCGATCACTGCGCTTTCATTGGGCCGTTCTGCGGACCACCGCCGGACCCATTCGGGCCCGGTGACCGACGCGGCGGCTTCCACCCCGGCCTGACCGGTGATGGTGCGCGGCCGGCTGCCCCTGGCAGTGCGGACGGGGCGGGTGATGCGGGGCCGACGGATAACCCCCTCCTCCACCTGCATCCGCAGCCCGAACGTGGTCATGGCGGCAAGATACTCGGGGTAGGAGATGCGGTAGGCGTGGGGGTAGCTCAGGGTGCTGCGGCCCTCGGCAGCGGTGGCAGCCAGCGCCAGGGACATCAGGACCCGGTGATCGTTGAACGAGGAGAGATCCGCCCCGTTGACCCCGGAGACGCCGTGGATCATCAGCGTGGAGCCCTCCACGGTAAGGTTGGCCCCCATCGAATTCAACTGCAGCATGGCAGCGACCCGGTCCGATTCCTTCATCCGCACGTGGTCAATGTTCCGGAACGTGCTGCGGCCCCGGGCCAGGCATGCCATCACGGAGAGGACCGGGAGCATGTCAGGCACCCGCCGGCAGTCGACGTCGATGGGCGCCAGCTGCAGTCCGCTGTGGCGGATGCTGACGGAGCCGGCTGTCGCGTCGGCCACCATGGGCACCCCCATCTCCGCTGCCAGGTCCAGGAAGTCCGCTTCGGGGTGGTCCGATCCGGCAGAAGAGACGGCGGGGAGCCCCGCAAGCGTCACATCCGCCGGGTGAAGGGCCGCCGCAGCGATACCGAAGGCAGCGGATCCGATATCCGGCGGCATCCGCAGATCTGTGGGGACAGCCTGCTGGTCCGGGGCTATCCGGAAACGGCGAAAGTCTTCGGAGACGTCCACCTGCAGGCCGAAACGCTGCATCATGGCTACCGTCAGTTCTATGTAGCTGCTCTCATTCTGCTCGCCGTCAACTACCACCGTGGTGTGGCTGCGGGCAAAAGGCGCCAGCAGCAGAAGCCCGGATATCCACTGCGACAGGGTGCCGGGGATATGCACTTCTCCGCCGTGCGGCCGGCCGGCCGTGACGTGCAGCGGCGGGCAGTCATTGGGTGCCCAGATGTCCACCCCCATTTGGCGCAGCGCGGCCAGCAGGGCGCCGACGGGACGGCGCTGGAAGTACTTCTGGCCGGTCACGACGACGTCGCGGGAGGCCAGCGACGCAAGTCCGGCCATGAAGTAAAGAGTGGTGCCGGAACTGCCCGCGGACACGGCGGCACTGCGCGGCTGGTAGGGGCCGCCGTGGACGACGAAGGTATCGTCCTGCACGTCGATCCCGGTGCCCAGCCGGCGGAGCATGGCCACGGTGTATTGCACGTGGCGTGCGTCGGTGAGGCCGGAAATCCGGCTGGTGCCCGGTGCCAGGGACGCCAGGATTAGTGCTCGGTGGGCGTGGTATTTGGAGTTGGGAACCTGCACCGTCCCGGTGATGCTGCCGGTGTCCATGCCGCTGTGGGTTCCGAGGACCGAAAGATACATGGCCGTGAGGGCCTTTCTGTCGTCTGCGTGGTTACCGCTACCCTCGTGCGCCGATGACGCTACCAGTTGGGTCTGCGGGCCGGAACAGGTCTGCCCGAGACGCATCGCAGCCGGTGCGAATCAGTTGTTGCACTGTGGTGCTGCCTGTTCTCCTCCACAGGAGTCCCCGGCGGCGCATAGCGGCGGCGTTATACACAACCGCGGGCGCGGGTGCCACTGCGGGCGGCGTGCCGCACCTTAGGATGGGCAGCAATTACGCCAACCGGAAGGAAGCAGTGACATGGGGGTCTTCCTGCTATTCCTGGCTGCCATAACAGCCAGTTTCTTCGTGGGACGGGTCGTGGGTGTGAAGGCGGGCCGGGGCACGGACCTGCTGGGCCGCCGGGTGCCGCCGCCGGCGCAGATCTATGACGAGGGCTACCGTGCGGGGCTGGCCGCCGCCGCAGCGCGTTACGGGCAGGCAGGCGCCGGGGTGGCGGCCGGGCAGGGACAGCCGGCGACAGGAAATCCAGTGACGGGTCCTGCAGCAGCCGGGCC
>NZ_JBNHFW010000037.1:0-28290 GCF_059090685.1 Arthrobacter sp. Y3225209
CCTGCCGCAGCAGGTACGGCCGCCGGTAGGCAGTCCAGCACCGCGCCATGGTGGCCGCCGTGCCCGGGCCCGGGAGTGCAGGAGACGGGATTGGCCGGCGTGAGCAGTGCGAAGGCCTGGTGCAGGCCAAGCTGGGCGGCACCGAGCACCAGGAACAGGCGCCCCGGGCGGAACCTGCGCCCCGCCGTGGCTGTGACGCCGGCGAGCGTAAAAGCGCCGAGGGCGAACAGCAGGACGGGCGCGGGAAGCGTTCCGCCCGCTGCCGTGTGTGCACCCACGGCCAGGGCCAGGATTACTGCGGTGGCGGCTGCGGCACGCAGCAGCCGGAAGGGGTCAGTGCGCTGGGGCATGGCTCCCTTTCCGCTCCTGCCGGCTGCGGCGCAGGGCCAGCCGGACTGCTAAAAAAACTGCCCCCAGTTTACCCCGGTCCGCTGCCCGGTCCGGCCGGATGTGAGGCGTGCCTATTCGTGGTGATAGGGGCGGCCGCCGGCAATTTCCTGCGCCCGGTAAACCTGCTCGGCCAGGATCAGCCGGACCAGCTGGTGCGGGAAAACCAGGGGGGAGAGGGACCAGACAAAGTCCGCCCGGTCATGCACGCTCTGATCCACACCGTATGCTCCGCCGATGATCAGCGTGACGTTGCGGGACGAGTCCAGCGGTTTCTGCAGTGTCTTGGCCAGGGCAGGGGAAGTGATGGCCTTGCCGCGCTCATCCAGCAGGATCACATAGTCGGAGCCCGCCTTGGCCAGCAGCCGCTCGGATTCCTCCTTGCGGGCAGCATCCCCCTCGCGGGCCGAATGCGGAATGGGAACCCAGGTCAGGTCGAAGGGCTTCTTCAGCCGCTTTTCGTACCGCCGAATACCGTCAACCACCCAGTCCTCGTGCTTGCGGCCCACCATCAGAACTCTTAATGCCATAGGTCCATTGAAGCCCGGAACCCCGCTCCGGAGGTAACCGGAGGAACCGACCGCCGGTATGTCCCGCCCGGCGGTGAAGGGGCTTACACTGCCCAACAAGGAAGGGCCGGGGAACTCCGGCCTGTCTTCGACGGCGGAAGCCAAGGAGGAATGACCATGCGTTCAACGCGTGCGGTGGTACTGGGTGGCGGCGGAGTTGCCGGCATCGCCTGGGAAATAGGACTGCTGGCGGAACTGCTGGATCTGGGGGTGGACCTGAACGAGGCGGATCTGGTGGTGGGAACCTCGGCGGGGTCCGTGGTGGGCACCGCCCTGCGGTTCGGGCAGGTGCCGGCCGCCGTGGCCGCGCAGGAAACCGCTGAGGACGGGGCCGGCGCCGAGGACTACCGGGAGCCCGACTCGTTCGACGGTGAGCGGTTTATGAACATCATGGCCGCCGCCGGGCAGGGCGGCGGCGGGGAAAAGGCCGCCCGTGCACGGCTGGGCCGGTTGGCCTTGAAGGCCGACACCCAGCTGACCGAGGAGGCCTGGGTGAACAGCATCAGGATGCTGGTTCCGTACCCGGCCTGGCCGGAAAAAGCCCTTGGTATCACCGCCGTTGACGCCGAGGACGGCAGCTTCACGGTGTTCGATTCAGGGTCCGGCGTAGACCTGGGGCTGGCCGTCACCGCCAGCTGTACGGTTCCCACGGTGTGGCCACCGGTGCACATCAACGGCCGGGTCTACATGGATGGCGGCATGCGCTCGGGGACCAATGCGGACGTCGCCGCCGGACACCACAAAGTCCTGGTGATTTCCTGCGGGTTGGAGGCACCGCAGAGCCCGTTTGGCCCCACCCTGCCGCAGGCACTGAAAACCATTAGCAAAGATGGCAAATCATTCCTCATCGAGGCCGATGCCCAGGCGCTGCAGGCTTTCGGCACCAACATGCTCCTGGACTCCACCCGCAAACCGTCCCTGGCTGCCGGCCGGCGGCAGGCGAAAGAGATTGCCGACGACGTCCGGCGCTTCTGGGAAGACTGACGCCCAGGCGGGCTCGCCCCGCCTAGCGGCCGTCGGCGTCGACGTCGGCTTCCAGATCGGAGCCCGGCTCGATGACCACCCCGTCTTCGCGCTGTTCAACGCCGGCACCCTGTGCCTGCTCCCGGTCCGGTCCAGCTGAAGGGGCAGGGGCGCCCGCCGCCTCTGCCTCTTCGCGTTCCTGAATGTGCTTGACCAGGAACTCCAGTTCGTCGCTGTACTGCTGCAGCCGGTCCGTGCGGGTCTCGTTGGCCAGGGCCAGGACCAGCTCCGTCTGGCGGTTGCGCAGCTGGGCAAGGGTGGGCTGTGATCCGTTGTTGTCCATGTGCTTCATCCTACAAAGGCCAGCGGTCGATGCGGAGATGGCCGGATGGGCTTTAGTAAGTTTGCTTAGTACCTATGGGTTGGGCTAGTTTTCTGTCATCGGCCTGCTGGTCGCCACGTCTGGCGTCCTAATCCGATGCGGGCCAGATTTGCGGAGGTGAATAGTGTTCTTCCATAAGCAGGAACTTCAGTTCAAGGCCACACCGGATAAGCCGGATGCCGTCTACGCACGCAAACTCCAGGAAGTGCTCGGCGGCCAGTACGGGGAAATCACCGTAGCCATGCAGTACGGCTTCCAGTCCTGGAATTCACACCTTCCCGGCAAGTACCGGGATCTTCTCTACGGCATTGCCGCTGAAGAAATGGGCCACGTTGAAATGCTGGCCATCATGATCGCCCAGCTGCTCGAAAAGGCACCACTGGGGATTACGGACGACGCCGTCCAGTCCGACCCGACCATCGCAGCCGTGGTGGGCGGCATGGATGTGCAGCACGCCATTGTGGCCGGTGCCGGCGCCCGTCCCGTGGACAGCAACGGCAACCCGTGGACTGCCGGCTACGTGACCGCTTCCGGCAACCTGCTGGCCGACTTCACGGCCAACGCCAACGCCGAGATGCAGGGCCGTCTGGCCGTGGCGCGGCTCTACCACATGACCGATGACAAGGGCGTGCGGGATCTGCTCTCCTTCCTGCTGGCCCGCGACACCATGCACCAGAACCAGTGGACCGCAGCTGCGAAGGAACTGCAGGAAGAGGGCTACGAGCTCCTGCCGGTGCCGAGCAACTTCCCGATCAAGAAGGAAGAGCGTGAAGTGTCCTACCAGTACCTGAACTTCTCCGACGGCAAGCACGCGTCCGAGGGCTCCTGGGCCTCCGGCCCCACCCCGGATGGCAAGGGCGAGTTCAGCTACCACGAGGGCCCGACGACGACGGCGCCCATGCCGGATGTCACCCGCCCCGATGCGCGCTACTACGGCACCACCGATGTTCCCAATGTGGTGGAAAAGGTAGCTGGCACGGTTCAGGACAAACTGCACCGCGAGTAGCTGCGTCGTGAGTTAGCGGGACGGGGCCCGGAGGCCGCAACCTGGCCAGGTGGCGGCCTCCGGGCCCCTTGTGCCTGCGGGCGCACCCCGGCTGGAACGCCATCCGGCCGGCGGAACCTACTCGCCCGAGCTTTCGCGCGAGGTGATGCTGAAGGCGGGGGACTGCAGCTCGGTGAAGTTGCCGACGCTGGCCCGCACCGTGCACTGCGGGGTGATCTGCAGGGCCGTCACCGTGAGTCCGGAACTGTCCACTGCCAGCGCCCCGCCGCATCCGTCGGAGAATCGCAGGCCTTCCTCGCCGCCGGTGACCGCGGTGAGCATCTGGGAGGGCCTGCCGGAGGCAGGGCTGACGTACAGCGGGTTAAGCTCGTCGGCGCCGCCGGCCCATACCGGAAGCAGAGTGATTTTCAGGGGGCTGGGCGTCACCACGCGGGCCGGGGTGCGTACTTCCACGCCCATCAGGCGCTGGGCGGGGTACGCGGTGCCTTTCACATCGGGATCCTGTGCCGCTGCGGCTGTGGCCTCGGCCCCGGCACGCAGCCACTGATCGAATGCCTGCTGGTCAGCCGGTGCCACCGCCACTTCGGCGCTAACCTCCACTGATCCTCCGGCCGGAACCTCCAGATCTGAGAGTTTCCAGCCGCACTCCACGTCCAGGCCGGTAATGGAGGCCTGGTTCCGGCTCACCGCAGCACCCTCCCAGGTGACCACGGGGCACCCGTCAGCTTCGGCCAGTCCCGGAATGACTTCAAGGAAATCACCGGATAAGGGGGCCTTCTGTGCCGCATAGGCGAGCGTAAGCCGGACCTTCCCGCTGGACGGCTCGAAGGATGCACTCCGGGAAATGCTCAGGCCGGTAGGCATGGCGGTTCCTGCCACCTGCGTGGAGAGGCGCTCGGCGGCAACTGCGGTATCGGCTTTCTTTCCGGAAGGCGCGAGGACCACGAACCCAACCACCATTGCAACGAGGAGGAGCACTGCAGTGCCGGCAAGAAGCAGTGCCTTGCGGGTTCGCCAGAACGGCGTCTCCTCGGGTTCCGCGGCTGCGGCGGACTCGGAACGGGAGGAGAGCTCGCGGCGCGGCATGGGCCGGGCAATGGTGGCATTGCCTGCTTCCCCGAGTTCGGGCACCACGGTGCTGACGCCCTCCGCCGGAGGTGAGGCCAGGTCCGTGAGGTCCGCGTCCGAAAACGCGCCCCGGACCAGGGTGGCGGGGCGTTCGATCTCGTCGAACTCGGTGGGGGCCTCCCCGCGTGGCAGGGGAGCCTGATCCGCCAGGCGGGGCGCGAGGCGGCGGAGTTTAGCGGCGGCTTCGGGGGCGGTGGGCCTGCCGACCGGGTCCTTGGACAGCAGCCCGTCCAGGACGGCCCAGAGCTCATCATCCACCGGGATCCGCGGCGGCCGGGAGGACACATGGCGGTAGGCGACGCTGAAGTCCGGTCCGGGACCGGCAAACGGCGTGCGGCCGGCAAGGAGCTCGTAGAGGAGAACCCCGGTGGAATACACGTCACCGGCCGGGCCGGACCGCCCACGGCTGATGAGCTCGGGCGGCATGTACTGCGGCGTGCCGATCAGTCCGGTGGTCTCGCGGATCCGTTCACCCACCACATCGGCAATGCCGAAGTCCGAAACCCGGACGTCGCCCGGGGACCACTGGGGCCAGGGCTGGTCCAGCAGGACATTGTCCGGCTTGATGTCACGGTGAGTGATGCCTTTGGAATGGGCGGACGCCAGTGCGTCGAAGACTTCGGCGGCGACGGTAAGTGCGTCCGCGGGCCGGAGCGGACCGACGTCTTTCACTACTTCGCGCAGGGAGCCGCCGGCCACGTAATCCATCACGATGGCCAGGCGCGAGCCCTCCACCACCATGTCACGCACGGTAACAATGTTGGACCCCTGGAGTCCGAGCAGCACCGACCGTTCACGGACAAACCGCTCTACCAGCGAGGGATCATCGGCATGTTCGGGGCGCAGGATCTTGGCAGCAAACGTCCGGCCTTCGGTGGACGTAACCGTCCAGACCTCGCCGGCAGCACCCGAGCCCACGCGCTCGCCGAAGCGGTAGGACGCTCCCAGGGCCTGGCCCGTTTGTGCCAATTGCATGCCTTACTCCCCAACGCTGATGTTCTGTTTCCCCAAGCACCGCCACATTTCCCCGGCCCGCTGCAGGAGCGGGCTAGGAGCCGACCCCGGCGCTGATCGACTGGATCAGCGCCATCCTGCCGCCGATTCCGATGTACCCGCGTCCGGTGGTGATGGCCACGGGGGCCTTCCGCGGGAGCATGCCGCCCAGCAGCTCGCCGTCGTAATCTACATCGGGTTGCAGCAGGACACCCAGCCGGGATTTGCGCACTGTCTTGGTCCAATGACTGTACAGCCCGCGCAGATCCGCCGAGCGTCCCGCCGCGATGACACACAGTCCGGCCTGCCCGGAGGCCACCACGCCGCCAATGGACTGATCGGCGTCCTCGAACCGCTCGGCGTCGTCAATAAGCAGGAACACCGGTCCGCGCTCGAGCCGGAGGGAAGCCAGCAGGGCAGGCACTTCGTCCGTGCCGACGGCGACCCGGTCCAGGTCCGCGGAGGCCAGTGGAGAGCGGCGGTCACAGATGCCCCACACCTGCGCCGGCCCCTGCGGCGTGACCGCACCCCGCAGGGCGCCGGCCAGGGCCAGCAGCAGCGTGGACTTTCCGGAGCGGGCCGGACCGGCAATCAGGGCGTGCTCACCCTCATAAATCTCCAGGAAGGCGGGGGAGAAATCGGCTTCCTGCATACCTACCGGGATCAGCCAGGGCTCGCCCTCCAACTGCGGCCGTGCGCCCAGCTCCTCCAGCGTGATGTCCGAGGGCAGGCGCCGGATGGCCGGAGCCTTCGCGGGCACGTTCCCCCAGATCTGCCGGACCCGTTCCACTGCCGCTGCTATTCCGACGGCGGGGGTGGCAACATGCATCTGGAGCGTGTTCCGCGGATCCACGCAGCGTCCGGGAAGGGGAGCGGGGATCGCTTTGCCGCGGATGCCGAGGGAGGAATAGTCGTAGGTGTCCGCGAGGCGGAAAAGCCAGCGCTGCAACGTCACTTCGTTCATGGCGGTGGGAACCGCCTTGGCGCGGGTGGTGGAGACGGCGAAGGACAGTCCCAGGGCAGGGCCGTCAGCGTACGCCCGGTACAGCAGGTCCAGCAGCTGTTGGCCTTCATAGTCCTGGAACTCATCACGCAAAGACGCCAGGCCGTCCAGCAGCACCACGGTGCGGCTCTTCCTGCTCGGATCCGCGCGGCGGGCCTCCATTTCGGTGTGCAGGTGCCGCAGGAAGCGGGCCTGCTGCTCCTTGGCGCCGGCGCCGGTGCCCACATAGGCCACGGTGTGCGGCAGGTCCTTGAGCACTTCGAGCTCCCGTGAGCCCATGTCCAGGATCATCAGGTCCAGATCCGCCGGGTCCGTGGAGCTGGCCAGGGTCAGTGCAATGGAAGCGAGGGTAGTCGTGGTGCCGGAACCGGCCACGCCCAGGAGCATCAGGTTTCCGGCATTCATGTCCCACCCGGAGGGGGACTGGCGCTGCAGCTCCGGTTCGTCCATCAGGGTGACAAGGACCGAGGAACCCTCGACTCCGCCCACCGCCGGGACGGCGGGGTCTGTGGGGGTGGCCGTCGTCGTTCCATCCGGCGCGACGTCGTCGGACCCTTCGGTTTCACCCCGTTCGGTTGCACCCGGTTCGGTGCCGGCCGGATCGTTACCGGTCTGGGGGAGGAAGCCCGCGAGTTCCACGCGTTCGCCCAGGGCTTCGGGCCAGACCGGCCGCGGCGGGGCGTACCCGGCGTCGGCGTTGGCCTCGACAATGGCGTCAATGAGCAGGTCCAGATCATTCTCGTCCGCGACGGCGGAGCGCGGCGGTGCGGGCGGCGGGACCGGGACGCCGAACGGGCCGATCTCGCGGACATCCACCGCGGGTCCGCCGCCAATCTGCGCGCGTCCGGTGACCAGCGCGGTCTGCACGGGGGTGATGTCATCCTGGCCCAGTTTCACGTAGGCACGCCCCATCTGGGCCCGGCCGATCGCCGAGGCGTCGGGGACACCGATGACGTTGTTGGAGTCTTCACGGCTCTGCACCCGCAGGGCCACGCGCAGGTTGGTGTTGGCCAGGATGTCGTCATTAACGACGCCGGCGGGCCGCTGCGTCGCCAGGATCATGTGCACGCCCAGGGTACGTCCCACGGCACCCACGCTGACCAGCGCCTGCAGCACGTCCGGGAAGTCCTTGGCCAGCATGGCGAACTCGTCAATCACCAGCAGCAGCCGGGGCATCGGCTCGGCCGGGTTGGTGGCCATGTAGGCGGGAAGGTTGTCGATGCCTTCGCCGGCGGCTGCGAATACCCGCTGCCGGCGTTCCATTTCGGCTTCCAGGGCCTGCAGGGCGCGGTCCGCGAGCTGTTCGTCCAGGTTGGAAATGGTGCCGATGGTGTGCGGCAGGCGTTCACACGCCTTGAACGCTGCACCGCCCTTGAAGTCGATCAGGATGAAGTTCAGCCGGGTGGGGTCATTGCGTGCCGCGAGGCCGGCCACGAATGAGCGCAGGAATTCGGACTTGCCGGAACCGGTGGTGCCGCCGACGAGCCCGTGCGGGCCGTCCTTGACCAGGTCCAGGCTCAGGGCCCCGTCCTCGCCGGTGCCGATGGGAGCGGATATTCCGGTGGGTGCGTCCCAGAGCCGGCGGATGGCCGGGGCGTCGGGCTGGCTGTAGCCCAGCAGGTCGGGCAGCCGGACGAGGGGCGGCAGTGAGGCGCCGGGGACGTTGAGTTCCGGATCGTCGAAGTGCGCCACGCGCATGGCGCAGCGCAGGGCTTCCTCGTGATCGAGCCCGGCCAGGATGACATCTTCCACACGGGTGAGGTCCTCGGGCTGATCCAGTGTGGCCGCCGAGTCTTCCCCCACCCTGATGATCGAGGTGCAGGAGGCAGGCAGCTGTTCCTCCGACGTCGCAATCACGATCCCGGCGGCCCGCGACGGCCGGTCCTTCGGATTGACGTGCGCTCCGGGCGCGGAGCGGCCCATACCGAGCAGGGCGCGGGCGGGGGCATCGCGCCCTTCGGTGAGTACCTCGGAATCCAGCACCACCAGCAGGGCCGGGGTGGGCAGTTCCTCAACGGTGTCCTTGAGCGCCCGCAGCATGGCGACACTGGTTTCCCGGTGGGAGGACATCCACCGCTGGCCGTTGCTGCTCCCGGCCTGGCGCGTATGCGGCAGCCAGGAGGCCCATTCCCACTCCTCGGCCCGGCCGGCGTCGCAGAAGACGCCCACGGTCAGGTCCGCCGGACCCACATGCACCGCGGCCTGGACCAGCAGCGACCGCGCGAGGGCGAGTGCACCCTCGCGCGGACCCACAATGCCCACCACGCCGGCGTCGGTCAGGTCCACCAGAACCGGCGCGGCGAGCAGCCGGGCGGCGGCCAGGGATTCCTTGACCTTTTCGTCCAGGCGGGAGGATGCGGCGCGGTCCACCTCGGGTTTCCACGGAACGTCACCCGTGCCGGCATGCAGGGCGAGGAAATCGTCCGCGTCGGCCCGGCGCTGCCACAGGGAGGTGGCAGGCAGTGCGGGGCGGCGCACCACCGTGGCGGGATCCGGGATCATCCGGTGGCGGCGGGCCGTCTCCGCCTCGGCAGCCGTGCGGATCTGCTGCTCGAATTCCTGAATCGCCCCGGTGAAGCGTTCGTCCTCGTCCTTCAAACCGCGGGTGTGCCGGCGCTTTTGCTCGAACCACATGCCCACGGCCATGACGGGGCTCAGCATGGCAAACATGGCGAAGCGCATATCGCCCAGGACCGCCACCATCACGCCCGCCATCACCAGCGGTGCCAGCACCGTAATGTAGCTGAACTTGCTGGCGGGCGGTACGTCCTTGCGGGTCGGCGGCACCAACGCGTCCCCGGCGGGGGCCTGCCCCGGGCGGGGCGGACGGTTAAACGGTGCCGTTGCTGCCGGAGTGAGGTTGTGCAGGCTGCCGGGCGCCGGGGCGGGGGTTTCGTCCAGCGAGCGTCGCAGGAGGAGAACGGTGCCGCCGGCGGTGACGGTCGCGGTGTCTTCCACCAGGATGCCTTCTTCACCCACGGGCTCGCCGTTGACCAGGGTGCCGTTGGTGGACCCGCTGTCCAGGACCCGCAGCCCGTCCTCTTCCCGCCGCAGGCGGCAGTGGTCCCAGGAGGCGCTTTCGGCCGGAAGGGTCAGGTCCGCGTGCGGCGACCGGCCAATGAGCATTTCCCGGCCCTGCGGGACACTGGTCACGCTGCCGGCGCTCTTGCCGCCGGCCAGGGTCACGCTCCACCCGCGCACCCGCGGTGTGGACGGCCACGGTGTGCGGGCGATGCGGCTGCCTTCGAGCAGCACCAGTTCGGAGACCGGGGTGGAACCGGAGACCTCGGACTCGTTCAGGAACACTGCCTCGTCAGGGGCAAGGCGCGGCCCGCCGGCCGTCTCCACGAGGTCTGCCAGCGTGGTGGACGGGGCGGCGTGCGCCACTTCGCACTCGAAGCGGCGCTCGTCCAGATCGATCAGCAAACGCACCGGGGCGTTCCTTCCATTGAGGAATGGTGCCCCGTCCGGTTAGACGGGCCGGGGCCGGGGAATCAGGGGGCTGCCGGGGAGGGTACCCAGACGAGCCGGGGAGCGTTCGCGTCCGCCGGGCGCAGGCCCAGATCCTGGGCGGATGCATGGACGGGGACCGGCGTCACGGTCAGCGCCAGCGGGCTGGTGAAGTCCAGGGCCGGTCCGGCCAGGCCCTCGCCCGGCCCGAAGGACATGGTGCGCAGCGCATCGGCCACCTCCGCCGGTTCGTTGCTTTCAGCCTGCGCTGCCGCACGGACCAGCGCAACGACGGCGTCATGGCTGGATGTGTCGGCCGCCCACGCGGACTCCGTCAGCGGAGCATCGCCGGTCAGGTTCCTGACCTTGGTATCCCCGGAGGCCAGGCGCACGGCGGAGAGGAAGGCGGACATGCCGCGGCCCTGGGCATCCTGCTGCAGGGCTGAACCATCGCCTCCGGCCGGTGCCAGGGTGATCAGCTGACCGGTGGCGGCGCCGTCCAGTGTGGCGAGTTCGGCGGCGAAGGCCGGTGCATCTGCCCCATTGGGCAGGACCAGCGGCACGGAGACATCCCGTGCCTGCAGCGCCTGCACCAGGCGGGCCAGCCGCTGCGGTGTGGCGGCAGAAACAACGACGGCGTCGGCCGGGTTGGTGATCCGGACGGACTCTGCGTCCGCCG
Source organism: Arthrobacter sp. Y3225209 (assembly GCF_059090685.1). Classification (NCBI taxonomy): domain Bacteria; kingdom Bacillati; phylum Actinomycetota; class Actinomycetes; order Micrococcales; family Micrococcaceae; genus Arthrobacter; species Arthrobacter sp. Y3225209. Next base: position 10,561 of record NZ_JBNHFW010000037.1, read on the forward strand.
GGGCCCCTTCCACCGGCGGAAGCGGCTGGTTGCCGGTCTGAATGGCGGCTTCCTGGGCCAGGGCCGTAACGTCCTCAAAATCCTGGAGATTCAGGGCCTGAGCCGCCTGGACCGTTGAGGGAACAGGCCCGCCGTCGTTGACCACCAATATCCGGGACTTTCCGTCCAGTGCGGCGGCGAGGGCTTCTTCCAGTTCAACGCCGGAGGCCTTGGTGGTCCAGGTGGAGTCCGCGGGATCGGAAGCCTCCGCGTATGGCAGGATGGCGGGCAGCCCCAGCTCCTCCGCGGCCTTGGCTGCTGCCAGTGCCTGCGGGCCGGTACTGGTCACCACAATGCCGGAGACGCCGTCTTCGGCGAGGGCGCGCACGGCTTCGCGGGCGCCTTCTTCCGTCCCCCGGTCATTCATGGGCGAGAGTGTCACCTCGGCGCCACTCTGGCTGAAACGGTGGGCGGCCACCACGGCGCCCTGTGCGGCGCCGTTGTATTCCGAACCGGGTTCGCCGGAGGATCCGTACGTCAGGACAATTCCCAGCGAGAAATCCTTCGCCAGGCCGTCAGCGTCCAGCGCCACGGGAACCGTGGCAGCCACCGGGTCGGTCTGCGGAACTTCCTTGGGCCGGTTCAAGGTGACCGTCAATGCGATCACAGCAGCGGCAACAACTGCCACCCCTGCGATGAGCAGGGTCATAAGGCGGGTGCGGGGGCTCATTCGCCGCCGCCGATCCGCAGGGTGTACAGGGTCTGCGACGACGCGCCGGCCGGCACCTCAAGGTGGAACGCCGGCAGTTCGTCAACAGCAGTGAGCGCGGCTTTGAACTGCGCCTGGCGGAGCAACAGCCCGTCGACGTCGCGGGAACGGATATTGGCATACCCTTCCGCGTTCTGTGCGGCCAGGGCCAGCTGGTAATCGGCCGTATCCGCCTTGGCCGCGCTGGTGGTCATGGAGCCGAGCAGGCCGGATCCGTTCACGGTCCGGTCACCCAGGTCCAGCATCACCTTGTTGAGGCTGGAGGAGAGGAGTGCGTCTGCACCCTCCACGTCGCGGGTGGAGCCCGAGGTGCTGGAGGCAATGCGCTCCAGGGATGCCTGGGTGCTCTTGGCCAGCGCGCCGGCCAGGGCACCGCTTTCCTCCTGCAGCTCACCTCGCTGCTTGTCCACGGTGTCGCCCGCGTCGCCCACTACCTGGTCCGACGTGGATTTCAGGCCGGAGATGGAGTTATTGAAGGCGGTGGTGACGGAATCGGTGCTCTTGTCACCAACATCGGTGACTTCGCGCACCTGGCCGTCCACGGCTTCCCGCACCGCTTCTGCAGTGTTTTCCTGGACGCCCTTCAGGGCTTCCTTGATGTTGTCCCCGAGTTCACGCTGCTGCTTTTCCAGTGCTGCGAGGTTGGTGCTGACTCCGGTGTAGGAGTCGATGGCGACTCCGAGGTCCGTTTCCAGGGTTTTGAGTCCAACCTCGGTGTCGTCGTATCGTCCGGTGGCCGTACCGTCGAGAGCCTTGACCGCCTTGGTGACGGCATCCAGCTTGGCACTGGTCGTATCGAAAGACTCGTCCAGGGTCGCGAACGCCTGGTTGATTGCTGCGTCAGCATTCTCCGTGTCCACCTGGGCAAGAACGTTGTCCCAGGCCGTGGACTGCTCAGATAGGCGCGTGTCCAGCGGGTTGGAGAAACCGGCGGGCGGCGTCAGGGCCGGGACCGGTGTGCCGTCAGCAGCCTCGGGATTGCACGGGACCGCGGTCAGATAGGAACGCAGCACCTCGGCCTGCTCGGCGGAGAGCTTGCCCTCGCCGGGGTCTTCAGGGTTCCTCCTGTCCACCAATCGGCAAATCTCTGCAGCGAGTGCTTCGTTCTGCTTCGTCATTGACTTATCCCAGGGCGCCCCGACGCCAAGTTCGTACTGGGCGTCCTCTGCAGTGCCTCCGATAATCTCCAGCTGTCCCCGTAGTCCGTCGATGCTGTCCTTCGCGGCCTTGGACGCCTCGCGGGAAGCCTCGAGGGATGCCTTGGCAGCTTCTATGGCGTCATTGACCCCCTTCAGCGCCGCGGTGTAGTCATCCTTCGGCTTCGCCCGGTTCTGGAGGGCGGTGAGGCCTTCGCTCACTTTTGCCAGTTGTTTGGCGGAAGCTTCCTGCTCTGCAATGGCTTCCGTGACAAGCTCCGGGTTGAGCTCCTCCACCAGTGCGTCTCCGTCTTCGACCAGACCGATCAGGGCAGCGGAGATTGTTGCATTGGAGCCGTACAGCGAGCAGGTAATGGAGACTGCGCCCTTTTCGCCGCTCTCGGCTTCGGCCGCACAAACCTCAGCGGTCGGCTTCTCCGGCCCGATGGCGGTCCGCATGTCCGCGACAACCAGTTCGCGGCAGTCCGCGCTGACCGTTGCGTAGGCGTCCAGCTGGGAGGCCATGGTCAGGATGCTGCCGTACACGGTGCCCGCCTGCTCCGGTTTCGTGACGACGGCGGCACAGCCGTCTTCGCTGATTTCCGCGGGCGGAGGCGTAGCGGAGGTATCGCCGAGCATGGAGTCCACCGCGGCAACGGTCTGCTGCAACTGGGCCATGGTCACCGATTCGGTGCCCTTGGTTGCGGTTTCCAGATCGGCGCCGAGGGAGGTGAGCTGGCTCTTCAGGCCGGACATGGTTCCGGCCAGGGCCTCGGAGTTGTCCCGGAGCTCGCCGGCGGTCTTCACGCCCAGGGTCTGGGAGGTGGTTTCGAGGTTCTTTCGGACTTCGGTGATGGTGGCACCGGCCTTGATCAGCACGGTGTTGACGTCCGATACCAGGGAAATGGTGCGGGTCTGCAGCTCCATTTCGGAACCGGCGCCGGAGGAGAAGGCTCCGGCGAGCACACCTTCTGCGCTCATGTTGGTGCTGATGCCGGGCTGGACGGCCACGTCAATGGCGGGGACCTGGAAGTCCTTGACGTCGGCGACGAGGCGCAGCGTGGTGCTTGCGCCGGAACGCGGCGGTGCCAGCACGGTGGCCCACTGGACGACGGCGGCGCCGTCGTCTGCCCGGCTCAGGACGCCGTTGGTGCCCAGCGTCCCGTCAGCGGAGCCGGGGGTGATGTCATCCACCCGCACGCCGTCGAGCTTGGTGGAGGCGGCAATGGTCAGCGGAGCGCCCACCAAAGCGGTCTCGGAACGGGTCTGGCCCGCGGCGTCGTATTCAATGACCTGGGGCTTGACCGTCAGGTTCTCCACCGTCAGGTTGATCTCCACCGGGCCGGTATGGCCCTGCAGCTCATCGAGGTCGGAACCGGATTTCTCGCCGGCACGGTATTGCAGACCCACACGGACGGGAAGTTCACCGACCACCTCTTCGGCGGTGTACTCGGTGTCTTCCGCGGAGGACGCGCCGTCGGCGGCCACCGAGATGGTGGTTCCCTCGATGGTCTGGACCCCGGCTGCCGGAGACAGTCCCACGTGCACGCTCTGCAGGAGCTTGACCGGGTTGGATACCGGTTCCGGCTCCTCCTCCGGGGTGCACGAGGTTGTGGCGATCAGCGCCGTGGATATAAGGACCACGCCCAGCAGGCGACTCCGTGCGGTTTTACGCTGCGGGTTCGGCAGGTGGGTTTTAGTTTGTCTGGGCATGGTGAATCGTCCCCTCATCCGTTCGCTGTGCCTTGAGCATCATAAGGGCTAGTTGCTAAAAAACAACCATTTTGACTCTGTTTACTTGTTATTCAGTCGACGTCGCAACATCCGAATCGGATTATCAGCTCCTTGTCGGGTTCATGAGTTGTTGGTAGGGTTCCGTCCGTCCGGTCACCGACGGTTATCTGTCCGGTGTCGAAGCAGTGACTCAATAGGGGGAAATTTTTATGTCACGCGTGTTGTCCACAGAACAGGCCAAGTCCGCCATCACCCAGGTGCAGTCCATCATCAACGGCGGTTTCACCGACCAGATCTCGGCATTGGATGCGCAGGGCAAGATCCTGTCCGATCCGAACACCTGGGACGGCCCGCTGGCCGCCCAGTTCCGGGGATCCACGTGGCCGGAAACCAAGGCCGCCCTGGATAAGGCCCGCCAGGAACTCGAAGAGCTTCGCACACAGCTGCAGAAGATCTCGGAGAACATCTTCTCCGCAGGCGGCGGCGCCTAAGCGCCTGGCAATTCTCATCGTGTACATGCCCGGGTAGCCGGCGCCGCTGCGGCGGTGGCTGGTTGCCCGGGCATTGCACGGTTCACCGGCCCGGTCGAAAAATCCCGGGTCTGTTTCTGATGGTGTCCCTCGTGGACGCTCATTTCCTGCTGCCTTTCCCGGCCGTTTTTCCCGGGCGGCGGCAACTGCATGCGTTGTTCTATTTTCCGTTTTTGTTCAGTGGGGGGCACTGATTATGGATTCTGATGTTGTTGAAATGAAGTTGCTGCCTGAGTCGCCAGCCGGTTACGGCGGCGGGCCATTCAACTTCGCCAAGGCCAGGGAAGTGGCAACAGCGTTCGATAACGAGGCAGTCAGGATATACGGGCAGTCCGGCTCCAGAACCGCACTGGTGGCCGAAGGCAAAACGGACTTTCAGGGTTACTTTTCGAGGCTGTTCGAGACCAACGCGGCCACCGCAGCGAAAAGTGCAGGAGACCTCGCAGGCGCACTGAGTTCGGTGGCAGGGCTGGTCCGCGAGGTGATCTTCTACGCCGAGCAGGAAAACAACCGCCGCAAAGAGAACAATGAGTATGTCCGGGACTACCGCAACCGCAACGGGTGGGAGAAATTCCTGGACTGGTGGAACGGCGGGGTGGATGGTGAGCAGCCGCCAAACACCGAGCCCCTTCCCGGGCCCACTTTCTCCTCCGTGGCACCCGTTGTAGGTGTCAGAAACGATCCGACCCCGGGCAGCGGGGGCTATGGCGGTGGAACATCCTCCGCACGTCCCGAAAACCTGTGGAACTTCGCCGCCGGATCACGCAGGCTGGACGATGAGCTGAAGAATGCCCTCACCACACTGGAACGTCTCCTTGAGGAGTTTAAAGAGCAGTGCATGTGGGGAGCTGTTGACGCCTCCGGCGTTATACGCGCCTATCAAGACTATCTGGGGGCCAATGAGAACGATGCCCGCTGGGCGGACCTCGTCGCCGGTGCCTTCTCGTCCGCCGGCAACAACGGCGGTGTCTCGGTGGTGTCGGATGCCGCACTGGCGGCATCACTCGCCGCTGCCGGCATTGATATAGCGCGGGACGGACTGACCATTGATCCGCCCAAGGCCTATGGTGCGATGCCGACCACCGGGTACGCCAATGACCCGGTCAACACAGCCACGGGCAACTTCATCGAACCGGAAACGGACCTGGCCTGTGCCGGTGCCTCCTCGAACCTTGTCCTGTCCCGAATGTACAACTCGCTAGCGCCGCAGGAGTCTTCCGGCGTCTTCGGCCCGGGCTGGTCTTCGGTCCTGGACCAGCAGCTGGTGCTCTCGGACGAGGGCTGCCGGTGGATAGTGGCTGACGGCCGAGCCGTGGATTTCCCCCGCGAAGGGGAGGCCTGGGCTCGGGCGGTGGGGGAGAACTACTGGCTGACCCGTGAGCCGGCTGCAGCTGGGCCTTGGTCGGAACTGAGCCTGCCCGAAGGCACCGCAGAGATTCTCCTCGTGAAGAATAATGAGGGTTCCTGGTGGGCCTACACCGCGGCCGGGATCTGGCTCGGTGCCGGGTCCGGTCCGGGCCGCACCATCTCCGTGCACCGGGAGGATTCATCTGACGACACCGGAGTTCCGGGTCGAGTAACCCGTCTGTCCCATGTGCGCGGCCGCTTTATCGACGTGGATTACGTCAACGGCCGTGCCGCCGTAATCCGTGCCTCGGACGGTCGGTGGGCGGAGTACGGGTACGACGACGCCGGCCGGCTCGTCACCGTCACTACGGAAACCGGAACCCGGAGCTACCGGTGGAACGAGGCCGGCCTGATCGACGCCGTCTACTCCGCCGCCGGGGTGCTGGAAGCGGAAAACACCTACGACGAGCAGGGCCGCGTCATCCTGCAGGTGACCCAGCATGGCCGCCGCACCCGCTTCGCCTACCTGCCCGGGCGGGTCACCGTGGTTTCGGATGAGGACGGTACGCGGTCCAACTCCTGGATCGCCGATGCCAAGGGCCGCCTGGTCGGCGTGCTGGATTCACACGATCAGCGGCAGTCCATGGCGTATGACCGGCACGGCAATCTCGTGTCCCTCACTGAACGTGACGGGTCCGTCACCGTGCACGCCTATGACGACCGCGGCCGCCGGATCCGCACTGTGACTCCTGAAGGCGCGGACCTGACCTACGGGTGGGACGAGCAGGACCGGATCACTACGCTGGTGACCGAATCCGGATCCGTTGTCACCTATGAATACGCCGATGACCTGACCCGGGATCCGGCTGTGATCCTCGATCCGCTCGGCGGGCGGACCGAACTCACATGGGAGCGCGGTCTGCTGACCAGGATCACCGATCCGGTCGGAGTCACGGTCGCCTTTGAGCACGACGCGTATGGGGACCTGGTTGCCACGCGCAACGCACTCGGAGAGACCGCAAGGATCCTCCGTGATGCGGCCGGCCGCCCGCTGGAATCCGTCATGCCGTCCGGGGCCGCGACACGGTTCGCCTACAACGCTGCCGGGCTGCTGGTCCGGCGCGAGGACGCCGACGGCGCAGTCTGGACCTTTGAACACGATGCCGCCGGTCGGATCACCGCGTCCATCGCCCCCGACGGGGGCCGGACCGAGCTGCAGTACGCTGCCAACGGCGAACTGGTGCGCACCATCGACCCGCTGGGCCGGACCAACGAGCGGGTGTTTGACGAGCTCGGCAACGTGACCGCGGCGATCCTGCCCGATGGTGCCCGCTGGGGCTTTACGCACGACTCCCTGTCCCGCCTGACCGGCGTCACCGACCCCGATGGCCATGACTGGGTGCGCGAGTATGACAGGATCGGGCACCTCACCGCCGTCGTCGACCCGACCGGTGTCCGTGCAGAGGCACGCACGGACCGGAAAGGAGGCAGGTCCAGCGTCTCCAGCGCCTTCGCTACTTCCGGCTACAGCTTTGATGCGTACGGGCGCCCCATCCGGGAGGAAGCCGAAGACGGTTCCGCGAAGCTGGTCACGTACGACGCCGCCGGCAACCCGGTGGAACTGGTGGACGGCGAAGGCGGACTGACCCGCCTGGGCCGTGATGTCTCCGGGAAGATCATCTCCGTGACTTCGCCGTCCGGAGCGGTGACCCGGTACGAATACGACATCTGTGGGCGTCCCTGGAAGACCGTCGACCCCCTGGGCGCGGTCACTGAACTGGTCTACGACGCGGACCAGCGGGTGGCTGCCCGGATCCTGCCCACCGGCGAAGCTGAGACCTTTGAGTACGACCTCTGCGGCAGGCTGGTTCTGCGGTTGACCCCCGGTCAGGGCAATGCCCGCTACGGGTATGACAAGGCGGGACGGCTGAACTTCTCCCAGGATTCCTGGTACGGCACCCGCCGGTTCAGGTACAACGCGGCCGGAGAACTGGTTGAAACGGTTAACGGTGTGGGCGGTCGGACCCGGTTCGAGTACGACCTCCGCGGCCGGCTGGTCCGGGTCACTGACCCGCTGGGCGGAGTGACCACCCGCACCTACACGGAAACCGACAAAGTCGAGTCGGTCAGCGATCCGCTGGGACGTGTCACCACGGCGACCTACGATCCGGCCGGGCGCCAGCTCTCCCAGACCGACCCTGACGGCAACACCACCACCTGGGTATATGACGCTGCCGGGCGGGAAGAGAGCACGTCCTACAACGGAAAACTCCTGGCCAGCGCTCATCGTGACGGGTTGAACCGGCGTGTGGTGGTTACCGACTACACCGGCGCGGACGGGCTGACGGTGGAGCATGAACTCGGCTTCAACCGGCGGGGCCAACTGGTCTCACGCACCCGCGGTGGGCAGGGGCTGTCCTGGAACTATGACGCGGATGGTAACCGCACATCGTTCACCGACGCTGCCGGAACCACTACCACCTACCTTCGGGACGCCGTCGGCCGGGTGACAACCGTGCGCAACCCCCGCCTGGGTGAAGCTGTGTTCGCCTATGATCCGGCCGGACGCCTGACCGGGGCCACGGCCGGGGAGCTGGTCCAGGAATGGGAATACCGGAACGGCTACATCGCGGAGCACACCCGCACCGACCGGGCAGAGACCGACAGTCCCTCCGAAACCACACTGATCGGTAGGGACGGGGACGGCAGGATCACCGGACTGACCCGTGCCGGGGCCGTCACCCGATACGGGTATGACAATGCCGGCCAGCTGGTTGCCGCAGCAACCACGGGCAGTTCTGCAACGTCCGTCTTCGAGTGGGAATATGACGCCGGTGGGCGGTTGGTGCGGGAAATGACCCCAGACGGTCCCCGAAACTACAACTACGATGCCGCAGGCCAACTGACAGCTGTCACGAATCAGGACGGCAGTCGGACGGAGTACGTCCATGACGGCCTGGGACGCCGTTCCCGGCTCATCGGTCCGGACGGGTCATGGACCGAGTACGCCTGGGGCCCCACGGGTTACCTGCAGGTCGCGCTGGACCGCACCCCGGACGGTACGGAAACGCGCCGGCATGAGGTGTGGGTGGACGCCTTGGGTGAGCTGTCCTCCGTGGATGGCTGCCCGGTGTGGTGGGACAGTGCCAGCTCAATACCGGCCTTGGCCGGGTTCGGCTCGGAACAGGTCCTGACCCTGCCCGGAGGGGTTACCGGAATGGGGGAAGGGTGGCTGGCGCCGGGATGGCGTGCTGCCCGAGCCACGGACCAGGCCGATCCGTGGGCTGTTCTGGGCGCCTCGGTTATCCCGGGGCCGGGAATGGTTTCCGGCAGTGGCTCGGGGTTGTCCGGGATGGCAGGCGGACTGCCGGCCGGGATCGGTCTGACAGCCGACGGAGGCTTGGACATCGCGGGGCTCGAGTGGCTGGGCGCCCGGGCATATGACCCGGCTGCCCGCGGTTTCCTGTCCACTGACCCGCTGGCCCCGGTGCTCGGCGCCGGATGGGACGGCAACCCCTATTCCTATGCGGGCAACAACCCGCTGAACGCCAGCGACCCAACGGGTCTGAGCCCGCTGACGGATGCTGAATTGGCGGACTTCCAGAAGTCGCTGGGGAGTCACTGGGAATATGTGGCGGCAGGTGCTGCCGTCGCACTGGGCGTAGCCCTTATGTTTACCGGTGTTGGTGGTCCGGTGGGCGTGGCGCTGATTGGTGCCGCATCCGGTGCATTGATCAGCGGAGGCATGTCGATAGCAACGTCGAAGGCCCAGAACGGGACAGTGGACTGGGCCCAGGCCGGCAAAGACGCTCTGGTCGGCGGCCTTGGCGGCCTCGCCGGTGGTGTGGCAGCAGGGGCTCTGACCAAAGGCGCGGTGGCAGCGGCTCGGACAGCCTCGGCATCGGGGGCAAGTCAGGCGGTGCAAACCGCTATCCGTAAGGCCACCAGCAGTACGGTGCGTGGTGTGCTCTCAGCGGGAGTCTCCGGGGCTACATCCGGCGTTGCTGACTACAGACTCAACACCCCCGATGGGGAGAGAACCGCGGGGGGATATATCCAGGCGGGAGGAGTGGGCTTCGTAGTCAATGCAGGGTTCGGCTACGGCAGCGGCAAGCTCTCTGAAGTGGCCACCGCAAGATTGCCGATTCCGCCCCTGCCGCCAGGGGCCAACGCTCATGTGGCTCCTACTTCACCTTGGGCACCGATAGTGGAGGACGCGGTGGGTCGCGTAGCCGGGGTTACCCAGGCGGTGATTGAGGAGACGATTGATGCAGGGGGCATCCCCAGCTCGGAAGATCTAGTTCCGGCCATTATCAGCGGCGGACTAAACGGCTCCGGTGGGCCCATCGTTCAGCACCATGAGTTACCAAATTAGTATCTAGGAGGAACAGATTTAATTGGGTAAAGGAGAGGAGGATGAATTGAACCCACAAGCCGAGGGCAACATCTCAGCGGATCCGCCGAAGAAGCCGTCACGGTCTTGGAAGAGTAATTTGGCCTTTTGGGGAATTTTGCCCACCTTTGCGGTGCTCTTCCTAGCGCTGACGGTTGGACCGTTCGTTATTAACTCCTATGACGACGACCACCGGGTTCGGATGGAATGCACTGTCACGGATGCTGAGGGAGGCACCTACAGTGGTGCCGGTCGTAATGTCGGATCGAGGCCGGAGCTAATCATCAGGACGTCGGACTGCGGGACGTTGACCTTGATTCATACATCTGGCCAGGCGGCCAACGATGAGATGGCTTCCGAGCTGGCGCAGGGAGGTAGGTTCGAGTTCGAACTGGGCCAAGCGACGCGCACCTTGATGGGTTTCTTTGACGTCATAGGTATGAAGCCGGTGGTCTCTTCCTACGAAAAAGTCGACTGACTCAACCGAGGTCTATCCGCCTGCCTCCCCGAGGCAGGCGGATAGGGGAACTGTCTGTTGGTGGACCTTGCCATTACCTGCGGCATTTGGGCATGAGTTAGAGATCGAGAAAAGGCCCCACAGTGTTGCCTGAAATCTCGGACCTGAGCTTCGCGTATTCGGTGTTCCATTGCCGAAGGGTGAGCACAACCGAAAACTATGCGGTGCTGCTATGGGCCTGGCCTCGCTGTGTGCGTTCTTCATGTGGCGCTCTACTCGAAAGCCGGACGCGCACGACAAGGAAAGGGCGGGCGGATGAGTGTCTAGTGGCTCGGTGTCCCTTTTGTTCTGTTGTTCCCGGTTTTTCACTGGGTATTCGCTGAATCGTTGTTCGTCGATGCCGGAGTGCTGCCGAAGAAACCGCGAGTCAGCGGCTCGACGAAGGACGAAACGCTCTGGTGAAGGACGGCGCTAAGCCGGGAGGCGAAAAGCGGTCCGTGGCTGGGGCCGTTTTCCAGATCAGGAAGCGTTGCCCAGAGTGTTGCCTGAAAGCTCAGACCTGAGCTTCGCATTTTCGGCGTTCCACTGACGGAGACCAAGCACAACGCGGTCCAGGAAATCGTCCACTTCGGCCGGCGAAACACCTTGCCGAATTTTCAGTGTCTGGAACTTTCGGTTCACTACCTGATCCGGCGTAATCACCGGGCTGCCCACCAGGACTGGCTGGCTTAGGGGATCGGCTTTTTGCTGCTGGAGGCGTAGGTTCTCGTCGGCCAGCCGCCGCAGTTCAAGCACCGTTTGGTCCAACAGGTCACTGACCTGCTCCACGTCGTACCCACGTTCCCTGAGCCGCGGAGGCCTGAACCTGATGCCCTCGACGTCCTCGGCGGTCAGGGAAGGCCGGAATTTGGCACCGGGTTTCGTGGCGGCTCCGGCCTTGGCTTTCACTGTTTTGGCAAGCACATAAATCAAGACCAAAACCACTACGGCAATCCCCAGCCAGAGCAGCAGAGAAGCGCCGCCGTTTTCCGTTTCGTTCTGCACCACTGCAGACAGTCTTCCGGTGAACATGTAGTGCAACCTTTCGCGAGCTGGCCACCTGTGCATGGTCTATGGCCCGATCAATCTCGGGCCATCGGCCGGTGGATCCTTTTGAGCGTTGTTGCCTCAGTCTACCGAGCCATATAGGAATGCCATCCCTTCCGGTGTGGGATGTGTCCGCGGTACGTGCTGGGTATTTAGGTACACGGAAAGTCGTCTTTCGATGGGCGCAGGGGATCGGCCGAAGCCGCCAAAACTATCCATGGCATTTTGAGGCCGGATGAAGTAAGGGCTCCTACTCTTTGATCCTGTGCCTCCAACGGACGCCCAGGCGAATTTCTCACCAGACTGTATCCAGCGGCATCCGAAGAGACTAGGTTGGCAGCACCATTCCAACACTTTGCCTGTGTTTTTCAGCAGGACGGTTTCGTTCGAAGGAGATGGCATGACTGAATTGACTACTTTGCCCGTTCAAGCCAATGGACTGACCTATGGTTATTTGATCGACATGGTTGAGCGGTATTTCAATTTTGTGGATACATACGATATCGAAGGCGTGCTGAGTTGCTTCACTGAGGACGCGGTGGCCACCGTGCAAAGCGCTCGATCTGTCCACGAAGGGCGCGACACAAACGTTCGGAGGATGTACGAAGAACTGTTTGAAAATTACAGAACACATATGCGGCACATTCACTTCCGACACGTGGTCGACACTGAAAACGGAAGGATCGCCTCACAGTTCGTCGTTGAGCTGACTGACAACGACGGAAACGCTGTACAGCTGACCAACTCCAATTTCTTTTACCTGGAAAATGGAAAGTTCAAGCGTGTGTACGTTTATATGAGTGACGGCGTAAACGTTCTCAACTGAAGCCGAGGTTCATGGAACGGGAGGTCGGCTGAAAATTTCCCGGGATAGCGAGAAGGCCCCGGTTCCCTTGTTTTGCAAGGGAACCGGGGCCTTCTTCACTGGCGGTGACGGTGGGATTTGAACCCACGTTGGCTTTTACACCAAACAACATTTCGAGTGTTGCACCTTCGGCCGCTCGGACACGTCACCAACGCGTCAACCTTACCGGGTTCAGGGCCCAACACCCAAAAGCAGCCCCGCCACCGCCGCTGAAGCCTCGGAAACTAGAGGTCGACGACGTCGTTCTTGCCGACGTCGGGCGTCCCGCCGGTCACGGCCGCCTTGCCGATCTTGAACACGCTGGCGATCTTCGGCTCATCCGAGGCCCAGTATTCGGCAGTATGCGAATCCACCTTCAACAGTGCCACCGCCGGGTCCTCGCGGCCGTGCTCAAACCAGGCTTCCACCGAGCTCTTCCACAGTTCCTCGATCTTCTCCTGGTCCTTGGTCACCGTGGCGGTGCCGCTGATGGACAGGAAACCCTTGGAGTCATTGATGGCCACGTTCACGTGCGGATTCGCACGGACCTCGTCGGCCTTGGGGGAGGGGTCGGGAGTGAAGAACCACAGGTTCCCGTCCTTATCTGCCTCCTGCAGCTGCAGCGGCCGGCTGACCAGGTTTCCCTGCAGGTCCACGGTGGTTACCGTGGCGATCTTGGCCTTCTCGAGGATGCTGACAACAATGTCCCGTCCGTCCTGCTCTGATGCCATTGCGGAAACTCCTTTGCTTGTAGCGTTCCGGATTTAGTAAGCCTACGTATAAATGCAGGCAGGTGGAACGGAGGCCTAGGGGTTTCGCTTCGAGCCGAAGAAGTCGCGCAGCAGACGGGCCGACTCTTCCTCGCGTACGCCGGGGAACACTTCCACCCAGTGATTCAGGCGGCGTTCGCGGAGAATGTCGAACACGGAACCGGAGGCGCCCGCCTTCTCATCCCAGGCGCCGAACACCACCTTCGGCACCCGGGCCAGCACAATGGCGCCGGCGCACATGGCGCACGGCTCCAGGGTCACCACCAGGGTGCAGCCGGCGAGCCGCCATTCGCCTACCGCCTCGGCCGCTGCCCGGATCGCCAGCACCTCGGCGTGCGCCGTGGGATCCCCGGTGGCCTCCCGCTCATTGCGCCCGGTGCCCAGTGTCCGGCCGTCAGGACCGAGGACGACGGCGCCGATGGGCACGTCTCCGGTGTCCAGGGCCAGCCGGGCCTCGGCGAGGGCAAGGTCCATCCACGCTTCGTGGGTGCGGGAAAGGTGCTGCATGCCACCATCGTCCCGCATCTGCATACCCGCGGGCGAACGCGGATAAGGACGGGCCGGAATGGTAGTTTTGAGGTATGCGCGTACTTGTAGTGGATCACCCCCTCGTTGCCCACAAACTCACCGTTCTCCGCGACAAGGACACACCGTCACCGGTCTTCCGTCAGCTGACCGAGGAGCTGGTTACCCTCCTGGCCTATGAGGCCACCCGGACTGTCCGTGTAGAGCCGGTCCCCATCGAAACACCTGTGACCTCCGCTGTAGGCACCGGGCTGGTTAAGCCCACGCCGCTGGTGGTTCCCATCCTGCGCGCAGGCCTTGGCATGCTGGAAGGCATGACCCGCCTGGTTCCCACCGCCGAAGTCGGCTTCCTGGGCATGGCCCGGAATGAAGAGACGCTTGAGGCCATCACCTACGCAGAGCGGCTGCCGGATGACCTCACCGGCCGCCAGGTCTTCGTTCTGGATCCCATGCTGGCTACCGGCGGCACCCTGCGTGAAGCCATCAAGTTTATGTTCAAGCGCGGCGCTGCAGAGGTTATCTGCATCTGCCTGCTTGCGGCCCCGGAAGGCCTCTCGGTGCTCCAGGAGGAGCTGCAGGATGCCAATGTCACGGTGGTGCTGGCCTCCATTGACGAGCGCCTGGATGAAAAGGCGTACATTGTGCCCGGGCTCGGCGACGCCGGAGACCGCCTCTACGGCGTGGTCTAAGGCCACCGGCTCCCATCCCTGGGCGGCCCGCTTTGCACCGCGGACCGTCCAGTATGTGGACAACTTTCTTTTTTTGACGGCATCCGCTCCATAAGCCTGCTTATGGTGCGGATGCCTTTTTTATTGGCAGGCATGCATCGTTCGCGAAACCCCTGACGGGTGCGACGGCGATCTCGGTTAGACCTTATGCATATTTATGCATAGCTATTCAGTATGTCGTTTTGTGAAGTACGTCACAAAACGACCCATTCTGTCCACCATGTGAGACGGAAGCGACATTGTTACTTGCGCGCCCCCCTTTGTTACATGCAATAATCCGAAGCGTGAACACCAACACGACAGCACCAGTCGCAGTCTTCCCCGGTGGCGTCCGCGCCACGCAGGAGACGTGCTGTTGTCGAATGCATATCTCTGGAGCCACCCCCTTCCTTAGATAAGACTCAGGCCCAAGTACGGGCATAACAGGCGCCATCTCGACCGGGCACACCCCCTGCATTCGAGCCGTGATGACGGCGATTCACGATGAGGTTCCACATGTCAGTAGCATCCGGTTACGTCCACATCTCCCTGCGCAATGCGCAGAATCGCGCCGGATCAGGTTCCCCGCGCCAGTCCGCCGGGGGCGGTTTCGACCGTTCCTACGGTGTCCAGCCGTTCGGAAACCAGTCCTACAGCGTCCAGTCCACCCTCGGGGCCCGTCCGCTCCGCACCTTTCCCGGACAGGATGCCAACCCCGTCACCGCGCCCATGCCGGTGGTGACACCCAACGGGATTCCCGGTCCGCAGTCTGTCAGCACTGACACGTCTGCCCGCGGGTTTGTTATTTATGTGGGCCTTGATGAGGACACCGCTGCCGCGCACGGCACGTCCCTCACAAAACTGGCGCAGGAGATCCGGGCCCACGTCCAGACCCTGGTCCCCGGCGCCCAGAGCCACGCCGCGGTTGCCCTTGCTCCGGCCAGCGCCACCGGCACGGACATCGAGGTGGTCCGCCAGGCGCTGGGGGATCCCACGGTGGCCCGCCGCCAGCCTGCGGCCCAGCCTGTACCGGCACCGCAGGTTCCGCCGGCAACGCGCCCGTCCGGCGTCCTGATTGACCTCTCACGGCGGGAAGTCCACCTCGACGGGGACACCCTGAACCTCACGTTCAAGGAATTCGAGCTGCTGAACTACCTGGTGGAGAACGCCAGCAGGACAGTGGGCCGGGAAGAGCTGCTCGCGGGCCTGTGGCGCAATGCCGAGGAAGTGCCGAACGAGCGCACCATCGACGTCCACATCCGGCGCCTGCGGTCCAAGCTGGGCCGCCTGGCCAACACCGTCCGCACGGTCCGCGGGCAGGGCTACCGCTTCTACGAGCACCCCGAGGTTGTTGTCTGGGCTGCACCGGAATACAGCATCTAGGCGCAGGAGGCGTGGCCGGTCAGCGGACGGAACGGGGGTTCCGTCCGCAGCTAGACTTGGCAAATGACCGGCCACCATCTCAAAAAACTCCAACTCCTGCGTCACGCGAAGGCTGACTGGCCGCGCGATGTTGCAGACCACGAGCGCCCGCTCTCCGGCCGGGGACACCGGGATGCACCGCTGGCGGGTGAGTGGATGCGTGAGCACGGCAGCATCCCGGACTTCATCCTCTGTTCCTCGGCACTGCGGGCACGGCAGACCTGCACCTGGGTCTGCAAGGAACTCGGTGACAAGGCGCCCACCGCCAAGCTGGAAGACCGGCTCTACGCAGCCTCCCCCGAACGCATCCTCAGCCTCATCAACCACGTCCCGGAAACCGTGACCAGCCTGCTGGTGATCGCGCACCTGCCCGGCGTGCAGGAACTGGCCATGCGCCTTGCCTCCCCTGACTCGGATGAAGAAGCCGTGATGGAGATGGCCACGCGCTATCCGACGTCGGGCCTCACCGTGATGGAACACGCGCTGCCGTGGGCGGAACTGGACGGCCGCGACGCCCGGATTACCGACTTTGTGGTGCGCCGGGGCTGAGCCCCCCGGTTAAGCGCTAAATATCGATTTCCGGCTGCAAAGTCTTGAGCGTCCACAGCCGGTGCCGCTTCGCCGCGGCCAGGGACAGCACCAGCCCCAGGGCGGTGTAGAGCAGCAGCCCCGCTGCAACGGTGCCCACCTGCCCCAGGTCCCCGCCGTAGAGCAGCTGCCGCAGCCCGTTCACCATGTGTCCCATTGGCAGCACGTTGTGTGCCACATGCAGCGGTTCCGGGATGGTCTGCCAGGGGAAGGTGCCGCCGGAGGAAACCAGCTGCAGCACCAGCAGGATGAGCACCACAAACTTGCCCACCGAGCCCAGCAGGGCCACGATGCCCTGGATCAGCGCCGAGAAGGCCATGGCGGCCATCAGCAGCAGCACCCAGGCGAGCACCGGATGGGCCGGATCAAGCCCCAGACCGAAGCGCACGGCAGCGTACAGAACGGTGGCCTGCACCAGTGAGACGGCCAGGAACGGCAGCCAGCCGCCCAGCGCGATCTTCCAGGGCGGAGCATTGGAGGCAAGGGCCCGGCGGCTGATGGGCCGCATGGCCTGCGCCAGCATAAAAATGCCCACCCACATGGCCAGGGTCAGGAAGTAGGGCGCCAGGCCGGCACCGTAGGTTCCGGCCTCAGCCTGGTCCACCGTGCTGACGGTCAGCGGGTCCGCGATCACTGCCGAGGCAGTGGCCTTCTCCTCCTCATTCGGGTTGGGGACACTGCCTGCGCCCTCGGCCAGCCGCCCGGCCAGTTCCCCGGATCCTTCCTTCAGTTCGCCGAGTCCGTCCCGCAAGGTCGAGGCACCGGCCGCAGCCGAATCCGCCCCGGCGGCCAGCTGCCGGGAACCCTCCAGCGCCCGCTGCTCGCCCGCGGCCAGGGTGCCGGCGCCCTCGGAAAGCTCGCCGGCACCGGCGGAGAGATCCGCAGCGCCGGCGGCAAGCCGGGAGGCGCCGTCGTTGGCGGCACCTATGCCCTGCGTCAGTGCGGGCGTGGCGGAGGCCAGGGACTCCGCTCCGGCGGCAACCTCTGCGGCGCCGTCGGCCAGGGCCTGCAGCTGTTCCAGCCCGTCCGTGCCGGTCTGGGTGCCGGCCAGCTCCTGTTGAAGCGCCGCAGCCTGTGCCGGCGTCAGGACGCCGCTGCCCACCAGCCGGGCGACGGCGTCGGTAACGTTCTGCCGGGCAGCCCTGGCGGTCTCGGCAACTGTGGTGTTCAAAGTGGCCGTTCCATCGGCCACCTGCCGTGCGCCGTCGGCCAGGGCCCGGGTCTGCTGCGGCAGTTGCGCGGTGGAGTCGGACAACTGGCCAAGGCCGCCGGAGAGCTCGCCGGCACCGGAGGACAGCTGGTCCGCGCCGGCGGACAGGTCAGCTGACCCCGCAGCGAGGGCATCCGCACCGGACGCCAACTGTTCCTGCCCGGTCACCAGGTCCCCGGCTCCGGAGGCGAGCGAGTCCAGGCCCGTGCCCAACTCCGCGGCGCCGGAGTCCG
>NZ_JBNHFW010000038.1:0-23858 GCF_059090685.1 Arthrobacter sp. Y3225209
CTTGCCCGGCCAGTCCTGGCCCGTCCGGTCCTTGCCCCCGTCCCTGCGACGCCGGATCCGGGCGGCTCCCCTGCTCCGGATAAGGCTGTCGCGTCCGGTGTGCCGTCGCACCCCGCGCCGAGACCAAGGGCATCCCGGGGAAACACTGCCGGGCTGCCCTGGCCGCGGAGCAGTCCGTGGGCTGCGGCTCCCGCCAGGGCTGTTTCCAGGCCGACTGCCGCCAGCACCAGCACCGAATCGCGGATTCCCCGGTCCTGAAGGCTCGCCAACAGAAAACCTGCTGTCTCCGGCGCCTCCCGCAGCCCCGGGTTTCCGCCGGCCAGATCCTGCCCGGAATCCGGCAGATCCGGAGAAAAACATGCGGCCCACAGCCGCAGGGTGCCGCCGAACTGATCCCGTTCACACCAGCGGTCCCCGAACAGTTTTGCGAAGCGTGCCTGTGCGTCCGCCACTTCCTGCCGCCGGCTCCACGGCCGGGCACGGGAGGAACCAACCGCCTGCTCCAGCGAGGGGGCAAAGGCGCTGCCCCGGTAAACCAGTTCGGTGTTCAGGGTGCTGTCCGTGATCTGCGAACGCGGCATTCCCGGCCAGGGGCAGCAGCCCGGGCGGGTGCAGAAATAGTCCCGCCAGTATTCCGGTCCGACCATCCATCCGTCCTGCACCGGGAGCGACACCGCGGCCAGTTCCTTTTCCAGCCTGCGAATCAGGGCGAGGAACGGCGGCCGGGCCGGCTCTGTCCACGGCGCGCCGGTATAGAGCACAAGCAGGGCGCCGTCTGCACGGGTGTCCGCGGCCAGGAACCGGGCAGCGGCAGCGGCGTAGGCCGCGTTGGCGCCGGCTTTCGACGCTGCCCGCACGGGTGGCAGATCCAGCCGAAGAGTGGCTCCGAGGCGGCCGCTGCACAATGCCAACAGCACCAGCGACTCCCGGGGTTCAAAGCCCAGGGTGTGCGGAATCAGACTGAGAATATCCGCCGGATCACTGACGCGGTAGGGATTCTCCGCGGTGCCGTCTGCAGGTTCTGTGCTCATGAGCCCAAGTTTTCCCGCTGCACCGGCAGCGGGCCGCACCGTTCGCCTATCTGTGCATTCGTGCGGCGGAGCAGCCCCCTCACCTGCCCTGTGGAGGCCGGGTCAGGCCGGCAGACCCCGCGCACCGTCCCCGGATGACCGGGCGAGCCGGGCAGACCCGCCGGCGCCCAGACCCTCCGGCGCCCGGATGCCCGGATGTCCGGACCCGTCCTGGTGTTTCCCGGCCGGGTCCCGGGCTACCCGCGGCCGGCGGGGCCGCTGCGTTCGTCCTTGCGGCGCTGGCGTTCCCGCGCCAATGCTGCCCGGAGCGGCGGCAGCGGAGCCCCGTTCTCGGCAAGGCGCAGCCGGATTGCTTTGCGGGTCCGCAGGATGCCCGCAACCCCCACGGCCATCACAGCGAACTGAACGGTCAGCGCAATCCGGAATGAATCCAGCGCGTAGAGGTTGCCGTCGGAGAAACCGTCGTTATTGAGCACATCGAGCACCAGTCCAATCAGGTACATGCTCACCAGCGAGGCAACGAAACCGCCAATGTTCACAATGCCCGTGGCGGTACCCAGCCGGTGGCTGGGGTTGTAGGTCCGGGCAAAATCGAATCCGATCATGGAGCCCGGGCCGCCGACGGCGAGCAGCATCACCAGCAGGACCAGCAGCCACAGGGGCGCAGGTCCGGGATACAGCAGCACGGCAGCCCAGCCGGCGGCCATGGACGCGGCAATTATCAGCACCATGGTGGAACGGCGCAGCGGGTGGCGCCCCACCCAGGAACCCATCCAGGGACCGCAGAGAATGGCTACCACCACGAACAGGGTCATCAGCGACGACGCAACTGCGGGGGTTACCCCTTCGGCACTGACCAGATACGGGAATCCCCACATCAGCACAAACACCGTGCCGGGGAACTGGACGGTGTAGTGGGTCCACATACCCAGCCTGGTTCCGGGCTGGGCGAAGGCTTCCGAGAGGCTTGTCCCGGTCTGGCGCAGCGGCAGGGGTACCGGTGCCTCGCCGCCCTCCGGCCGGTTGCGCACGCAGGCAAGGGTGAGGACCAGGGCAAGCAGGGAAAGGGAGGCAGCAGCGATAAACGCGGTGCTCCAACCGAAACGGTGCAGCACAAAGGCGAACGGAATGGCACTGGCAATCTGCCCCAGCTGCCCCACCACGCCCGTGTACTGGGTCAGGACCGGAATTCGCCGCCCGGAAAACCAGGCGGGCAGCAGACGCAGCACCGAGATAAAGGTCAATGCATCCCCGGCTCCCACCAGGGAACGTCCCAGAATGCCGGCGCCGACCGATTCGGCCGTGGCCAGCTGGAACTGACCGGCCAGCATCAGCGCCGCACCGCCGGCAATCAGCAGCCTCGGACCGAAGCGGTCCACGAGGACACCGACGGGAATCTGCAGCCCGGCATAGACCAGCAGCTGCACCACGGTGAAGACGGACAGGACCGATGCGGTCGCCGAAAACCGATCCGTGGCTTCGATGCCTGCCACGCCAAAAGTAGTCCGCTGGGTGACGGCGACCATGTAGGCGAAAACGCCGACGCCCCAAACAATCCAGGCACGCCGCCCGTTGATCGCAGGAGCACCCCCAGACCTGCCCGAAGAGGATGACCCCTCAGGCGGGGTTGCCCCGGCCGGCCCCGGGTTGGGCGGAACAGCGGAGCTCAACCTTCTGCCTTATCCGCCGAAGTGCGCAGCGGCCGGGGGTTATGCCCCGCCGTTTCGTCCCTTCGGTTCGCCGGTTCCGTGATCCTCAACCGTGCCGTCGGTGGCATGGGGTGCATTCTCCTGATCCGCGTTATCGCTCGGTTCGTACTCTTGCGCCGTATCCGTTTCTTCGCCGGCCTGGCCGTGCGGGTTCTCCGGCCACAGGGCCTCGGACTCCTCTTCGGCCTGCGGGCTGGCCAGATAGGCCTCCACTGCGGCGCCGATTTCCTCGGCGTCCGCCAATTCATCATTGTCCTTCACCAGCAGCGAGCGTCGGACGGTGCTTTCGGTGTACTCGTCATAACGCTTCTCCAGGGTCGAGACCACGCCCTTGACTTCGGCGGAAGCTTCGACCTGCTGGGCGATCTGCCGTTCGACGTCCCGGCCTGCCTCGCGCAGCCGGTCGGTGGGCAGCACCAGGGACGCCGCAGCCCCCAGATACTCCAGTCCGGCGACGGCGGCGGGCGGGAACTCGGCCTCAGCCAGGTAATGCGGAACGTGCACTACATGACCGACGACGTCGACGCCGGCCTCGGACAGCCGCAGTTCCAGCAGGTGCCCGACGGCGGCTTGAACCTGGGCGATCGGAGTCCAGGAACTAATGCCTTCGACCAGATCCGGGCGGTTGCCGTGGGTGGTAACGCCAATGGGCCGCGTGTGCGGAACGGGCATCGGGATTGAATGCACCCAGCAGACCAGCTCCACTTCCAGGGAGTGGACCAGGTGCAGCACTGCAGCGGTAAAGCGTTCCCACTGCAGGTCCGGTTCAAAGCCGCTCAGGAACAGGAACGGCTCCCCCAGCCCGTCATACATGCGGTGCAGTTCAAGCCGCGGCGGCTCATAGTCGCTCAGATGGTCCTCTATAAAGGAAATCTGCGGCCGGCGGTTCCGGTAATCAATCAGCTGATCGGCATCGAAGGTGGCCACCAGGTCGTGGTCCAGGGCATCAAAGAGTTCGTCCCGGATCTGGCTGACCACGTGGCCCGCCTCCGCAAAGCCGGTGAAGCCGACCAGGAGCTTGCGTCCGCGCAGGTCGGCGGAATCCGCCACCTCCGGATTAAGATTAAACAGGGTCAGCGGATCAAGCATGTCTTACCCCTCCCGGCTACTCGTCGGCGTGCTTTCTCGGTACAGCAGGGTTTCCCGGCCGCCGTTACGGGCCGTGATTTGCCACTCCTGTTCCCTTACTCAAGGGTAAACGCACCGAAGTACCCGTTTCATTCCGGGCCCGCCCATGCCGCCGGCAGCCCCGTCCTCCTCCCCCGGTGGCAGCCCGCACGCCTTCTTCGGACTACGATCGATGTGATAACGCAACTCAACACAGAAAACGTGAGGAAGCAGCTTCGTGAACAAAGCCAGTGAGCCCAGCCTGTCGGCAGTGTCAAAGGACGGGCGGAAGGTATCCGCCAACGCACTCGTGATCGGTGTGGGCCAGACCCCTGACGGTCCCGTGCTCATCGAAAGCCCGCTTACCCCCAAGGCGTCCGCCGCTTTGAGCGCGTCCCTGCCGCTGCTCGGCGTCACGGGCGCCGCCGACGAGGTGCACCGCCTGCCGGGCCTGCCTGAGGTCGAAGCCGACATGCTCGTCCTCGCCGGACTCGGGAAGGTCTCCCCCGGGGTTGCGCTCACTGAGGAAACCCTGCGGCGCACTGCAGGCTCCGCCGTCCGGCAGATCGCCGGCACCGGCTCCGTCGCCCTGGCACTGCCCGCCGGCAGCGTAGCCGACGCCGCCGCCGTCGCCGAAGGCGCCCTGCTGGGCGCCTACAGCTTCACCGAGCACCGCAGCGCCGCCACGGCGGAGAAGGTGCCCGCCCCGGTCGCTGAGATCACCGTTATTACTGCCGCAGCCGACGAGAAGGCCATGAAGCCGGCCCTCGAGCGCGCCCGCATCCTGGGCCGCGCGGTCAACGCCACCCGCACCCTGGTCAACCAGCCCCCGAGCCACCTGTACCCGGAGACCTTTGCAGCGGCTGCAAAGGACCTGGCCAAGTCCCTGCCGGTCAAGGTCACCGTCATGGATGAAAAGAAGCTCGAACGCGAAGGCTTCGGCGGCATCCTCGGCGTCGGCAAGGGCTCCTCCCGCCCGCCGCGCCTGGTGAAGCTCGAATACGCGCCGCTGCGCTCCAAGGTCAAGCTGGCCCTGGTGGGCAAGGGCATCACCTTTGATTCCGGCGGACTGTCCCTGAAGCCGGCCGCCGGCATGCAGGCCATGAAGTCGGACATGGGCGGAGCCGCCGTCGTCCTCAACGCCCTGCTGGCCATCGCCGAGCTGGGCCTGCCGATCAAGGTCACCTCCTGGCTGTGCATCGCGGAAAACATGCCCTCGGGTACCGCCCAGCGTCCCTCCGACGTCATGACCACCTACGGCGGCCGCACCGTTGAGGTCCTCAACACCGACGCCGAGGGCCGCCTGGTCATGGCCGACGGCCTCGTTGCCGCCAGTGAGGAGGCACCGGACGCGATCATCGACGTCGCCACCCTCACCGGTGCCCAGATGATCGCCCTGGGCAACCGGGTCTCCGCCGTGATGGGTGAGGAAGGAGTCCGTGACGCAGTCAAGGCCGCCGCCGACCGCGCCGGAGAGCTGTTCTGGCCGATGCCCATCCCCGAGGAGCTGCGCGCCAGCCTGGACTCCCAGGTGGCGGACATTGCCAACCACGGTGAGCGTTTCGGCGGCATGATGACCGCCGCCACGTTCCTGCGCGAATTCGTCGGCGAGGTCAACGGCACCAAGATCCCGTGGGCCCACCTGGATATCGCCGGCCCCGCCTTCAACGAAGGCGCTCCTTACGGCTATGTGCCGAAGGAAGGCACCGGCGTCGCCGTCCGCACCCTGGTGGCCTACGCGGAAGACGTGGTCTCGCGCGCTTCCTAGCAGTTAAAACGGTTCCGTGAAACGGAACTGACGGTTGTGACTGGTGTTTCTCATTACACTTCGCCCCCTACCGCCCGTCTCCAAGTGGATGCCGGTGGTAGGGGGCGATAGGGTGAGACCTAATCACAAACGCCCAAATACTCACCGGCGCGCATGGGCGCGTCAACGATTACGCGAGGGAGCGTCCAAGTGGCCGATAAGGCAGCTGCGCAAGAGTTCGACATCCTGATCCTCGGCGGAGGCAGCGGCGGCTACGCCGCAGCACTGCGCTCCGTGGAGCTGGGATTCTCCGTAGGTCTCATTGAAAAGGGGAAGCTGGGCGGGACCTGCCTTCACAACGGCTGCATCCCCACCAAGGCCCTGCTGCACTCCGCGGAAATCGCGGAGAACGCAAAGACCGCCTCGAAGTACGGCATCAACGCCACCTTTGACTCCGTTGATATGACGGCGGTGAACTCCTACAAGGACAACATCATTGCGGGCAAGTTCCGCGGCCTGCAGGGCCTGATCAAGTCCAAGGGCATCACCGTCATTGAGGGTGAAGGCAAGCTCACCAGCGAAAAGACCATCGAGGTCAACGGCGAGACCTACACCGGCAAGAACATCATCCTGGCCACCGGCTCCTACTCCCGCTCACTGCCGGGCCTGGAAATCGGCGGCAAGGTCATCACCTCCGACCAGGCACTGAAGATGGACACCGTGCCCAAGAGTGCCATCATCCTGGGCGGCGGCGTGATCGGCGTCGAGTTCGCTTCGGTCTGGAACTCCTTCGGCGTGGATGTCACCATCGTGGAAGGCCTGCCCTCGCTGGTCCCGAACGAGGACGCCGCGATCATCAAGAACCTGGAACGCGCCTACAAGAAGCGCGGCATCAAGTTCAGCACCGGCATCTTCTTCGACAACGTCAAGCAGAACGACGACGGCGTGGTTGTCACGCTCGCCGACGGCAAGACCTTCGAAGCGGATCTCATGCTCGTGGCCGTGGGCCGCGGACCGGTCACCGCCAACCTGGGCTACGAAGACGCGGGTATCACCATGGACCGCGGCTTCGTGATCACCAACGACCGGCTGCACACCGGCGTCGGCAACATCTACGCCGTGGGTGACATTGTCCCCGGCCTGCAGCTGGCCCACCGCGGTTTCCAGCAGGGCATCTTCGTGGCCGAGGAGATCGCCGGCCTCAAGCCGGTAGTCGTCGAAGACGTCAACATCCCGAAGGTCACCTACTGCGAGCCCGAAATTGCCTCCGTGGGCCTGACCGAAGCCAAGGCGAAGGAAAAGCTGGGAGCAGAGAACGTCGAGATCCAGGAATACAACCTGGCCGGCAACGGCAAGACCTCCATCCTCGGCTCCTCCGGCCTCATCAAGATGGTGCGCGAGAAGGACGGCCCCATTGTGGGCGTGCACATGATCGGTGCCCGGATCGGCGAGCAGATCGGCGAAGCCCAGCTGATCGTCAACTGGGAGGCGTACCCTGAGGATATTGCCAGCCTGATCCATGCCCACCCGACGCAGAACGAAGCGTTGGGCGAGGCTGCCATGGCTTTGGCCGGCAAGCCCCTTCACGGTTAAACCCAAAGGATTCACTTTCCGGGGCAGCCGGTCCGCCGGCTGCCCCGGAGCACACATCACCGGCACCAGCGGTACGGCTGGTCACAAAAGATCTAACAAGGAGAAACGGGGACAATATGTCTGAAACCGTGAACTTACCCGCCCTTGGTGAAAGCGTCACCGAAGGCACCGTCACCCGCTGGCTGAAGAACGTCGGCGACACCGTAGAGGTAGACGAGCCGCTGCTGGAGGTTTCCACCGACAAGGTTGACACCGAGATCCCCTCCCCCGTTGCCGGCGTTATCGAGGAAATCCTCGTAGCCGAAGACGAAACCGCTGAAGTAGGTGCCCCGCTGGTTCGCATCGGCGACGGCTCCGGCTCCCAGCAGGACGACGGCGGCAGCGCCGCCAGCCAGGAAGCACCGGCGGAGGAAGCACCCGCTGAAGAGGCACCCGCAGCCGAAGAGGCTCCGGCGGCTGAAGAAGAAGCCCCGGCCTCCTCTGATTCCGACTCCGGTTCCGACGCCGGTTCCGGCGAAGGCACCGAGGTCACCCTGCCCGCACTGGGCGAGTCCGTTACCGAAGGTACGGTCACCCGCTGGCTGAAGGCCGTGGGCGACGACGTCGAAATGGACGAGCCGCTGCTGGAGGTGTCCACCGACAAGGTTGACACCGAGATCCCCTCCCCCGTAGCGGGCAAGCTGCTGGAGATCCGGGTCAACGAAGACGACACCGCCGAGGTTGGTTCCGTTCTGGCCGTCATCGGTTCCGGTGCGGCAGCCCCGGCCAAGGCCGAGCCGAAGGAGGCCGAGCCGGTAGCGGCGGCGTCCAAGGACGAGCGTGAAGCTCCGGCTGCCGAGCCGGAGAAGAAGGAAGAGCCCAAGGCCGAGGCACCGAAGCAGGAAGCCCCCAAGGCTGAAGCTCCCAAGGCCGAGGCACCGAAGCAGGAAGCTCCCAAACAGGAGGCTTCTGCCGGCTCCAACGACGGCGGCACCTATGTCACCCCGCTGGTGCGCAAGCTGGCCAACGAGCACGGCGTGGATCTCTCCACCGTCAAGGGCTCCGGCGTGGCCGGGCGCATCCGCAAGCAGGACGTGCTCGAAGCCGCCGAAGCGAAGAAGGCGGAAAAGCCCGCCGCATCCGCACCGGCTTCATCCCCGGCATCGGATAAGGCAGCTCCGGCCCAGATCAGCGAGGCCAGCGCCAAGCTGCGCGGCACCACGGTGAAGGCTCCGCGGATCCGCCAGACCATCGCACGCCGCATGCGCGAGTCCCTGGAGGAATCGGCACAGCTGACGCAGGTGCACGAGGTCGACATGACCCGCATCGCGGCACTGCGGCAGAAGGCCAAGGGCAGCTTCCAGGAGCAGAACGGTGCAAAGCTCACCTTCCTGCCGTTCATCGCCAAGGCTGTTGTCGAAGCGCTGAAGCAGCACCCGAAGCTGAACGCGTCCTACGACAACGAGACGCAGGAGATCACGTACCACGACTCCGAGCACCTCGCCATTGCCGTGGACACGGAGAAGGGCCTGCTGGTTCCGGTCATCAACGATGCCGGCGACCTGAACATCACCGGTCTCGCGAAGAAGATTGCCGATGTCGGCAGCCGGACGCGCAACAACAAGATCGGTCCGGACGAACTGTCCGGCGGCACCTTCACCATCACGAACATCGGCAGCGTCGGAGCCCTCTTCGACACGCCGATCATCAACCAGCCGCAGGTGGGTATCCTGGGCACCGGCGCCATCGTCAAGCGCCCCATGGTCCTCACCGATGCCGAAGGCAATGACAACATTGCCATCCGTTCGATGATGTACCTCTCCCTGACGTACGACCACCGCCTGGTGGACGGGGCCGATGCAGGCCGCTTCCTGCAGACGCTGAAGGCACGTCTGGAAGAAGGCAACTTCGAGGCAGACCTGGGCCTCTAGGACTCCGTGTCGCCCGCAGGGCGCCCTCCCATGGGAGGGCGCCCTGCGCTGTTTAAGCCGCAGCCTCCGAGCCGGGCAACTTCCTCTACATGTTGTAGAAAAGTTACCGCCCGTGCTGCCGGTGTGGTCAAAGGAGCCGACAGCTTGTCGGTAAAGTTAAGGCATGGATATCCTTCACAGCTTCCTTGTCTTCCTGCACATCCTCGGCGCCGCGATCATCGTCGGCCTCTGGTTCGCCCGGATAAAGAACCCCACGGTCCTGCCCGGCCAGTTCCACGGTGCCCTGCTGCAGCTGGTCACGGGCCTTGCTCTGGTGGCCGTCAACGAAATGGGTGACGGCGACGTCAACCACATGAAGGTCGGCATCAAGCTGCTCATCGCCCTGGTCATCGCAGTGCTCGCCTTCATCGGACAGCGCCGCTACAAGAAGGACGAAAAGGTCTCCGCCGGGCTGGCCAACAGCGTCGGCATCCTCACGATTGTCAACATCGCC
Organism: Arthrobacter sp. Y3225209; assembly: GCF_059090685.1. NCBI lineage: Bacteria > Bacillati > Actinomycetota > Actinomycetes > Micrococcales > Micrococcaceae > Arthrobacter > Arthrobacter sp. Y3225209. The sequence goes on from NZ_JBNHFW010000038.1 coordinate 9,591, forward strand.
CTCGCCACTATGTGGTAGTCCGCACCACAGCGGAAATAGGATGGGATGGTGCACCGGCTACGGCCGGTCCCATCCCGTCACTTTTTAAGGAGACCCCCATGGCTACAGTCCGATCAGCCCACACCGTCTGGAACGGCGACCTCTTCAACGGCAAGGGTGACGTGACCCTCGACAGCTCCGGCCTTGGCACCTACGACGTGACGTGGAAGGCGCGTGCCGAAGAGGCCAACGGCAAGACCAGTCCCGAGGAGCTGATCGCCGCGGCGCATTCCGCCTGCTTCTCCATGGCGTTCAGTAATGCCCTTGCCGAAGCCGGCAAGACCGCGGATCGGATTGAGACCTCCGCGGACGTCACTTTCGTGCCCGGAACCGGCATCACCGGCAGCCACCTGAAGGTCACCGCTGTGGTGCCCGGCCTTACGGCGGAGCAGTTCGACGACATTGCAGAGGCAGCAAAGACCGGATGCCCTGTCTCGCAGGCCCTGGCCGGCATCGATATCACCATGGACGCTGTCCTGGAATCCTAGGAACCGCGTGAAGTAACAGGCGCATGGCCCGGCCCGCTTCTGCGGGCCGGGCTTTTTGCGTTTCCGTCCCGTCATGGGCTGGGCGCCAACCTATTTGGGGGGCGGCGGCGGCGGTGTCCCCAGACAGGGTGTTGACCTCTGAAGAGCCCGCGTAGCGTGGTTTCCACGCGAGCTTGGCCCTATGCCAAGGAAGCGGTTTCGATAGGCTCGCAACTGCGTCTGAAGGTAAAAAGATGAACCTCACTCCCAAAGAAATCGACAAACTTTACATTTATCAAGTGGCGGATCTGGCCCGGAAACGGCGGGACAGGGGAACCAAGCTGAGCGTCAGCGAGGCAACCGCGCTCATCTGCGAGGCTATCCTCGAGGGCGCCCGCGACGGCCGGACCGTCGCCGAGGTGATGGAGCTAGGCAAAACCATCGTCTCCGAATCCGAATGCATGGACGGCGTCCGTGAGCGGCTGCCTCTCCTGCAGGTCGAAGCGACCTTTGTCGACGGCAGCAAGCTGGTCTCCTGTCACGATCCCATCGGAGTCTGACTTGACGCGGCCGGCCGAGCCGGATGCGACGGTGGTACTGGTCGGAGGTCATGAGAGCGGCAACGGGACGGATCTCTCCTTCCTTGCGGATTATCTTCCCGACGCTCACATCACCCCTGCCGGACGGCCGTTGCACAACCTGCTCACGCAATTACGCGGGCGCAAACGCCTCGCATCGGATCCCGCGCCGGTGGTGGTGCTGCCCATGACGTTCGGGCGCAACCCCACGCTCATTGCCGATGCGGCAAAAACGCTCAAATGGCTGGAAGCGGGGGCCGACGCTTCCGACGTACCCCTGGTCCTGGCCGATCCTTTCGGCACGGGCGACCACCTCACGGCGTGGCTCCGAGCCGCGGCAACCAATGTGCACCACCGCGCGCCGGAGGCGGGCATGCTCATCATGGCCGATGCGGCCAATCCCTTTGACGACGCCGAGCTCTACCGTATCTCCCACCTTGTGCGCACCCACGGGGCGGGCAACCAGGTGGAAACTGCGACAGTTGAGTCGCCGGCTGAGGTTGTGGACGCTGTTAAGCGGCTGCGGCTTCTCGGCAGCACAGAAACGGTTGTTGTCCCCGCCGGTTTCCGGCAGACGGCGACGCTGCATGGCCATCCGTTGCCGTTCGGTGAAGGCGCACTTGCCAATGCCGGCTTTTACGGTTCTTTGCTCAGCGGGCAGGCAGCGCTGCGTGTTATCCGTGAGCGGGTCCTCGATGCACTGCACAACTTCGAGCATGGCCACAACGGGATCGAGGCCGGACTGCAGGCCGACCACGGCCACGGATACGCACACTCACACGCCTTTGACGCAGCCAACGGCCACTCCCATACCCACGGGCAGGGAGCTAGCGCTGGCCATACACATTTCCACCCCGCCCCCATCGGCTCGACTTAACCGCAGAACTCCCCCACCCAAACATGCCGTGCAGCGACGCTGCACCGCAAGGGAAGGAAACATCATGCTGGGCACCCCCTCTTATGACCACAAGGACGAAGAGATCGAGATTAACGCCGGCAGGCCAAGCGTCACTCTGCTGGTAAGCAACACCGGAGACCGGGCGATACAGATCGGGTCACATTTCCACTTCTTCGAGACGAACAAGGCGCTTTTGTTTGAGCGTGAGCTCGCCTATGGCATGCACCTCGATGTGCCGGCGGGCACCGGTATCCGCATCGAAGCAGGAGATACCAAAGAGGTAACCCTGACGGCGTATGCCGGCAACCGAAGGGTTATCGGCTTCAACAACCTCGTCGATGGCGGGCTCGATTCCACGGCGACCAGGATTCGCGCAATTGACCGCATGAACGAGCTCAAGTTCCAGAACGGCAAACCGAGCGCCAAACCAAGTGCCGGCAGCACCGGCAAGGCGCCGAAAACGGGGAATGCTGGAGAGGGGAAGAAGTGATGGCGAAGATCTCGCGCAAGCAATACACCGATCTCTTTGGTCCGACCACCGGGGACCGGGTACGCCTGGCCGATACCAACCTCGTGATCGAGATTGAGAAGGATTACAACGAAGGCCACTACGGCGACGAGGTTGTCTACGGCGGAGGAAAGACCGCCCGCGACGGCATGGCGGCCGACCCCCAGGCGACATCCGCTGAGGGCGTGCTTGACCTGGTCATCACCAACGCCATCATCCTGGACCCCGTGCTGGGTGTGGTTAAGGGCGATATCGGCGTACGCGACGGCAAGATTGCCGGTATCGGCAAGTCCGGAAACCCGCACACCCAGGACGGTGTGGATCCGCGCCTCGTTGTGGGGCCGGGCACCGAGCTGCTGGCCGGCGAACACTTTATCGCCACTGCGGGCGGTATCGATTCGCACGTGCACTACATCTCGCCGGAACAGGCACAGGCGACCCTCTCCAACGGCATCACCACTATCTTCGGTGGCGGCACCGGACCTACCGACGGGACCAACGGCGTCACCACCACCCCCGGCGTGTGGAACCTGGCCCGGATGCTCGAATCCGCGGAGGGCATGCCCGTGAACATGGGCTTCCTGGCCAAAGGCAACGGTTCGCTGCCGGAGGCACTGATGGAACAGATCGAAGGCGGGGCGGCAGGGTTGAAGGTCCACGAGGACTACGGCACAACACCCGCGGCGCTCAGCAATGCCCTCGCCATGGCCGACCTCTACGATGTGCAGGTTTCGGTGCACACCGACAGCCTCAACGAGGCCGGTTATGTTGAGAACACGCTGGACGCGATCGACGGCCGCACCATCCACACCTTCCACACCGAAGGTGCCGGCGGCGGACACGCGCCGGACATTATCAAGGTGGCCGGGCACCCCAACGTCCTCCCCTCATCCACGAACCCGACCCTCCCCTACACCGTCAACTCCGTCGATGAGCTCCTGGACATGGTGATGGTCTGCCACCACCTCTCCCACGACATTCCGGAAGACGTCGCGTTCGCGGATTCCCGTGTCCGGGCCGAGACCATTTCCGCGGAGACCGTGTTCCACGACGAAGGCATCATCTCGATGGTCTCCTCCGATTCACAGGCCATGGGCCGCATCGGCGAGTCATTTATGCGTACGTTCCAGATAGCCCACCACTGCAAGGACCAGCGCGGCAAGCTGCCCGAGGACAGCCCGGACAATGACAATTTCCGGGTCCTGCGCTACCTGGCCAAAATCACCATCAACCCGGCCATCACCCAGGGCGTGTCCGATTACATCGGCTCCCTGGAAGAAGGGAAGATGGCCGACATCGTGCTCTGGCCGATCCAGTCCTTCGCCGCAAAACCGCGGCTGATCGTCAAGGGCGGCCTGATCAACTGGGCGCTGATGGGTGATCCAAATGCCTCGCTGCCCACCCCTCAGCCGGTGTATTACCGCCCCATGTTCGGTGCGCAGGGCAAAGCGCTGCAGAGCACGCGGGCAACCTTTATGTCCAAGGCTGCCATCGACAAGGGCGTGCCGGAGAAGCTGGGGCTCGAAAGCCAGGTGCTGCCGGTGCAGCGCTGCCGCGGCATCGGCAAGCAGCACATGGTGCGCAACAGTGCCACGCCGAACATCGAGGTGGACCCGGAGACGTACAACGTGACGTACAACGGCACGCTGGCCAGCATCCCTCCTGCCCAGTCCCTGCCGCTGACCCAGTTGTTCTTCCTCGCCTAGGAGCAACGCATGACAGATGTACGCCAGTTGCTGACCAGCCTGCAGTTTGCGGACTCGGCATTTCCCAGCGGCTTTTACACGATGTCCCACAGCCTCGAGGGCTACAGCCAGGCGCACCTCGTAGGCCGGGACGGCGTGCAGCAGCTGCTGGGCGATCTGCTGCTGCACGCCGTCGGACCCTCGGATGCAACCGCCCTCGCCACCGCGCACCGCGCGGCGGCGGGCGGCGACGTCGACCGCGTTCAGGAGGTCGACCAGCTGCTGTTTGCCTCGAAACTGAACGCGGAAATGCGCACCGCCTCCGTGCGCAGCGGGCACCAGCTCATCGATTTGGGCGCCGAGCTGATTGACCAGCCACTGCTCGCGGAGTACCGCGAACGGGTGCGGCTGCGCAGTACGCCCGGTTGCCAGCCGGTTGCCGCAGCAGCGGTGTACGCGGCAAACGGAGTCGACACCAGGCACGCAGTGGCCGCGGACCTGTTCGCTTTTTCGGCCAGCTTCGTCGGCGCGGCCCTGCGCTTGCGACTGACTGATCACCGGCAGGCACAGGCCGTGCTGCTGGCAACCGCCGGCGTGATCGAACAGGTCACGGATGCCGCTTTGGGACGCGATCTCGCCGACCTGGGCGGTTGCGCACCCATGTCCGATGTGATGTCGGCCAGGCATGAGCGGGCCGAGGCCCGCCTGTTCGCCAGCTAAGGCAGGCACACGGTATGTCCGCACGGTATGGGGCCTGAACCTTCGTGCAGCAACCGCAGACAAAAAACAGCATTCACACCGAAACAGAGGAAACCATGAGCGAGAACGTGTTGAGAATCGGCATTGGCGGTCCCGTTGGCAGCGGCAAAACGGCACTGACGGAGGCGCTGGTACCGCTGCTGATCGAGGCCGGCCGCACCCCCGGCGTGATCACCAATGACATCTACACCCAGGAGGATGCCCACCACGTCCGAAGGGAGCTGGCAGGCATTCTCGACCCCGAGCGCGTCATGGGCGTTGAGACCGGGTCCTGCCCGCATACGGCGGTGCGCGATGACCCGACCATGAACCTGGCCGTCGGGGCGGAAATGCTGGAACGGTTTCCTGAGATCGACACACTGATATATGAGTCGGGCGGCGACAACCTGACCCTGACCTTCTCACCGGCACTGGCCGATGTGTTTGTCTTCGTGCTGGATACCGCCGAGGGCGAGAAAATGCCCCGCAAGCGGGGTCCCGGCATCACGGACAGCGACATCCTGGTCATCAACAAAATCGACATCGCCCAGTATGTCCGCACCGATCTGGACGTAATGGAGTCCGATGCCCACCGGGTGCGCGAGGACAGGCCGGTAGTACTGACGAACTCGCTGACGGGGCTCGGAGTGGACGAACTTCACCGGGAAATCATGTCCCAGTGGGGCGCCAGAACCGAGCTGATCGGATGAGGCTGAAGACAACAGACCCTGAAAGCACTGCGGAGCCCGCAGGGATCGGTGCCGGAGCAGGCCGGCTTGCCGGCGTGAGCGACCTGTCCCGGCGGGCGGTTCAGCAGACCGGTGGCCGGGTGCCGAGCACTGGCGGCTACCGCCTTGAGCCCGCATTCTATGAACCGGAGCGGGTGCCGCCCGAGGTTCTGCAGCAGTCCCGGGTCTGGCGGGGCCTGCCGGTTGGCAGCCCGGGCAAGGTGGGCATCCTGCAACTTGGATTCGACCGCAACCGGGGCCGTACCGAACTGGTACAGCACTACCAAAAATCACCGCTGCAGATCATGCATCCCCTGTACTTTAATGAGTTGCGCCCGGACATGGCGTACACCTACCTGATGTCCTCCGGCGGCGGCATCCTGCACGGAGACCGGTTGCGTACCGATTTGCGCTTCGGTCCGGGCACCGCGGCGCACGTGACCACTCAGACCCAGACCAGGGTCTACCGCATGGAGCACGACTACGCTTCCGCGATTGTGAACATCACCGTCGAAGAAGGTGCCTACGCGGAGTACCTGCCCGAGCCCGTGGTGCCCTTTGCCGATTCACGCTTCTACCAGCAGACATCGGCGGTGGTGGACGAGTCGGCCACGCTGTTGCTCGGCGAGACCCTGTACGCCGGCAGGCTCGCCCGCGGCGAACGGCATGCCTACGATGTGTACGCCTCGGATCTGGAGGTGCGGCGGCCGGACGGCCGCCTGGTCGCCCTGGACCGGTTGCGGCTCATCCCCGGCAAGGGTGGAGACGGTGCAGAATCCGGGGTGAACGGGCTCGGCGTGCTTGCCGGACACGATGTGCTTTCCATGCTCTACGTCGTCACACCAGACGTCCCTGTTGTCCTGCTCGCAGACACACTGCACCGGGCCGTTGAAGAGCGCGGAGGTGACCTGATCTTCGGCGTGAGCACGCTACCCGGCGATACGGGCGTGTGGATGCGCCTGGTGGGAAACGACACCGTGGCCGTGGCAGCTGCGGGGACAGCCGCGGCCGCCGCCGTTCACGAACTGCTGACCGGGCTGCGGGCCCCCGTCATTCGAAAAAGCTAGAAAGGGGTCTGACAGTGCCTAACAACATACAGGAGCAGGCAGCGAAGTCGGGGCGCTCCTACCGGGCGCAGGTGGTGCTCGCCTTCATTCCGGTTGCGCTGCTGCATATTGTGGGTTTCGGGCTGTTTTTCTTCCTGGTTGAGCCATTGCACCTGCAGCTGGGCACCTCTGTATTCGGAGTCGGCATAGCCGTGGTGGCCTATGTGCTGGGTGTGCGGCACGCCTTCGATGCCGATCACATTGCCGCCATCGACAACACCACCCGCAAGCTCGTCGATCTGCGCAAACCGGCCGCCGGCGTCGGCCTGTTCTTCTCGCTTGGGCACTCCACCATCGTTTTCCTCATGGCGGCGCTGCTGGCACTTGGAGTGAGCTGGGCGGTGGGCCTCAGCGACGACGGCAACGGTGTGCGGAACGGCCTCGGCGTGTTCGGGACGGTGGTCTCCGGCGTCTTCCTGCTCCTGATCGGGCTCATCAACGCCGTCGCGTTCATGGGAATCCTCAAGGTTTGGCGGGCCTCTCGCAACGGTGACCTGGATGAGCTGGAACTGGAGCGGCATCTGCAGGGCCGCGGCTTCATCAGCCGTCTCATCCGGCCAATGCTCCGGTCAATCGACCGGCCCGGAAAGATGTACGCCGTCGGCTTTCTGTTCGGGCTCGGCTTCGATACCGCCAGTGAGATCGCCCTGCTGGTGCTGGCCGGAACAGGGGCAGCGACAGGGCTGCCCTGGTACGCGATCCTCTGCCTGCCCCTGATCTTCGCAGCCGGTATGAGTTTGTTCGATACGCTCGATTCCGCCGTCATGGTGAAAGCCTACGGATGGGCCAGCGTCAATGCGGTGCGCAAGCTGTACTACAACCTCACCATCACCGGGCTCTCGGTAATGATTGCCGTCATGATTGGCGGCATTGAGCTGGTCGGGCTGCTGAACGAGAAGCTCGGCCTGCGCGATCCGCTCACCGGATGGGTCGCCGCCATCGACCTGGAAAACGTGGGCTACATTGTGGTGGCCACGCTGATACTTGTCTGGCTGATCTCCACCGCTTACTGGCGGTTCGGACATGTGGAGGAGCGCTGGGCGCTTGCGAACGGGACGGCCGGCTCCGGGAGCGGGGCTGCCGCGCCGGGCGGACCACAACCCGGAGCAGAGCCGCTGCCCGGGAAGGAGACGCCACCCGATGACGCCACCGGAAAGAGGCTGCCGTGAGCACCGCGGGGGCGGCGACACCGGGCCCGGCCATCTCGGGCACGGAGTGGCTGAGGGGCTGGGGACAGGGACTGTCGCAGATCTTCTTCCAGAGCAATATCTACACTGCCCTGTTGTTCCTGGCCGCCTTTGCCGTGGCTGACTGGCGGATGGCAGTCCTCGTGCTGATTGCGTGCGCAGGAAACATGGTGGGAGGGCGCCTGCTCAAAGCCGATTCCCCGTCGGTCGTATCCGGTATGGAGGGCTTTTGCGGCGCCCTTGTCGGAGCCGCCACCTTCTCCATCATGGGCGGGGCCCAGTGGGCGGCGTATCCCATCGCGCTCGTCGGCGGCATACTTTGCGCCCCGGTGACCTGGCTGGTGGTTGCCCTGTTCACCAAGACACCGCTGAGGGTGTTCTCCCTGCCGTCCACGACAGCCCCGTTCTGCATCGTGGCGACGGCCATCCTGGTCAGCACGGAGGCACTGCACCTGCCTTCAGCGCCGTCGGCCACCATTGACTCCGAGCCGCTGGCCTTCGCCCGCTCTCTTCTGACGAACGTCTCCGAAGTGGTGCTGATCAACAACGTCTGGTCAGGCGCCCTCATCCTGCTGGGGTTGTTCGTGGCGGGCTGGAAAGTGGGACTGGCCGGGCTGCTCGGCAGCGTGGTGGGAAGCCTGTGCGCGCTGGCGATGGGTGAGGCCCTTACCGAGACGGCCAACGGGCTGGCGGGCTACTCGGGTGTCCTCACCGCCATAGCCCTCGCCGTCGTCTTCCTCCGCAGCAGCGCTGTTTCGTGGGTGCTCGCCGTGATCGGAACGGTGGTGACTGCCGTGGTAACGGTGATCATGCACGATCTGAACGCTCCCACCTACACGTGGCCTTATATCCTCACCACCTGGGTTTTCCTGGTGATCGCCCATTACATTCCGGCTGCCAAGCGTCCCTGACCGGACCTTGCGGCCCAGGGCCCCTACGGCCCGTGGAATCTACACCGCGGCGCCGATCCAGAGGCCGATCACAGCGGCGGCGACGGACAGTACCAGCATGACAATGCCGCTGATGAAGGACGCCCCGTAGCGGCCCTGCTTGATCAGCTGCACCGTCTCGTAGCTGGCGGTGCTGAAGGTGGTGTAGCCGCCGAGGAACCCGGTGCCGATCACGATGCTCAGATCCGTGGACACAAAGCGCTCGATGGTGAGTCCCGTGAGCAGCCCGAGAACGAGCGAACCGGAGACATTGATGATCGTGGTCGCCCACGCAAACTCGGTTTTCATATGGGCACGGATGTATCCGTCCACAATGAACCGGACCGTGGCGCCTACTCCGCCGGCCAATGCCAGCAGGAGGAAAATCCCCGGGGTCATGAGCCCTCCTCCTGTTCGTGCCGGCGGCCGGAGCCGCGGGCATTGATGGCGCCGGCGGCGATACCGGCCCAGGTGGCACAGGCACCGATGAGCACCGTGCCGAGGGCATAAACGATCGCTATCCAGGGCAGACCGTCACGGAAGAGCACGGCCGTGTCAGTGGCCAGCGAACTGTACGTTGTAAAGCCGCCGCAGAAGCCCGTGCCCAGGAGCAGCTTCAGGTTCTTGCCGGTTGGGCGGGAACTGTCGAGCCGCGTCACCGCCTCGTACAGGTAACCGAGCAGAAACGCGCCGACCACGTTGATCAGCGGGATGGCCACCGGCACCGAACCGAGATTCGGGATGGCCAGCGAGAGCCCTTCGCGGCTCGCAGCGCCCGCTGCGCCGCCGACGGCGACCAGCCCGATCGCCGCCCAGCGCAGGTATGCCGGGCGGGTGCCGGCATTCATTCCACGCTCCAGGGGTTTGCGCCGCCGGCAACACAACGTGCTGCGAGCTGATGATTTTGCGGGGAATCCGGGTGAGTGCCCATCTTTGTGAGATTACTCCTGCCCGGTTGCACCGACAACGCATGCGAAGCCCCTGCCCCGGCTGAGTGCCGGAACGATGGAAACGCCCGGTAACGCGCAGACGTGGCTGGAGCCGGACCGGTGTTCCCAGTCCGGCTCCAGCCGTAATTATTGACGGGCGTGTGCGGCCTCGGCCCTAGTGTCGGTTGTCCTTCGCGTCGGTGCCGGCGGAAACCGGTGCCGGGATGGACAGGTCACCGTTCTCCTGCCGGGACCCGGCCTGGCCATCCTGCGGGCGGGGAGGCAGCGGTGCCGGCTGCAGAGTCGGGTAGCCCGTGAGCGCGGGCGGCTCGTCCGTAGGCAGTTCCGAGAGCATTTCCCGGAGGATGCCCACACCGTGTTCCAGCTGGGGATCCTCGCCGGCTACGTAGGCGTGCGGAGGGAACGTCACCTCAATGTCCGGCTCGACACCGCGGTTCTCAACACCCCAGCCCACCCCGCCGGTGAACCAGTAGGCGTACCGCGGCTGGTTGACGGTGGTGCCGTCCACCAGATTGAACCGACCGTCAATGCCGACGACGCCGCCCCAAGTGCGGGTGCCGATCACCGGGCCGATACCGCGCAGTTTGGAGACCTGCGTGATGATGTCACCGTCCGAGCCGGCGAACTCGTCAGTCAGGATGACCACCGGTCCGCGGGGCGCGTGGGCCGGGTAGGGGCTGGGCTGGCCGCCGCGGGGCATGTCCCAGGCAGTAACCTTGCGGCCTATCAGTTCGGCAACGAGCTGGGAGGTGTGGCCGCCGCGGTTCCTGCGGACATCCACCACCAGCGCCTGCCGGGATGCCTCCTGGTCCAGGTCGCGGTGCAGCTGCGACCAGCCATTGGCCACCATGTCGGGTATGTGCAGGTAACCGAACGCTCCGTTGGAGGCCTCCCGCACAATCCGCCGGTTGGCGTGCACCCAGTTCTGGTAGCGGAGCCGTTCCTCGCTGCGCAGCGGCACGACGGCGATGCGGCGCTGCGAGGGCGCCCCGGCGTCGTCGGCAGAGACTATGGTCAGCTCCACCGTGCGCCCAGCTGCACCGGTCAGAAGTGCCGCAGGACCTTCCCGGGGCGGGACGGGTACACCATCGATGGCGGCAATGACGTCGCCGGGGTGAACGTCGGCCCCCGGGGCGCTGAGTGGCGAGGTTGCCTGCGGGTCCGAAGATTCGGCGCCCAGGATCCGAACCACTTCCCAACCCCCGGCTCCCGGCCGCAGATCCGCACCCAGGAAACCCTGTCCGCCGGCACCCTGCTCCGTGACCGGAACCGGGGTGACATACGCGTGAGAGGTACCGAGCTCTCCGTGCATCTCCCAGAGCAGGTCCACGAGGTCATCGTGGCTGCCGAGGTTGTCTACCAGGGGCCGGTAGCGGGCATGCACGCCTTCCCAGTCCAGGCCGCCCATGTCCGGGGCCCAGAAGAAGTCGCGCTGCAACCGCCAGGCCTCGTCGAAGGCCTGGCCCCAGACCTTGACCGGATCAATGCGTACGCGGATGCGGTCCAGATCCACACGGATGTTTTCCGCGGAATCCTCCTCCACCCGGGAAGCGGCGGGAACTACCCGGACACCGCCTTCGTGGCGTAAAACCACCTTGCTGCCGTCGCCGCTGACCTCGTAGCCTTCGAGGGCCGGCACCAGGACGGACAGATCCTTGGTCAGCAGGTCGAACCGCTCCAGCCGGGCGGCCGGATCCCGGTCGGTCGCTGTGGCCCGGCCATCGCCGGTGACGCCGTAGATGTCGTTTGCCTGCCAGAGCAGGGCCGAATCGGCGGCCCGGAGTTTGGTGTAGCGGCCCTGCGGCACGGGAACGGCGATGATGCGGTCGCCGATCCGCTCGGCATCCACCTGCACGTCAGGGACTGTTTTCTTCGGCGTTCCGCCCTCCGCTGCTTCTGCGGCCACGGGAACCGAACCGCCGGAGACCGACGGGCCGAATGGTGACGGCGTGCCCGCCGCCAGCGCCACCAGGAAGGGCTTGGTGGAGGAAGGGAAGCTCAGATCGAAGCGGTGCGTGTCATAGACGGGGTCGAAGCTGCGCTCCGAGAGGAATGCCAGGTAGCGGCCGTCCCGGGTGAAGGAGGGATCGTGATCGGCGAAACGGCCATCCGTAACGTCGATGACCGGTGCGGAGGCGTCGACGGCGGAGCGCAGGCGGATCCTGGTCCGGCCCTCCCCCGTGGTCGGTTCCGCCCAGGCAAGCCACTGCGAGTCCGGTGAGAACGCCAGCTGGTCCACTGCACCGAATTCGGATGCGGCAACCGGGCTCAGTTGCGCGGTGGAGGTTTCAAGGATGAACACTTCCCCGTATTCCGTGGCCACCCCTACGCGCTCTCCGTCCGGGCTCGGAACCAGTTCGCTCACGCGGGTGGGCCGGTCGAATCCGATGCGTACGGTGCCGCTTTCCGTGGCGGGAACAGCCGGAGATGCTCCGGCAGCGGTGTCCTGCGCTTCGGTCTGAGCTGCGGGTACTGCAGCGCGGTCCTGCGGTCCCCGGGATCCGTGGGTGGTGGTGCTGGAGGCAGAGACGGGGCTGGGAAGGACCAGCCCGGTGTCCGCAGCCGGCTCGTTCGCCGGGCTGCCGGCGGGCAGCCCGCCGTCCCGGGCGGAGCCGCCGGAAGCGGTGTCCACATCGGCAAAGACTTTCCGGATGTAGATTGCTTCCTCGCCCTGGCTGTCCGAGACGAAGACGGCGTGGGTCTCTCCCAGCGGACGGCCCAGGCGGGCACGCACGGCGGAGTCTGCCTCGATGACGCGGGAGGGGCCGTCGCGGTGTGTCAGCCAGTGCAGGGTGCCGTGGGTTTCCACCACGCTCGCGGTGCCGGTGGCGTCCGGGACGGCTGCGGCCAGGTGCCTGGCAACGTTGAGCGGTCGGGGGCGCCGCGCGGTACCGGCGGACCCGAGCGAAATCTCCAGCGGCTGCGCATCAGCGTCCAGTGATGCCAGGAGCCAGATGCGTCCTGCGGATTCAAAGACAATCCGGGTGCCGTCCGACGAGGCGTGCCGGACGTAGAAGCCTTCAAAATCAGTGTGGCGGCGCAAATCGGTGCCCTGGGGGGTGACCGAATACAGGTTTCCGTAACCCTCATGGTCGGAGAGGAAAACGACTCTCCCGTCAATCCACATGGGGTCGGACAGGTTGCCGTCAAGCTCGGGGACGAGCCGGACGAATTCGCCGTTGCCGTCCGCGTCGATCCACAGCTTTCCGGCAGTGCCGCCCCGGTAGCGCTTCCACCAGGCCTGTTCGCGGGTCAGCATGCTGCCGATCACCATTGGGCGTTCGTCGCCGACTGCGGGGCCTTCGGCGATGGTTTCCACCGGCCCGTAGGGCAGTTTGACCGGGGCGGTGCCGTCGAGCGGGACGGTGTAGGCCCACCGGAGCCGGTTGTCTTCCTGCTCCACGGAACTGGTGGCGATAACGTCTCCGGCTGAGTTGAAGCCCTTGAGCCGCGTGCTTTGGCACCCCCAGAAGGTCAGCTGACGGAAATCCCCGCCCTGGACCTCTGCCGTGACAATCTCCGGAGCACCGCCCTGGACCACCTGCCAGGCCAGCCGGGTGCCGTCCGGTGAAAACTTGGGGCTGCGTGCCGGCAGTTGCATCGAGGAGATACGCCAGGCCCGGCCGCCGGATACAGGTGCCATCCACACGTCGTCTTCAGCCACGAAGGTGACAAGGTCGCCGTGCAGATCGGGGTAACGAAGGTAAGCAGTTGGACTCATGGAACGATCCTATCTTTCGGTACCGGCTTCCCCGTGTAGGACCATGCCTTCGCCCGCTGCGAGAATCCGGCTGATTTTCCATGCTCCGTCGCTGCGCAGCAACACCAGCTGTACCTGTTGCTGCTGCCCGTCGGCCTGATGCACCACGCTGCCTTCCGCGTCCACCTGTTCGTAGGCGGAGACCTCCAGCCGTACAGTGAGCCCGGCCGTCTCCCCGAGGGCGTCCCCTGTTGCCGCCCGTTGCCCGTCCCCGCCGTCCGCCGTGGCCAGGACCGCCGCCTGCATGTCCAGTCCGCGGAGGGTATGGCCGTCACGTGCAAGCCGGCTGATCTGCTGCTGGTCCTCCCGCAGGGCCTGGGACCCCGGGGCATTAACGAGGTGCAGCAGCTCGGGATCGGCTGTGGCGAACGCCCGAGCCCGCAGTTCTGCGAGCGCGGGCAGGGCCTGTGCCGGGTCCGGAACGGAAGCCTCCGCCAGCAGGGTTGCCACCGGCTGGGCCTGTTTCGCCGGGCCGCCCGTTCCGGGAGCCTCTCCGGGCGGTGGCGTCAGCTGCCCGGAACCGGCAGGCGGTTCGCCAGCCGCCGGGCGCAGCACCTCGGGAGCAGCAAGGGCGACGCCGGCGAGCACCAGTACCGCAAGCACCAGCGCGGTGGCGGCGGCCGGCCCCACCGTACTGCCGCCACCCCGACGCCGCCGCAGTTGCCCCCAGTCCCCCAAATTACCCGCACGGTTGC
>NZ_JBNHFW010000039.1:0-22602 GCF_059090685.1 Arthrobacter sp. Y3225209
GGCGCGCCTGTTCGTGCCGGCCCGTCTCAGGCCGAACCTGCGTCTTTCCTGCCCGGTTGCCGAGCGGGTCCGCCGGGTCAGCAGTTCCGGCAGGACCTCCGGGTGCACTGATGCCGCCAGGTCCACGGGCAGGGCCGGCGTGCTGCGGTAGGCAGCTGCGGCAAATTCGTCTGCGGACGGCCGCTGGTCCGGTTCCTCGTGGAGTCCCGCTTCCAGCAGGGCCGGCAGCAACCTCCCCACACCGGGCACCAGGATGGACAGCGGCGGGCGTTCCCGGGAAGGCGGCGGAGCCTTTCCGGTGAGGAGGAACCAGCCCACGGCCGAGAGCGCAAAAATATCCCCCGCGGTGCCCAGCCTTGCGCCCCGGTTTCCGGTGTTCTCCGGCGGCTCATAGCCGGGGGTGCCGAGCCGTTCCTCCCCCGGTGCCCCCAACAGCCGTGCCTGCCCGAAATCCCCCAGCAGCGGTTTGCCGTCGGCGGCGAAAAGGATGTTGCCCGGTGAAATGTCTCCGTGGGCTGCTCCCCGTGCGTGCAGGTAGCCAAGCGCAGCGGCCAGGCCAACAAGTATGCTCACTGCCTCGCCGGGAGCCACCGGGCCCCGGGCGGCCACGAGTGCCGCGACGCTGCCTCCCGGCGCATAGGTGCTGAGCAACCCGGCCCCCCGGTCCGTTTCCGCAACCGCGTGCAGCTGCAGCAGGTTCGGGTGCTCCAGACGCGCCAGGACGTTCGCTTCCCTCCGAAGCTCAAAGGCATTCGGCGGCCGGTCTCCTGCGCCCCGGACAACCTTGAGCGCAAACGGCTCTCCGGCGTCATTGCGAACCAGCCAGACTGCCCCGCTGCCGCCCACCCCCAGCAACCGGACTGCGGTATAGCCCGGCAACACCGGTGCCGGTCCGGCCGCCTCCCGGGCGTCCTGTTCCGTACCCCGGGCTGCGGTGTTTCGCACTCCGGCGTCACCCGCTCCGGCGTTCCCCGCACCGGTGTCCCCCATACCGATGTTCCCTGCCCCGGTGCCCTCTGCTGCGGTTTCCGCTCTGTTCTCCATGGCACCCCAGTCTGGAACGCCATTGTCCTGCAGGACCGGTTATCCACAAGGTAGTCGGCACCCCGCCGGACGGCCTGTCAGAGTGTGGTCCACATTACGTCGCAGGGGGATTAGGCTAGCCCCATGGCTTTGGAGTTCACCCGCGTAGGCCTGGCTCCGCACTACGTGGATTATTTGGCAGGCTGGGACCTCCAGCGGCAGCTTCACCGGGCAGTTCTTGAGGACAATGCACCCAACAGAGTCCTGCTCCTGGAGCATCATCCGGTGTACACGGCAGGACGCCGCACCGAGCCGCATGAGCGTCCCTTCGACGGGACACCCGTGGTCAATGTGGACCGCGGCGGAAAGCTCACGTGGCACGGGCCGGGACAGCTGGTGGGCTACCCCATCCTCAAGCTGGCTGATCCGGCCCACATCAGGGCTTATGTAGACGCACTGGAGGCTGCAGTGATCGCTGTACTGCGCGACTACGGGCTGGCCGGAACCCGCATCGAGGGGCGCTCCGGTGTCTGGCTCCCAGGGGACGGGCAGCCGTTCGGCGTCCCGGACCGGAAGATAGCCGCCGTGGGCATCCGGGTGGACCACGGAGTCACCATGCACGGCTTCTCCCTGAACTGCAGCAACGACCTCGCCCCCTACAGCCAGATCATCGCCTGCGGGATTACCGACGCCGGCACCACCTCCATCAGCGCAGAGACCGGCCGGACGGTTACGCCGGCCGACGTCGTCGCCCGGGTGGAGGAAGAGCTCACCGCCCGGGAAGCAGACCTGACCGGCACCACCACCGTGAAAATCACCCCCGGCTCCGGCGCCATCCCTGCCGCCAGCCGGCCGAAAGGAGCCCTGCTGTGACCCTCGCCCCTGAAGGACGACGCCTGCTGCGCATCGAACAGCGCAATGCAGCCGTTCCCGTGGAACGCAAGCCTGAGTGGATCAAGGCCAAAGTGAACATGGGGCCTGAGTTCGTGGAGCTGAAAAAGCAGGTGAAGAAAGAAGGCCTGCACACGGTCTGCGAAGAGGCCGGCTGCCCCAACATCTTTGAATGCTGGGAAGACCGCGAAGCCACGTTCCTGATTGGCGGCTCGGAGTGCACGCGGCGGTGCGACTTCTGCCAGATCGACACCGGCAAACCGTCCCCGCTTGACCGGCTGGAACCCACCAAGGTGGCCCGTTCGGTCCAGCAGATGAACCTGCGCTACGCCACCGTCACCGGCGTGGCCCGCGACGACCTTGAGGATGAGGGTGTCTGGCTCTACGCCGAGACCATCAGGAAGATCCATGAGCTGAACCCCGGCACCGGCGTCGAAATCCTCATTCCCGATTTTTCCGGGAAGGTCGAGCACATTATCGACATCTGTGAAGCGCAGCCCGAGGTTTTCGCGCACAACGTGGAAACGGTTCCCCGCCTGTTTAAGCGGATCCGGCCTGCCTTCCGGTACGAGCGCTCCCTTGATGTCATCACCCAGGGACAGAACATGGGCATGGTCACCAAGTCCAACCTGATCCTCGGTATGGGTGAGACACGTGAAGAGGTGTCCGGTGCACTGAAGGACCTGCGCGACGCCGGCTGCGACCTGATCACCATCACGCAGTACCTGCGGCCCAGCGAACGGCACCTGCCGGTTGACCGGTGGGTCAAGCCGCAGGAGTTCGTGGACATCAGCACCGAGGCCGAGGAACTGGGTTTCCTGGGTGTGATGAGCGGACCCCTGGTCCGTTCCTCCTACCGTGCCGGCCGTCTGTGGGCCACCGCCATGCGCCGCAAGGGCCGGGAACTGCCTCCGCAGCTGGCGCACATCGAGGATTCCGGCAGTACGCTGCAGGAAGCCTCGTCCATCCTCGCCCGCGGCTGATCCGTCCGGCAGCAGCCGGCAGCCCCTGAACGGGCCGGGCGTCCCGGCATGCCCCATGCCCGCAGTCCCCCAGTCCCCCAGTCCCGCACGCGAACGGGGCGCCGTCACAACCGGAGCGCCTTCCTCACCGCACGCCCGCATCACGTAGAATTGACTCACTATGGCCAAAAGCACTGATCCCGACGCACCCCAGAGCGCCCGCAAGGGTCTCTTCTCCCGCAAGCCGAAGGGGGAAAAGAAGCCCAAAAAGCAAGGGCGCCTAAAGCAGATCGCCGAAGTCTTCAGGATGACGCGGCGGAATGATCCGAACGTCGTCTGGCTGATGGTGGGCGCGTTCTTCGGCATCATTGCCGTGGGGCTGCTGATCGGCCTGCTGATTGACAACTGGATCACCATGCTGATCGTTGCCATCCCGATCGGCCTGCTGGCAGCCATGTTCATCCTCTCCCGCCGTGCTGAGCGGGCCGCTTTCTCACAGATCGAAGGCCAGCCCGGGGCATCCGGCGCCGCCCTGAGCGTGCTGCGCCGCGGCTGGATCCTGGAGGAACAGCCGGTTGCCGTGAATCCGCGCACCCAGGAAGCCGTGTTCCGCGCCATCGGCCGTCCCGGCATCATCCTGGTGACCGAAGGAGCCCCCGCACGTGCCCGGGCACTGGCCGACGGCGAACGCCGCCGGATGAACCGCATTGCCCCCAAGGTTCCGGTCCACATCATCCAGACCGGCCGCGGCGAGGGCCAGGTTCCGCTGGCGAAGGTAGCCACCACGGCAAAGAAACTCCCCAAGGAACTGACCAAGCAGGAAGTTGCCGCGGTCAATAAGCGCCTGTCCGCACTGGGTACCCGGCTGCCGATCCCCAAGGGCATTGACCCGTACCGCGCCCGTCCGGACCGCAAGGCCACCCGCGGACGTTAGCCGTTTTCTGCAGAAGGGCTCCTTTCGAGGGGCCCTTTTGTTTTGCCCTGCCTCGTTTTTCCCTTTGTGTCAGCCAGCGCGGCTGCCTCATCGAGCCGGCCCAGCAGCTCCTGCTCTTCCTCGCGGGTAAGGCCGGCACCGCGGGGACGGTCGACGCCGGCCGCTTCCTCCCAGGCGAGTGTGTCGGCCAGGGTTTCGGCCAGGGGGCGCAGGCTAAGACCCGCCTGCGCCGCGCGCAGGTTCGACCGCGCATTCATCCCGTGCCACTGCGGGTCAGCCAGCCATAGCGGCAGCGAGCGGGGTCCGGACCATTCATGAACCCCCTGTCCAAGGAGCCATGCTTCCTGCGCCGGCACGGACGCCGCCGCCTCGTTCCCTGCTGCGGCCTCCTGTGCAACGGCGGCGGCCGTTTCAAGATGGCGCCCGAGCGGCATCTGTTCCCCGCCTGCGTTGAAGACCCCCGGCTTTTGTTCACGGGCCAGCTCCACCAGCCATTGGGCGAGGTCGCGGACGTCGATGAGCTGCGTGGGCTGTTTGCCGGCGTCGGGTACCAGGACCCTGCCGCCGGCGTCGGCGGGATGCGCGAAGCGCAGCGGCCAGTATCCGCTGCGGCCGGATGTGTCGCCGGGGCCTCCAATCAGCCCGGACCGCACGATCGCCCGGTTCGATACGCCGAACCCGGAGGTTACCGCCTGCTCGCAGGCCGCCTTCGCCGGGCCGTAGCTCTCCATGGTTTCCATGACGTCGGATGCCAGCGGTGCCAGCAGCCGAGCGTCTTCATCCTGCCCGTGCCTGCTTTGTCCGGCATAGACGTTGCCGGTGGAGACAAACAGGTAGAAATCACTCACCGCGGACAGATCCCGGACGGCCCGCCGGACCTGTCCGGGCTGGCGGGACACATCGATCACCGCATCCCAGTGTTCGGTGGCCAGCCCCGCCAGGCCGTCGTCGGCATCCCGGTCCGTTTGATGGAACCTGATGCCCGACGGCGGGGTCCCCGATGTGCCGCGCGCAGCGCACGTCACCAGGTGTCCCCCGGCGGCAGCCGCCTGCGCAGTGTGGTATCCCAGCCAGGCGGTACCGCCAAGAATAAGCAGCTTCATGCACCGAGCCTGCCCGAAAGGGCAGGGAAAGCAAACCCTAGTATTTAACCTTCACCAGGACCGTGCCCATGGCGC
Organism: Arthrobacter sp. Y3225209; assembly: GCF_059090685.1. Taxonomy (NCBI): domain Bacteria; kingdom Bacillati; phylum Actinomycetota; class Actinomycetes; order Micrococcales; family Micrococcaceae; genus Arthrobacter; species Arthrobacter sp. Y3225209. The sequence continues at coordinate 4,989 of NZ_JBNHFW010000039.1, forward strand.
GGTCGTGCAGGCCGCGCTGGTCGGCGTCGAACACAACAGGCGGAATCACCAGGCACAACAGCACTGCGCGCACAATGGCAGCGGGAATACCGGCCGGCAGCCCGTTCATTTTCTGTACCTGCAGGCTGAAGACGCGATGCCCGATGCTGTAGCCAAGGATTCCGATCATCACGATCTGCTCGGCCGCGAAGACGGCCAGGATCGCAAAGTCATCGCCGCCGAACAGCCAGTAGGCAATCAGCGAGGCAACGGCCCAGTCGATGAGCAGCGCGCCCAGGCGCGGGCCAACCCGCGCTATCGAACCGGGGCCCGTTTTGGGCCGGCCGAGGCGCTTGCCGGGCCAGGTGCTCTCATCGGAGGGAGGGCCTTCCAGCCAGGAACCTAAATCGCTTCTATCGACCACCCTTAAAGACTACCCGGACCTGCAGAAGGGAAATAAACCCCCCCATTATCACCACCCTTAGTGGTTGCGGATAGGGTAGGAGAGAGACCATCGACTGCGTAACGTGCCGGAAACACACGTGTCACCGCCGGGAAACCGGGCCCGGTTAGGGTCAAGGTGTCGCGCCGGACGGACGCGAGACCCGGCTCCAGCCGGGTCGGGGCAGCCCGAGGTCTTCCACCCAAACAGTTGTATAGGAGCACAGAAACGATGTTCAAGAACGCGGACGAGGTCCTCAAGTTCATCGCTGACGAGCAAGTGAAGTTCGTCGACATCCGATTCACCGACGTTCCCGGAGTGCAGCAGCACTTCAACGTGCCGGCCAAAACCGTCGATGCCGATTTCTTCGTCAACGGTCAGCTGTTCGACGGCTCATCCATCCGCGGCTTCCAGGGCATCGCCGAGTCCGACATGCAGCTGATCCCGGACGTCACCACGGCGTTCATCGATCCCTTCCGCATGGAGAAGACGCTGGCGCTTAACTTCTCCATCGTGAACCCCCGCACCGGCGAGCCGTACCACCGCGATCCCCGCGGCGTGGCCGAGCGTGCCGAGGCATACCTGGCCTCCACCGGCATCGCCGACACGGCCTTCTTCGGCTCCGAGGCCGAGTTCTACATCTTCGACAACGTCCAGTACGAGTCCTCCCCCAAGGGAAGCTTCTACAAGGTGGACTCGATCGAAGCCCCGTGGAACAGCGGCCGCGAGGAAGAGGGCGGCAACCTGGGCAACAAGACCCCGTACAAGGGCGGCTACTTCCCCGTGGCGCCGGTGGACAAGCAGGCTGACCTGCGCGACGCCATCAGCGTTGAGCTGGACAATGTGGGCCTCGAAGTTGAGCGCGCCCACCACGAGGTCGGCGGCGCCGGCCAGGCCGAGATCAACTACAAGTTCACCACCCTGACCCACGCTGCGGATGACCTGCAGAAGTTCAAGTACATCGTGAAGAACGTTGCCGACGCCTGGGGCAAGTCCGCCACCTTTATGCCGAAACCGATCTTCGGTGACAACGGTTCGGGCATGCACTGCCACCAGTCGCTGTGGAACGGGGGCGAGCCGCTGTTCTATGACGAGAAGGGCTACGCCGGCCTTTCGGACCTGGCCCGCTGGTACATTGGCGGCCTGCTCAAGCACGCCTCCGCCGTGCTGGCCTTCACCAACCCGACGGTGAACTCCTACCGCCGCCTGGTCAAGGGCTTCGAGGCTCCGGTGAACATGGTCTACTCGCAGGGCAACCGCTCGGCTGCCATCCGCATTCCGATCACCGGTTCCAACCCGAAGGCCAAGCGCCTCGAATTCCGTGCACCGGATCCCTCCTCCAACCCGTACCTGGCGTTCTCCGCCCAGCTGATGGCCGGCCTGGACGGCATCAAGAACCGCATTGAGCCTGCCGACCCGATCGACAAGGACCTTTACGAGCTGCCGCCCGAAGAGGCACAGCACATCCAGAAGGCTCCGGGCTCCCTCGAAGAGGCTCTCGTTGCCCTGGAAAACGACAACGAGTTCCTCCAGGCAGGCGGCGTGTTCACCCAGGACATGATCGACAGCTGGATCGCGTACAAGCGCGAGTTCGAAATCCTGCCGCTGGCCATGCGCCCGAACCCGTTCGAGTTCGAGCTCTACTACGGCGTCTAGGCCCTTACGGCTTCCAGGACCTCACCGGCAGGGCCGCACCTTCTTTCTGAAGGTGCGGCCCTGCCGCCGTCCGGATGCGTTGGCGAGTCCGGCACCTACAGTGTCACGCCGTCGGGCAGCTCCGGCGCATCGAACTTCTGCCGTTCACATTCGGCTTTCAGCTGCGGGTAGGTGTCTGCAATCAGGTCCAGGATCCGGTTACGGACCACCAGATAGGCCTCACCGACGCCCACCACGCCTTTAAACTCCTTCAGTTCCTCTTCGTAGGAGGTCTGCTGGTGGCGGAGGTAGTTCACAGTGAGCCGGTTCAGCCGCGACGGTGCGGTCGAGAGGCCGGCCGGTGACTGTTTGCCGCGCAGCCGGCCGTTGAAGTGGGCTATCGCCTTCTGCAGGACGGCGTCCCACGGCTCGGGAGTAATTCGCAGGTCCAGGGATTCGGCGACGGCGACGGCCGCCTTCTTCTTCACCAGGGCACGTTCGCGGGCCGCCAGCTGCCGGTTCCGGGAAGCTTCGCGGGCCCTGCGGTACTCCGGCGTCGCCTCGATGGCTTCCACCCGCTCGAGGGAATACAGCTTCATGGGCGCGGCCTTGCGGGAGAACGGATTACGGGCGGTTTTGTCCGGTTCCGGCAGGAAGGTCTTGATCTGCCCGTCGGTCCAGCCGCGTTCCTTCTTCAGGTCATTGGCAATAAGCATGCCCTCGCTGTTGGCGGGCTTGGGGCGCGGCGGATGGTGTTTGCCTCTGGGCACGGTGCTCCTGCGGAAATTGAAATGATGGGTTCTCCATTCTATGGAGGCGGTACAGCGCCCGCCCAACCCGCCCCGGACGCAAAAACGCCGCCATTCCCTCGAACGGGAACGACGGCGGAGACTTTCTTTTCGCTGCTAGGCGTTGGCTTCGGCGACAACCGGGCCAGGGGCCGGTGCTGCGTTCAGCATCGCGATTTCGGCTGCTGATACTCCCCCGGCAACCAGCGCACATCCTGCAGCGATAGCAGCGATCTGTGCGGTCAATCGTGAGTTGGTGGTTCTGGTACGCGTTACAGCGACGTGCTTCAACATATAGCTGATGCTCCCTTCAAGAGGCATGGTGGAACTCCGGGCACACCGAAAGTCGGTGGGTTCCAAGGTGGTATGGCTTCAGTGCCGGAGTGATCATTCGGTTCGTCGCCCGAGGCGGACCGCGGGGATCAGGAGAGACTGCGCTTCAAACTCGCGCCGGCATCAGGTGATTTACATGCCTGGCCTTCAGATCCTGTCCACTTCCCAGTCTAAGGCGATCAGCGGATGCCCTCAAGGAGCGGCACCCCGATACTGCAGTATGTTTGAACACATGCCCGTTACGTCCGAACAGCTGTCCCTTCGCGTCGGTGAGGCAACGGTCTCCGCAGAGTTCTCACGCCCCGCCGAGCCGGCCGCCGTCGTCGTGGTGGCGCACGGAGCCGGCACCGGCATGGAGCATCCGTTCCTGACCGGGTTTTCGGATGCCCTGAACCATGCCGGCCTGGCGACCCTGCGGTTCAACTTTCCCTACCGGGAGGCCGGCCGGAAGTTCCCGGACAAGGCACCGGTTGCTGTTGAGACGTGGAGAACAGCCATGGAGGCTGCGCTGACCCGCAGCGGGGATACGCCGGTGTGGGCCTGTGGGAAATCGTTCGGCGGTCGGATGGCTTCCATGGCCGTTGCCGATGGCATGCCGGCGGCCGGACTGGTGTACCTGGGCTATCCGCTGCATCCCCCGGGCAAACCGGAAAAGCTGCGGGATGCACACCTGTACGGAATCACCGTGCCCATGCTGTTCCTGCAGGGCACCCGCGATCCGTTTGCGCTGCCGGGTGAACTGGAACCAATAGCCGGCCGGATCGGGACGAATGCGCGTATTCAGTACGTCGACGGCGGGAACCATTCCTTTGAAGTCCGGGGGCAGAAGCGTCCGGCAGAGGTGATCGGTGCAGCGCTGGCGGACCCGGCGGCTCAATTCGTCCTCCTCAGTCCGAACGCAGGCCGTAGGTAAGCAGGGCATTGCCGGAGGACGTGACCTGGGAGTTTTTCAGCTCCAGCCGGGTGGTGGGGTCTTCGGGCCGGAAGAGCCGCTGCCCGCTGCCGGCGACCACGGGATGCACCATCAGGGTGAGCTCATCCAGCAGGCCGGCAAAAAGCAGTTGCCGGACAACCGAGATGCTGCCCTGGACCCCGATGGTGCCGCCTTCGGTGGTGCGGAGGTCTGCGACAAAATCCTCCAGATCCCCGTCGATCAGGGAAGACTTCTCCCATTCCAGCGGTCCCTCGAGGGTGCGGGAAGCCACGTATTTGCGGACGGGATTGATGAACAGTCCGAACTCGTCGTCGTGCGCCGGGTCCGGCCAGTAATCGGCCCACTGCTCGTAGGTGGAGCGGCCCATCAGCACCGTATCCATGCCGGAGAGCGCCGCTTCCATGGCCGGGCCCATCTCCTCGTCGAAGTGGTCGAACTGCCAAAGGTTCGGTGATTCCACGACGCCGTCAACCGAACTGAAAAGTGCTGAGGTTACCTTGCGCATGCCAACAGGTTCCGGGGTCCGGCCAGCCCTGTCAACGGGTGCGGAGGTGCCCCGGTGTGCCGCGCGCAGATCACCGGAATACCCGCATAGTCTTCGGTCAGGTTTTCCGTTGCGAGGGAGGGTGTCCAATTGGCGAGTGTGCCCATGCGGCTTCTGGTCCCCTATCTGCGGCTGACCCGGAAACCCCTGACCGCAACGGTGCGGCGTGCGCGGCAGCGGCTCGCCGCAGATAAGCACCCGGCGCCTCCTCCGCGTCGGCTGCGGGGCAGGTACGGAGTTCAGGAACGCACGGTCAACGGTTTCACCTGCTGGTCCGTGTTTCCGCGGACCCCGCGGCCCTCCCCCGCACCGGTGGTGATGTATCTGCACGGCGGGGCCTACACCAGCCCGATCACCGGCTGGCACTGGCGTTTTATCGCCCGTCTTGCCGCCGCTGGGTACCGCGTGGAGGTGCCGCTGTACGGTTTGGCGCCGAAGTTTAACCACCGGGATGCGACGCCGTTCCTTACTGCCGTGTACCGCAAAATCCTGTCAGAGTGCCCGCCGGGTGCGGTGGCCTTTATGGGTGATTCCTCCGGGGGCGGACTGGCCCTGGCCTTTGCGCAACAACTGGCCGGCCTGTCCCTCCCGCCGCCGGGCCGGCTGGTGCTGCTCTCTCCCTGGGTGGACCTGGCCATGCAGAACCCGGAACTTGCGGAAGTGGAAGCGCGTGATCCCTGGCTGAGCCGAACCGGGCTTCGGGTGTCCGCGGAGGCGTGGGCCGCCGGCGACCCTCTGAATGATCCCCGGGTTAGTCCGCTGAACGGCAGCTTCTCCGGACTGCCGGCCACTGAGCTGTTTTCCGGCACCAGCGATCTGCCGTACCCGGACATCCTGCGCCTCGAGAAGGCAATGCTGGCGGGCGGGTGCCGGGTAAACCTGCATATAGCGGAGGGCGGCGTCCACGTGTATCCGCTGCTTCCGGTTCCGGAGGGCCGGGCTGCCCGGAACCGGATCCTGGCGGTACTCGGCCGTGCGCGGCGCACCTGTGCGAAGCGAATCTCCGGACGAGGAGCATCGATAAAGGGTGTACGGCAGAACGCTTAGCATTAGGACACAGTAATGTTGCGTAATTAGGGCGCACTTAGGTTACGCTAACTGTTGTTGCGGCGAGCACTCCCGCAACTCCAGCCACTTCTGCCTAGCATCCGGACCGCACCAGCACGGAAACGCCAGCTCCTCACGGAACGGCTGCTTTCACCGCGAGCAGCGTAGCGCCCCGGACGGGCAGCCCACCTAGGAGTCATTTTGAGCTTCGCCCTGCCCAAAACAGGTCTTCCCACCCCGCTTGCGAAACGCCGCAACCATAACTCCTCCGGGTCCATCCCGCGGCGAACATTCACTAGGGGCATTGCCCTTGCCGCTTCGGCTGCTCTTTCCCTTTCCCTGGCTGCCTGCACCACCGCTGCCGAATCGGAGACCCCGCTGGAGGGCACCGGCGCCTCGGGTGAGTGGCCTCGCACCGTCACCCACGAGGCGGGCGAAACAACCATCGATGCGATGCCGGAGAGGATCGTTTCCACCACCCTGTCCGTCACCGGCACACTGTTGGCCATCGACGCCCCGGTAACGGCGACGGCCTTTACCCCCGCCAAGGGCGGCACCGCGGATGAAAACGGCTTCTTTACCCAATGGGCCGACGTCGCCGTCCAGCGCAACGTGGAGCCCCTGTACCCGGTTGGTGAATTTGACCTTGAAGCGGTTATTGCCCAGGAACCGGACCTGATTGTTGTCTCGACGTCCGGCAATGACTCCGTGCTGGACCAATATGAGACCCTCAGCGGCATTGCCCCCACCGTTGTGGTGAACTACGGTGACCAATCCTGGCAGGACCTGGCCGAAGAGCTGGGCGAAGCAACGGGACACGAACAGGATGCAGCGGACGTCGTCGAAGAGTTCGATGCGAAGGTGGCTGAAACTGCTGAAACCCTACGCATTGAAGAGGGCGCCACCGCCTCGATTGTCAGCTACAACCCTGGCAGGCCGTCCCCGGTTGGGAAAACCACCGGCCCGCACGCCCAGCTGCTGCAGACACTGGGCTTCCGCATCGCCGAACCCGATGAACAGTACGACACCTCGGTCCAGAAGCGCGAGGATTTCTCTTTCAGCTCCTATGAGGGCCTGGCCGAGTCCGTGACCGGCAGCTACACCTTCCTCATCAGCGCAGACGAGAAGAAGGTTGACGCATTCACGGCCGATCCCACACTGGCCAACGTCCCCGCAGTCGTTAACAACAAGGTGTATCCCCTGGGCTTGGCCTCATTCCGCCTGGACTACTACAGCTCTACTGAAATCGTGGACTGGTTCGGGGAGACTTTCGGTAAGTAAACCACCACAACCATGCAGCACAAACACCGTCAGGGGCAGGGCTGGGCCGTAGGACTGGTCCTGCTCCTGTTCCTCACTTTCGCCAGCCTGACCATGGGGAGCCGCCCTATTCCGCTCCCCGATACCTGGGCAGCCATGGCCCGCTTTGATCCGAGCCAAAACACCCACCTGCTGGTGCGGGAACTGCGCCTCCCGCGCACCCTGCTGGCCGTCGCAGTGGGTGCTGCCCTCGGCTTGGCAGGGGCACTGATGCAGGCACTAACGAGGAACCCGCTGGCCGAACCGGGCATTCTGGGAGTCAACGCGGGCGCGGCATTCGCCGTCGCAACCGGTCTGACTATGTTCTCGGCTACCAGCCCCCAGGAGTACATGTTCTTCGGTTTCACCGGAGCGGCTGCCACCTCCCTCGTGGTCTACCTGCTGGGCAGGGCGCACGACGCCGGCACCAACCCCGTCCGCCTGGTCCTAGCCGGTGCGGGACTGTCGGTTATGCTCGGCGCCGCTACATCGATCCTCCTGCTGTCTGGCAGCGAGGAAACCTACAGTTCCTACGCCAACTGGGCCACCGGTTCGCTGCAGGGCCGCGGGTATGACGTGCTGCCCTGGGTTCTGGGCGCGGGCGCTGCCGCAGCGGCCATGGCACTGCCGGCCGCCCGCAGCTTGGACTCCCTGTCCCTGGGTGCAGACCTGGGCCGGAGCCTGGGCGTGCGCGTGCGCACCACCTGGATCATCGGGACCGCTGCCATCCTCTTACTCGCCGGCGCCGCCACAGCCGCAGCGGGACCTATCGGCTTCCTGGGTCTGGCTGCACCCCACACCGCCCGGCTGATCGTGGGACCCGCCCATCGCCGACTCCTGCCCTTTTCCATGCTGCTGGGGGCGGTCCTGCTGCTCTGTGCGGATGTGCTGGGCCGGCTCGTGGCCGCCCCGGACGAAATCGGTGCCGGTGTGATGAGCGCACTGGTGGGCGCACCGTTCTTTATCGCCCTCGCCCGGCGGCGGAAGCTGGCGAGGCTGTGAGGGGAACCAAAAGCACGGCACTGGCGGTGAAAAGCCGCCGTTGGCAGCGCAGGGCATTGGGCCGCAGCCGCACGGCAGCCGTCGGCACGCTGCTGGCCTTCACGGCCACCATGCTGGGTGTCGCGGCCATGCAGACCGGGAGCATTTCACTGCCGTTCAGTGATGTGCTTGCTGCAGTTTTTGGCCTCAGTGAGGAGCCGCGGACCACCGCGGTGGTGCACCGTATCCGCTTGCCCCGGGCGGTGACGGCCCTGGCTGTGGGCGCCTGTCTTGGCGCAGCCGGTGCCGTTTTCCAATCCGTATCCCGCAACGCCCTGGGATCACCGGACATCATCGGCTTCACCACCGGCGCGGCTACCGGTGCGGTGGCCCAGATCATCCTGTTCGACGCCGGCGCTGCCGCCACTGCACTGTGGGCAGTGGGAGGTGGCCTGCTCGCTGCGGCACTGGTCTACTTATTGTCCCTGCAGGGCGGACTAACCGGCGGGTACCGGCTGGTCCTGATCGGCATAGGTGTAGGCGCCGTGCTCTCGGCGCTGAACTCGGTCCTTCTGGCCAAGGGGGATGCGGACCTTGCGGCCCAGGCACACCTGTGGCTGTCCGGATCCCTTGCCGCCCGGACCTGGGAACACGCCGTACCGGTCCTGTGCGCATTGGTCCTGCTGCTGCCGGTCCTGCTCGTCCTGGGACGGTCGCTCACCCTGATGGAAATGGGTGACGACGCTGCCCGCGCCTTGGGCGTCCGTGTGGAACAGACGCGGATTACGTCGATGGCTGCGGCCGTCGGCCTGACCGCCGTGGCGACGGCCGCCGTCGGCCCCCTTGCTTTTGTGGCGCTGGCCGCACCGCAGCTTGCCGCAAGGCTGACCCGCTCCCCCGCCATTCCGATTGGCACAGGGGCCCTGATGGGTGCAGTGCTCGTGACCGGCGCTGATCTGCTGTCGCAGCAGCTGCCAGTCCGCGCAGCGCTGCCAATCGGCCTGATGACCGGTCTGGTGGGCGGCGTCTACCTGCTCTGGCTCCTGACCCGCAGCAGGCAGGTCTGACTATGCGAACTCCCACCGAAAGAGGCGCTATGCCCGCTCAACATGTTCTCTCCGGCGCTGGTCTCACCCTGGGCTACGAGGGCCGGACCATCTCCGAGTATCTGAACGTGAACATTCCGCCCGGTTCATTTACTGCCATTATCGGGCCGAATGCATGCGGCAAGTCCACGCTGCTGCGTGCCCTCTCACGGCTCCTCAAGCCGGTTGCCGGACAGGTCTTCCTGCACGGACAGGACATCGCCGGCTACCCCACCCGGGAGGTGGCCCGGCGGCTGGCGCTTCTGCCGCAGTCGTCCACGGCGCCGGACGGCATCACCGTAGCGGATCTGGTGGCCCGGGGACGGTTCCCGCATCAGGGCCTGTTGCGCCCTTGGTCCGACGCCGACCGGCAGGCGGTTGATGCGGCCATGGCTGCCACCGGAGTGACGGACCTGGCCGGCCGGACCGTAGGCGAGCTTTCCGGCGGTCAACGGCAACGGGTCTGGCTTGCCCTGGTGCTGGCACAGGACACCCCCGTGCTGCTTCTGGATGAACCCACCACGTTCCTGGACATTTCCCATCAGCTGGACGTACTGCGCCTGTGCCGGAATCTGCACCGCAGTGGCGACTACACCCTGGTCACCGTGCTTCACGAACTGAGCCTGGCCTTCCGGTTTGCGGACCACATCATTGCCATGAAGGACGGCCGCGTGCTGGCGCAGGGCCCTCCGGAGCAGATCGCCACGCCGAAACTGATGAAGGAAATCTACGGAATCGATGCCGTGATCATCCCGGATCCGGCCACCGGAGGGCCGCTGGTGGTGCCTCTCGAGCCTGAAGATGCGGTGCGATGAGTGGGGAACCGAGGCATACAACCGAGTCGGCAGCCAGCAGTTTTCCCGATCCACGTGTCCCCGTTCCGCCTGAGCCGGCACCGATTCAGGTCCTGCAGGGACACTTCGAGCGTTTGTGGAGCCGGTTGGGCGCTGCAGGACAGGCGGATTTCCTTGCACGTTGGGACACGTTGGTACTTCCCTTGGTGGAAGCGGACCCGCAGGGCTGTCCGGAGTTCCGTGCCGCCACATTCCTGTATCGCGAGGATGGGCCCGGTGCACCCCCTGAGGCAGTGATTCTCTCGGCCAATGCCCTGGTGGACCACCGGAACCCGGCAGCAACGGAGTTCACTCCTCTATCCGGCAGTGCCGCCACCAGAGCCGGGCTATGGGCCTTGACCCTGCGGATGCCGCAGGATTGGGAAGCGAGCTACCGCATCACGTCCTCACCGGCCGGTCTGCCGGTACCCTGGCGGACCGCCGCAGACCGCCGCACCCTCCGGATAGCTGCCAACGCCGGGGGCAGGGATTCGCGGAATCCCCACGTTGGAGCGGCAATGGACGGCACACCGACGTCGGTGCTCCGGTTACCCGGGGCACCCGCGGCACCGTGGCTTGCTGCACCGACGCCGGGCCATACCGGGCCAGTTCCACGGCTTCAGGAGCTGTGGGTTCCGGATACCCTTGCGGGACGGATGCGGAAAGTCTGGCTGTATGCGCCGCCGGCCACGGGCGGCAGCGTCCAAGGCCTTCCGCTGGTCCTGCTGCATGACGGGCAGGTCTGGGCCAGGTACCAGAACCTGCAGGCGACCCTTGACTCTGCGATCCGTTGCGGAGCGCTCCCGCCAGTATGTGTGGCACTGATCGATTCGGCAGACGTGGAAACCCGGTCCCGGGAACTGTCCGGGCCGGTTGGCACAGTCGATTTCCTGGGGCGGGATCTCCTGCCGGTCCTGCGCGGCAGGCTGCCGGTGAGCCCGCGGGCCGAAGACACAGTGGTTTCAGGGGCCAGCTACGGCGGACTGGCGGCCCTGTGGCAGGTGGCCCGCTACCCGGACCTGATAGGCAAGGCGCTCGCCCAGTCGCCGTCGTTGTGGCGGTATGACCTTGCGGCCTACCTGATGCCGGTCAAAGACCGGGTCCGGATCCGCATGCAGGCCGGACGATATGAGTCCACCGTGCATGAGCCGGCCGCCCACCTCGCGCAGGTCCTTGGGGAGGCGGGAGCGGACGTCGGTTTCCGATCCATCACCGGAGGGCACGACTGGGCCTGGTGGTCTCCCTGGCTGATCCGCGGGTTGGCGGAGGTCCTGGAGGACGGCAACTGACCCATCGGCTGATGTGTGCGGCGCTGGCCGGCCGCCGGGTCGCCGTGAACCCGTTACCCCGGCTGCATTCCCCGGCAGCGTTCCCGTGCGCTCTAGGCCCGGCCGTGTGGCGAAGCAGCCAGGACCACCGCACGGGCAGCCCGGTTTGCCTTCACCGCAGCCGCCAGTATGAGGCCCAGAACCAGCAGGGAACCGCTGATGATGGCCGCGCCCGAAGTGCTTTCAGCACCACAGAAAACCAGCGCAAAAATTCCCAGTGCGGCAAATACGCCGGCAGCGGCATGAGTCAGCGGGCGGGCAGCTCGGTGCCCGGCGCGCCAGGCGGGCTCCGACACCGTTACGTATCCCACCCGGATACCCACCAGCGAGTTGATGCCCATCCGGCCGCTCGCCGTGGCTTCAGCCGCCCAGGAAAGCCCCGCGCCGCAGATTATCAAAAGTACCCCGGTGATCCCCATGTGCAGTACTCTAGCCGCCGGCTCCCCGGAGAAGCGTCAGGCCGTCCCGAAGACCGTCCGGTCCAGGAAGGGATTGCGGAACTTCCCCTCGGGGTCCATGCGTCCGGCCAGGGCCTTGAAATCGTCGAACCGGGGGTAGAGCGGTGCAAGCGCAGCGGCGCCCGCTGTAAACAGTTTCCCCCAGTGCGGACGGGCCGAGAACGGAGCCAGGGCGGCCTCGATGTCCGGCAGGACGGCCTCGACCGCCGCCTGCTGCGGCTTCCAGGTGAAGTGCAGGCCAATTCCGTCCCGGTGGTAGTTGCTGCTGAGCCACAGCCTGTCGGCTGCCATCGAGCGCACCTCGGACACCAGCAGCAGGGGCGTGATCTTCGGCGCAAGTGCGCGGACCGCCTGAATCGCTGCAACCGCGTGTTCACGTCCTACGAGATACTCCGACTGCAGCTCGTCGCCGTTGCTGGGCGTGAAGGCGAGGCGGAAGTGCGCCAGCCGGTCCGACCACGGGCCGGGAACGCCGAGCTGCCGGGTACAGTGATCCGCAGCCACGCCCGGCACCGGGTGCAGCGCACGGTCCGCCGGGGTCCCACCGTAGAACACCTCCGGCACACCCCGTGCATCATCCATGCGGCTCTTGAGCCATGCCTGCCCAATGCTGCCTTCGGTCCAGTCAGTGAACAGACTGACACTGTAGGCAGCGGACATGGCGGCGTCGAAGTCGGCCAGCACCGCGTCCCACGCCACCCCGGTGAAGACGTCCTGGCGCACGTTGAAGGCCGGCTCAACGCGCAGGGTCACACGGTGCACCACGCCGAGGGCACCGAGGCCCACCACCAGACCCTCGAAATCGCTGTCGCCCTTTCGTACGGTCCGAACCTCGCCATCGGCAGTGACAAGTTCCAGGCCGACGACGGCGGTGGCGAGGTTCCCGTTGCCGTTACCGGAGCCGTGGGTGGCGGTCGCGATGGCCCCGCCCACCGAGATATGGGGCAGGGATGCCAGGTTGTGGAGGGCAAAACCGCGTCGCTGCAGGTGCTCTGCAAGTATCCCGTAGCGGACGGCGGCGCCGACGGTGACGGTGCGCGCATCCGTGTCGAGATCGATCCCCGGGGGCAGCGCCTCCAGCGACAGCAGGGTCCCGGCACTATCGGCAATGCCGTTGAAGGAGTGCCGCGAGCCAAGGACGCCGACCTGCCGGGCACCGGCCACCGTCTGCTGCAGTTCGGCAAGCGACGCCGGCACCACAATCTGCCGGGCCGCATACTCATAATTACCTGCCCAGTTGAGCCTGTCGCGTACCTGTTCCTCGAGCATGGGCGTCCTTAGTCTGGCCGGTGCCGCGGCAGCAGGACTGGAAGCTGCCGGGGCGTCATCCGGAAGGGTGACCGCCAGCCTACAACTTGCAGACCCGCATTATGTGGTGGATACACCAAGCCGGGCCGGCGCGTGGGCGTGGTGCCGGACATCCCCGTCCGCTGGCTCAGGGGGTTCGCTCGTAGTGCCAGTGCGTCCCGTCCATCACGAGGCGGTGGCGGGAGAGGGAAAGTGCCGGGCCGCCGGATACCGCGCCGTCGTACTCCGCGTCGCCCTCCCAGGCGAACACGGTGGCCGGTTCATATCCGTCCAGCCGCCGGGTCCGGAAGGTCTCCGGTACGGTGTCCGCGATTTGGGCAAGGGCGGCCCCGGCACCATTGGGCCCGCCGCACAGGGTGTACAGGGTGACCCACGTGGGTGTCACCAGCTGCATCAGGCCGTTGCGGTGGCGCTCCAGGGCATTCTCCGGGGTCAGCCAGAGGTAGTTGAGCAGTTCCCCCGGGTTCAGCCGGATCGTGCCCTCGGGAGCGGCGGCGGCAAAGAACCACGTCTGGTAGCGGCGCGGGATGTTCTCCGGCGGGATCCAGCAGGACAGCGGCACCAGCGCATCGGGAAGCAGGGTCAGTCCGGTTTCTTCAGCGGTTTCCCGAACCCCTGCCAGCCGGGCCGCCTCTGCTTCGGAGGGCGTGTCCCGGCGGTCTTCGGGATCCACCCGGCCGCCGGGAAACACCCAGGCCCCGCCAAAGGATCCGGCCGTCGGCCGCTCCAACAGCAGCACCTCGGGACCGGCGTCGGAGTCCCGGAGAAGCACAACGGTGGCCGCCGTACCGGTAAGTTCGCTCATGCCCTGAGCATAGCGAAATCCGGGGGCGGCCACCGGTGGGAGGCTCTTTCGGGTCTAGAGGACCTTGGCCAGGAAGTCCTGCAGGCGCGGAGCCTGCGGGGCACCGAACAGCTGCTCCGGGGAGTTTTCCTCCACAATGTAACCATCCGCCATAAAGATCACGCGGTCGGCCACTTCACGGGCGAAGCCCATCTCATGCGTAACCACCACCATGGTCATGCCCTGCTCCGCCAGGTCGCGGATGACCTGCAGCACTTCGCCCACCATCTCGGGGTCCAGCGCCGACGTCGCTTCATCAAAGAGCATGACGTCAGGCTTCATGGCCAGGGCACGGGCAATGGCCACACGCTGCTTCTGGCCGCCGGAGAGCTGGGCCGGGCGTGCGTGCGCCTTATCGGCCAGGCCAACCCGGTCCAGCAGTGCCAGCGCGGTCTTGCGGACCTCTTCCTTTGACGCCTTCTTGAGCTGCACCGGCGCCAGCATGATGTTCTCCAGCACGGTCATGTGCGGGAAGAGGTTGAAGTGCTGGAAGACCATACCGATGTGCTGGCGCACCTCGTTGAGGTTCACCTTCGGATCGGTGAGGTCAATACCGTTGACCTTGACCGTTCCTCCGCTGATGTCCTCCAGCTTGTTCAGGCACCGCAGGAAGGTGGACTTGCCGGAACCGGACGGGCCGATAACGCAGACCACTTCCCCTTCGGCAACGCTGACGTCCAGGCCCTTGAGGACCTCGTTGGACCCGTAGGACTTCCGCAGTCCGATGGTTTGGATCTTGCTCACTTGTTGAACCTCTTATCCAGGACGTCCGCCAGCTTGGTCAGCAGCGTAATGACGATGAAGTACAGGGCGGCCACAATGATCAGCACCTCCGCGGTGCGGAAGTTCACGGCGTAGACCTGCTGGCCCTGGTAGGTCAGCTCCGCGAAGCCGATGACGGCCAGCAGGGACGTGTCCTTGAGCGTGATGACGAACTGGTTAATGAAGGACGGCGTCATGATCTTGATGGCCTGCGGAATGATGACCTTCTGCATGGTCTTGCCGTAGCCAAGGCCCAGGCTCCGTGCCGCTTCCATCTGCCCGGGGTCCACGGACTGGATGCCGCCGCGGACAATTTCGGTCATGTAGGCGCCGGCATTCAGGCTCAGGGTCAGCACGCCGGCGGTCAGCACGTCCACGGGCTGGCCAATAATCTGCGGCAGGCCGAAGTAGAAGAAGAAGGCCTGCACCAGCACCGGGGTGCCGCGGAAGATGCTCACGTAAATGGTGGCAAGGCCGCGCAGTACCTTGATGCTGCTGACCTTCAGGAACCCGAAGAACACGCCCAGGATCAGGGCGAAGAACAGCGAGAGCGCGGTGGCCAGCAGCGTCAGGCCCAGGCCCTTGGCGAACGCCGGGGCGTTATCGGTCACCAGGGCCCAGAAGCTGGAGTCCGTGGCGCCGGCTTCAAGGTAGGTGTCCAGGATGTCCTGGTACTGCCCGTTGTCCTTCAGCTCGGTCAAACCCTCGTTGAAAGCGGCGAGAAGCTCAGGGTTGGTGCCCTTGTTCACGGCGAATCCGTAGGAGCTGCCGGCTTCCTTGTCGGTGACCGTCTTCAGCCCGTTGCCGGACTTCACACCGTAGGCGAGCACGGGGTAGTCATCGAAGACCGCCACCGAACCGCCGGCCTTGACGTCGTCGTACATCTGGGCGGACTGGGCGAAGGCAACCACTTCGAAGCCGTACTCGTCCTTGATGGACTCCGCGAAGGTCTGGCCTTCGGTACCGGTCTTAACGGCTACACGCTTGCCGCGCAGGTCTTCGTAGGACTTGACGTCGTCATTGTTCTCGGCGACGGCCATCTGGATGCCGGACTCGAAGTACGGGTCCGAGAAGTCGAACACCTGCCGCCGCTCGTCCGTGATGGACATCCCGGCAATAACACCGTCCACCTGGTTGGACTGCAGGGACTGCAGCGCCGCATCAAAGCCAAGGGACTGGATTTCAACATCGAAACCCTCCTCCTCCGCGATGGCGTTGATCAGGTCCATGTCGATGCCGATGAGTTCGCCGTTTTCACGGAACTCGAAAGGCGCGAACGTGGTGTCGGTTCCGATAACGAAGGTTTCACCCTCCACGCCGTCCGCCGCGAAGGCCCCGGCCGCAGGTACCCCAAGCAGCAAAGCCAGGGTTGCGAGGAAGGCGGTCAGCGGTGCGGCCAGTCTGGCCAACCCCTTTGTAGCCCGTTTGCCACTAAGCAAAATAAACGTCTCCTAGCTCTTTCACTGCGGCTGGCGCCGCAAATGCCCCCATAGAGACTACCTAGAGCAGTGGCAATGCAACGAACCGGAGGGGCCCGTGGAAACGTGAGCTACGTCCCGTAGCCGTAGAAATACCGTTCGAAAACCGCCCGGGCATGCCGGGTGTCGCGCAGGTAGTCCTCCTCCAAAACCCCGCCCTGACCTGCACCGTAGCCGCACCAGCGGGCCACGGCGTCCAGTTCCCGCCGCGAGGCAGGGAGCACATCGGGGTTGCGTCCGCCGCGGATAACATTTGCGCTTCGGATCCTGCTGGCCAGCAGCCAGGCGTGGCGCAGGATGGACACATCGGCGGCCGGAAGCAGCCCCGCCGCCTCGATGGCGTCCAGGGCCGGCAGGGTCGCCGTGGTCCGAAGTTCGGGGATGGCATGGGCGTGCTGCAGCTGGAGCAGCTGGACCAGCCACTCGACGTCGCTGAGGCCTCCGCGTCCCAGCTTGAGCTGGCGGGACGGATCCGCACCACGGGGCAGGCGTTCGGCTTCCACCCGGGCCTTGATCCGCCGGACTTCCCGGATGTCCTTTGGCGAGACGTCCTGTGGGTAGCGCACCGGGTCGATGAGGGCCATAAAATCCTTGGCCAGGGCATCGCTGCCGGCCATGGGACGCGCCCGCAGCAGCGCCTGAGCCTCCCAGATCAGGGACCACCGCTCGTAGTAGCCCCGGTAGGACTCGAGGCTGCGCACCAGCGGCCCCTGCCTGCCTTCAGGCCGCAGCCCCGCGTCAAGAACCAGAGTGCGTTCGGCAAGGACCGCCGGGGTGCAGGGCTGCTGCAGGAACGTGGATATCTGGGCTACGATCTTCTCCGCCTGGGCCTGGGCGGCTGCCGGATCCGCACCCGGCAGCGGACGGTGAACGTACATCACGTCGGCGTCCGAACCGTAGCCGATTTCCCGGCCGCCCTGCCTGCCCATGGCCACCACCAGCAGTTCGGTGAGTTTTTCGCTGCCGGCAAATACTTCGCCCTCTGCCACATGCAGGGCGCCAAGCACCGCGGCGCGGTCCGCGTCGGCCAGCGCCCGGCCGACCTCCTGCTGGCTGAGCAGGCCGGCACTGTCAGCGATGGCGATGCGCAGCATCTCCCGGCGCCGGATCAGCCGGATCAGCCGCATTGCTTCACCGGCGCGCGGATGGCGGGACATCTTGGACTGGATTTCCTGCCACTGCGCCTCGAAGGGAACCGGAACCAGATCCTTGTCGGAGCCGAGCCAGGCAGTGGATTCAGGGGAAACCTCCAGCAGGTCGGTGATGAACCGGCTGGAGGAAAGAATGGAGCACAGCCGCTCCCCCGCGGCCGAGGAATCGCGGAGCATCCCCAGGTACCAGTGGGTATCCCCCAGGGACTCGCTGAGCCGCCGGAAGCCGAGCAGGCCGGCGTCGGGGTCCACGCCGTCGGCAAGCCATGCCAGCAGCACCGGCAGCAGCTGGCGCTGCAGTGCGGCCCGCCGGCTGACGCCCACCGTCAGGGCCTCTATGTGGCGCATGGCACCGCGCGGGTCCGCGTAGCCCAGGGCCGCGAGC
>NZ_JBNHFW010000040.1:0-20498 GCF_059090685.1 Arthrobacter sp. Y3225209
CCCGGGGCGATTTGGGGGGCTGTTCGCCCGCCCGGGTGGTCAGGCGCTGGAGCGCCTGACCACCGGGGCCCCTGAGGCCTTGCAGCCTTATTAAGCCCTGCCGCCTCGTGTGGGCGGCAGAACCGGGTGGGGGAGTACCCTGCCGCCTTGGCAGGAAGGGGAACCGGACAGGGATGTCCAAAAGACAGACACCACGTCCACATAGTGAGACGGGCGTCTCATTAGATTGACACCCCCGCAGGGGACCGCAAGACTGAACGGTATGCAGATCGTACCCGTCGTCCTTATCAAGCGCGTGGCGTAATAGCCCGACTTGTCTAAGACGTCACGCGCGAACCCCTACGGAGCCAACCGGCACGAGGGGTTTTTTTATTGGCTTCGTCAGTTTTGGCTTCGCTAAGCATAAAAAAGCCCAACCGGGCACAACCCGGGCAGGCCGCCGCAAAGACAATGGATCAGTATCCGCAAAGGAAGTTCCAATGAGTAAGGGATCGCCAATCAGCCCTTCGCTGATGGCCTCGAAGGCAAACGCCGCCGCACGCGCGGCAGCAGCCAAGACCAAAGACGTAGCAAGTTCCATGTCTTCCACCTATGCCGTGGATGACCGGATCCAAGGGCCCAACAACATTGTTCCGCCCATCGAAATGACCGGTTCCCAGGCCCTTGTCCGGTCCCTGGAGGAGCTTGGCGTAGACGAGGTCTTCGGACTGCCCGGCGGCGCCATCCTGCCCACCTATGATCCCCTGATGGATTCGAAGAAGATCCGCCACGTCCTGGTCCGGCATGAGCAGGGCGCCGGACACGCTGCCGAAGGTTATGCCATGGTGACCGGCCGCGCGGGTGTCTGCATCGCGACGTCGGGCCCCGGTGCCACCAACCTGGTCACCGCCATTGCCGACGCGCACATGGACTCAGTGCCCATGGTCGCCATCACCGGGCAGGTCTCCAGTGCGTTTATCGGCTCCGATGCGTTCCAGGAAGCCGACATTGTGGGCATCACGATGCCCATCACCAAGCACTCCTACCTGGTCACCGACGCCGCGGACATTCCGCGCGTGCTGGCCGAGGCCTTCCACATTGCGACCTCGGGCCGGCCGGGTCCGGTGCTGGTGGACGTCTCCAAAGACGCCCAGCAGGCCAAAACCGTTTTCTCCTGGCCGCCCAAGATCGACCTGCAGGGCTACCGCACCGTGGTGCGCGGACACTCCAAGCAGGTTCGCGAAGCGGCACGCCTGATCACGGCATCGCAGCGGCCGGTGTTCTACGTGGGCGGCGGTGTGCTCAAGGCCAACGCCTCGGCCGAACTGCTGGAACTGGCCGAACTGGTGGGCGCCCCGGTGGTCACCACCCTGATGGCCCGCGGTGTGTTCCCCGACTCGCACCCGCAGCACGTGGGCATGCCGGGCATGCACGGTTCGGTCTCCGCCGTGACCGCGCTGCAGCAGTCAGATCTGCTGATCACCCTCGGCGCCCGCTTCGATGACCGGGTCACCGGTGTGCTCAGCTCCTTCGCACCCGGCGCCAAGGTCATCCACGCGGACATCGACCCCGCGGAAATCTCCAAGAACCGTGCCGCGGACGTGCCGATTGTCGGTTCGGTGAAGGAAATCATCCCCGAACTCACCGACGCCGTGCGGAGCCAGTTCGAAACCGAGAAGCCGGATATCTCGGCCTGGTGGGCCGTGCTGGACCGGCTGCGGGAGACGTACCCCATCGGTTACGCCGAGCCGGAAGACGGCCTGATGGCGCCGCAGAAGGTCATTGAACGCATCGGAGCCCTGACCGGCCCCGAGGGCGTTTACGTGGCCGGCGTCGGGCAGCACCAGATGTGGTCCGCGCAGTTCATCAAGTATGAGCGTCCCCGCGCCTGGCTGAATTCCGGCGGGCTGGGCACCATGGGCTACTCCGTGCCGGCGGCCATGGGAGCCAAGGTGGGCAACCCGGACCGCGTGGTCTGGGCCATTGACGGTGACGGCTGCTTCCAGATGACCAACCAGGAACTGGCAACCTGCCTGATCAACAACATCCCGATCAAGGTTGCCATCATCAACAACTCCTCGCTGGGCATGGTGCGGCAGTGGCAGACCCTCTTCTACGAGTCGCGCTACTCCAACACGGACCTCAACACCGGACATGACACTGTCCGGGTTCCGGACTTCGTGAAGCTGGCCGACGCCTACGGCTGCGTGGGCCTGCGCTGCGAACGCGACGAGGACATCGATGCCACCATCGCCAAGGCCCTGGAAATCAATGACCGCCCCGTGGTCATCGACTTCGTGGTCAGCCGCGATTCCATGGTGTGGCCGATGGTCCCCACCGGGGTCAGCAATGACCTGATCCAGATTGCCCGCAACATGACCCCCACCTGGGAAGAGGAGGATTAGGACATGGCCCGCCACACCCTTTCCGTGCTGGTAGAAGACGTTCCCGGCGTACTGACCCGCGTAGCCTCACTGTTCGCCCGCCGGGCCTTCAACATCAATTCTTTGGCCGTGGGCCCCTCCGAGGTGCCGGGCATGTCCCGGATCACGGTGGTGGTCGACGCCGAGGGTGACTTGCTGGAGCAGGTCACCAAACAGCTGAACAAACTCATCAACGTCATCAAGATTGTTGAGCTTGTTCCCGATTCCTCCGTGCAACGCGACCACATCCTGGTCAAGGTTCGCGCGGATGCCGCAACCCGGCTGCAGGTAACCCAGGCAGCCGAGCTGTTCCGCGCCTCAGTGGTGGACGTGTCCACAGACTCGCTCATCGTCGAGGCAACAGGCACCGCCGAGAAGCTCAACGCGCTGTTGTCAGTGCTTGAGCCCTTTGGCATCCGCGAAATAGTCCAATCCGGAACTCTGGCCGTAGGCCGCGGCTCAAAATCCATGAGCGACCGCGCCCTGCGCAGCGCCTGAGTTCCACCCCAGACCTTCATCCAGGAAACCAGTAGGAGATAACCACAGTGACTGACATGTACTACGACGACGACGCCGATCTGTCCATCATCCAGGGCCGCACGGTCGCCGTCATCGGCTACGGCAGCCAGGGCCACGCCCACGCACTCAGCCTCCGCGACTCCGGCGTCGACGTCCGTGTGGGACTGAAGGAAGGCTCCGCCTCCCGGGCCAAGGCCGAGGCTGAGGGCCTTCGCGTACTCAACGTCGCCGACGCCGTCGCCGAAGCCGACCTGATCATGGTCCTTACCCCGGACCAGGTCCAGCGCTTTGTCTACGCCGAGGAGATCGCCCCGAACCTGCAGTCCGGCGACGCACTGTTCTTCGGCCACGGCTTCAACATCCGCTACGGCTACATCCAGCCGCCGGCCGACGTCGACGTTGCCCTCGTCGCACCCAAGGGCCCGGGCCACATTGTGCGCCGCGAATTCGAAGCCGGCCGCGGCGTCCCTGACCTGATTGCCGTGGAGCAGAACGCATCCGGCAAGGCCAAGGAACTGGCACTGTCCTACGCCAAGGCTATCGGCGGCACCCGTGCCGGCGTCATCGAGACCACCTTCACCGAAGAGACCGAAACGGACCTCTTTGGTGAGCAGGCAGTCCTGTGCGGCGGCGCGTCGCAGCTGATCCAGTACGGCTTCGAAACCCTCACCGAAGCCGGCTACCAGCCGCAGGTGGCGTACTTCGAGGTACTTCACGAGCTGAAGCTGATTGTCGACCTCATGGTGGAAGGCGGCATCGCCAAGCAGCGCTGGAGCGTTTCCGACACGGCAGAGTACGGCGACTATGTCTCCGGCCCGCGCGTCATCGACGAGAGCGTGAAGGAAAACATGAAGGCCGTCCTCGCAGACATCCAGAGCGGCGCCTTTGCCAAGCGTTTCATCGATGACCAGGATGCCGGCGCACCCGAGTTCAAGGAAATGCGGCAGAAGGGTGAGGACCACCCGATCGAGGCCACCGGCCGCGAGCTGCGCAAGCTCTTCTCCTGGATCAAGAATGAGGACGACTACACCGAAGGCTCCGTAGCCCGCTAGTCGCCACCGTAATATCCGCACCGATTCGCCACGCCCCCGGGAGCAGGCGATAGGCTCGAAAGGCAAGCCGAATCGGCAAGGAGGCCGGACCCCTCGGGTCCGGCCTCCTGCGCGAAACCCCACCTGAATCGTCCACAGCTAAAGAGGTCACCGGTGTCTGCCACCAAACCAGTCGTACTCCTCGCGGAGGAACTCTCGCCCGCTACCGTCGAGGCCCTGGGCCCCGACTTTGAGATCCGCTCCACGGACGGTGCGGACCGCTCCCAGCTCCTTTCCGCGATCGCGGACGTGGATGCCATCCTCGTCCGCTCGGCTACGCAGGTGGACGCCGAGGCCATTGCGGCGGCGAAGAACCTGAAGGTCATTGCCCGCGCCGGTGTGGGGCTGGACAACGTGGACATCAAGGCCGCCACGCAGGCCGGCGTGATGGTGGTCAACGCCCCGACGTCGAACATCATTTCCGCCGCGGAGCTCACCGTGGGGCACATCCTTTCCCTGGCCCGGAACATCCCGCAGGCCAGCGGTGCCCTGAAGAACGGCGAATGGAAGCGCTCCAAGTACAGCGGCATCGAGCTGTTCGAAAAGAAGATCGGCATTATCGGCCTCGGCCGCATCGGCGCCCTGGTCGCGGCCCGGCTGCAGGGCTTCGGTACCGAGATCCTGGCCTATGACCCGTACGTGACCTCCGCCCGCGCCGCGCAGCTGAACGTCCGCCTCGTCACTCTGGACGAACTCCTTGAGGAATCGGACTTCATCACCATCCACATGCCCAAGACCCCCGAGACCCTGGGCATGCTCGGCGCCGAAGCCTTCGAGAAGATGAAGGACACCGCCTACGTGGTGAACGTGGCCCGCGGCGGACTCGTGGACGAGGCTGCGCTTTATGAAGCCCTGCAGGCAGGCAAAATCGCCGGTGCCGGCGTGGACGTGTTCGTCAAGGAACCCAGCACCGACCTGCCGTTCTTCGCGCTGGACAACGTAGTGGTCACCCCGCACCTGGGCGCCTCCACCGCAGAAGCGCAGGAAAAGGCCGGCGTGTCCGTTGCCAAATCCGTCCGGCTGGCCCTGGCCGGGGAACTGGTCCCCGACGCCGTAAACGTTGCCGGCGGCGTCATCGCCGAAGACGTGCGCCCGGGTATCCCGCTGATCGAAAAGCTGGGCCGCATCTTCACTGCCCTCTCCCACGACTCCGTGACCGCCATCGACATCGAAGTGGCCGGCGAGATTGCCGCCCTGGACGTCAAGGCACTGGAGCTGGCGGCCCTGAAGGGCATTTTCACCGACATTGTCTCCGAACAGGTCTCCTACGTGAACGCACCGGTGCTGGCGGAACAGCGCGGCATCGAGGTGCGCCTGCTGACCACCCCCGACGTGGATGACTACCGGAACCTGCTCACCATCCGCGGTGCCCTCTCCGACGGGTCCCGGCTGGAGGTTTCCGGCACGCTGACCGGACCGAAGCAGATCCAGAAGCTCGTCGGAGTGAACGGCTACGACCTGGAAATCCCCATCAGCGAACACCTGATTGTGCTCATCTACCAGGACCGCCCCGGCGTGATCGGCGCCCTGGGCCGGGTGCTGGGCGAGAAGGACATCAACATTGCCGGCATGCAGGTGGCCCGGAACACCGAGGGCGGCCAGGCGCTGTCCCTGCTGACCGTGGATTCCTCCGTGCCGCAGGACGTGCTGGAGAAGCTGCGCGAGGAAATCGGCGCCTCCGTGGCCCGCGAAGTGGACCTGCAGGACTAGCAGCACCGCACGGGACCGGTTCCGCCATCGCGGGACCGGTCCTGTGCGTTTAAGCCTCCCCCCAGGGTAGGAGGCACTGCAGGGGAGATCATGCCCGCCTCCGACGCGCACCGCACCCCTGCCGCGGCAGCATGGAAGGCATGACTTCATCCATGCCGGGCGGACCTCTGCTGGCCGCCGACAACCTGACCAAAACCTACGGAAGCACCGCTGCACTGGCGGGCATCAGCCTGGCCGTATATCCGGGGGAGGCTGTGGCCGTGATGGGCGCTTCCGGTTCCGGAAAAACCACGCTGCTGCACTGCCTGGCCGGCATTATCCGCCCCGACACCGGCAGCGTCCGGCTGTTTCGCAGCGGTGCACCCGTGGAGGTCACGGCGCTGGACGACGACGCACGCTCATCACTGCGCCGAAGCGACTTCGGTTTCGTTTTCCAGCAGGGTCTGCTGATCCCCGAGCTGACGGCGGGGGAAAATGTGGCGCTGGCCCTGATGCTCAACGGGGCGCCACGGGCGGAAGCGGAACAGGCAGCCGTGCAGGCTCTGGCCGCTCTCGGACTGGCCGGAATGGAACAGCGCCGCATCGGGGAGCTGTCCGGCGGACAGGCCCAGCGGGTGGCCATAGCGCGGGCACAGGTCAACGGTGCGCGGGTCCTGTTCGCGGACGAACCCACGGGTGCGCTGGATTCGCACACCTCCGCGGAAGTGATGGGGCTGCTGCTGCGCACCGTCGAGGGGACGGGGCGCTCCCTGGTGGTGGTCACCCACGACCCGTCAGTGGCCCGCTGGTGCGGCAGGGTGATCACCGTGGCTGATGGCCGGATTGTTGCCGACACGGCCGGTGCGGGACGGACCCGATGACCGCCCCCGCGCCCCTGCCCGCACGTCTGTCCGCCATTGCCCGTCTTCTGGACTCTTCTCCGGTGGCCGTCCGCCTCACCTGGCTGCTGAACCGTCCCGGCACCGCCGGATGGGAGAAGGCGCTGCTGCCTGTCGCAGCGTTTGCCGTGGTCACCACCTTGCTGTTGACCGTCCTGTCCGGCGCCTTGTCCTTCCTGCAGTGGGGCGACGCTGAAGGGGATCTGTATCTGCTGCTGGCCTGCTTCGCGCTGCTGCTGCTGGTGTTGCCCCTCATCACCCTTGGTGGTTCCGCGGCGCGCCTTTCCGCCCGCCGGCGGGACGAGCACCTCTCAACGCTGCGCCTTCTCGGAGGCTCCGCCAGGACGGTGCGGCAGGTGACAGTGCTGGAGGCCACCGCCCAGGCACTGGCCGGCGCCGTGGCCGGGGTGGCCGGGTATCTGCTGTTCGCTCCACTGGTCCAGCTGATCCACTTCCGCGGCGCAGCCCTTGGCGCTGCCTATTGGCTGCACCCGGCGGCTGGACTCGCCACGGTGCTGGCAGTGGTTCTGCTGGCCGCGGTCAGCTCCGCGGCCGGCCTGCGGAAAGTGGTGGTGTCACCCCTCGGGGTGCGGACCCGGGCCGCAGCCCAAAAGGTCCACTGGAGCCGGGCCGGGATTGCCGTGGCGGTTCTGGTTGCGGGCAGCCTGGCCCTGACGATTCCGGGCGCCGGAGCGGTGCTGGCCATCATCATTATCTTCGGCGTGTTTGCGGCCGGGATGTCCGTCCTCAACCTGGCCGGACCCTGGCTGGTTGCCCGCTCCGCCACCCGGCGCCTGCGCAGGGCACAGACGCCGGAGGCGCTGCTTGCCGCCAGGATCGTGCTGGATTCCCCCAAGGCCGCCTGGCGCCAGGTCAGTGCCCTGGCCCTGGTCTGCTTCACCGCCGTAGTTGCCGGTTCGGCCGCTGCGGCCGTCCAGGGCAGCCAGTCGGAGGGACCGGAAGACTTCCTGCTGCAGGACCTCATGACCGGTGTGCTGATCACGGTTGTTGCGGGGTTCCTGATGGTCGCCTGCTCCGCTGGCATCAACCAGGCAGCCACGGTCCTGGACCGCGGTGAGCTCTACCGCAGCCTGGACCGGATGGGCATGCCGCGGGGAGTGATCGAGGGCGCACGCATCAAGGCGGTGATGCAGCCCCTGCTGCTCGTATGCACCGCTTCCGTGACGGTGTCGGCGGTCCTGCTGTTCCCGCTGGTGGGTGCGGCGCTGCTTTTCGCTCCGGCGTCGATGGCTATCCTCGCGGCAACCGTTGCCGTGGGAGTGGGGCTGGTGCGGGCAGGGCTTGCCGTCACGGCTCCGGTGCTGACCTCGGTGCTGGAGGACGGGCACTAAGCTGTCCCAATGTCCCAACCTCCGCCCGAGCCGGCACCAACACCACTGCAGCGGTCCTGGATTCCAGCCGCCTGGCTGCTGGTAGGAATAGCCTCCTATGCAGGCGCCTTCATCAATGCGTTGTTCCCGCAGGGCAGGGAGGACCCATGGGACAGCATGCTGGTGAACGGGCTGGTTCTGGGGGTGGCAGCAATCCTCACCGGGTTGATGGTCTTTGTGCCGGCCAGCCCGCCCGCACGGGCGCTCCGGGTCGCTGTTTATGCCGTTCCGATCGGACTGCTGCTGCTTGTTCAGCTTCCGACGGGGTCGGTGGAGTTCATGGCCGCCCTTCTGCTGCCCTGGGCGCTGCTCACGGCCCTGTACGGGGTGAAGGGAGGGCTACCCGCCGGGTGGGGTTATACGGCCGCTTATCCTGCAGCCGGGGTGGCCGCCTGTTTGCTGATCGCGACCGTGTGGTTCAACGAACTGGTGTGGCTCATGCCTTTGCTGCCGGTTGCCCTGCTTCTGCGCCGCCGGTACCGGGGCAGCAGGCTCAGGATGGGGATGGAGGTCCTCCTCGCGGTGCTGCTGGCGGCGTGTATCGCCGCCGAGTTCGTCATCCTGCCGCAGGGGGAGTCCTGGCTGCCATACCGCAGCATCGTCGGGACGGCCTGCACCATCAGCGTTTTCTACACCGTCATCCTTCTCGGCCTCGCGCGCCTTGCCGGCCCCAAAGCGACAAGCCCTGCCGAAACAGGGTAATTTTCTTATGTGACTTCTTCCGATTCCAAGACTCCGTTCTACATCACCACAGCCATCTCCTACCCCAACGGCGAGCCCCACATCGGGCATGCGTATGAGCACATCGCCACCGACGCCATGGCGCGCTTCAAGCGCCTGGACGGCTACGACGTGTTCTTTATGACGGGTACGGACGAGCACGGGCTGAAGATGCAGCAGTCCGCGGACAAGGAAGGCATTACCGCCAAGGAACTCGCGGACCGCAACTCGGCCGCGTTTAAGCAGATGGAAGCGGATATAGGGAACTCCTATGACCGCTTCATCCGTACCACCGACGCCGACCACTATGCCGCCGCCCAGGCCATCTGGAAGCGGATGGAGGAGAACGGGGACATCTACCTGTCCAAGTACTCCGGCTGGTATTCCGTCCGGGATGAGGCGTATTACAGCGAAGACGAGACCGAAGTCCGCGAGGACGGCGTGCGGTACTCCAAGGAAACCGACACCGAGGTGACCTGGACCGAGGAGGAGAGCTACTTCTTCCGGCTGTCCGCGTACCAGGATCGACTCCTGGCCCTCTATGAGTCCCAGCCGGACTTCGCCGCCCCGCGCTCGCGGTTCAACGAGGTCATCAGCTTCGTGAAGGGCGGGCTGGAGGACCTCTCCATCTCCCGCACCACGTTCGACTGGGGCGTGCCCGTGCCCGGCAACCCGGACCACGTGATGTACGTGTGGGTGGACGCGCTGACCAACTACCTCACCGGCGTCGGCTTCCCCGATACCGAAAGTGAAGCCTTCCGGAAGTACTGGCCCGCCGACGTCCACGTGATCGGCAAGGACATTTCACGCTTCCACGCCATTTTCTGGCCTGCCTTCCTGATGTCCGCCAAGCTGGAACTGCCGAAGCGGATCATGATCCACGGCTTCCTGCACAACAAGGGCGTCAAGATGTCCAAGTCGCTGGGCAACGTAGTGGCCCCGAAGGACTGGGCTGACCAATACGGCCTGGACTCGGTGCGCTTCTTCCTGCTCCGCGAGGTCCCCTTCGGTGCCGATGGCTCCTACAATCACGACGCCGTCGTCGGCCGGATGAACTCCGACCTTGCCAATAACCTAGGCAACCTGGCCCAGCGCTCCCTGTCCATGGTGGCCAAGAACTGCGGCGCAGCGGTGCCGCAGCCCGGTGATTTCACGCCGGAGGACACTGCCCTGCTGGAAGCTGCAGGCAACCTCCTGCAGATCTCCCGTGAAGCGTACGATGTGCAGGATTTCCACGGCGCGCTGGAAGCTACCTGGAAGGTCCTGGGGGACACCAACGCGTACTTTGCCGAGCAGGCGCCGTGGGTGCTGCGGAAGACCGACGTCGAACGCATGAACACGGTGCTGTATGTGACGCTCGAGGTGCTGCGGATTGTCGCCATCCTGATCCAGCCGGTGATGCCGGAGAGTGCGGCCAAGCTGCTGACGGTCCTTGGCCAGGACGACGACGCCGCGCGGCAGTTCAGCGCGATCGGCACGCCGCTGGTGCCGGGCACTGCGCTGCCGGCGCCCACACCCATCTTCCCGAAGTACGAGGAGCCGGCGGAATAGGCGGACACAAAAGAACACCCCCGACGATTCGTCGGGGGTGTTCTTTTGTTAGCGGGGCCCGGCTTAGTCCGTAGCCAGGAACCGCTCCACGGCTGTCTTCTCCATCACCTCGGCCACGGCCTCCTGCTGTCCGCGGGCCATCTCGATCAGTTCCTGAAGCCGCGCCGCGTTGAACCGGTGGTCGGTGCCGGAAAGCACCAGCAGTGTCCGCCACAGGGATTCCTTCATCCGGACCAGCGACTGCAGGGACTCAAGCTCCAGCTGCCCGGTGGCGCCGCCGCCGGTGCTCAGCGGATTCAGCGGACCCAGTTTCCCGGCCGCCGCGCCCACGGCCGCTGCGGCAGCCTTGGCCTTGCTCCTTGCATAGCCCAGGGCATGAATCAGGGATTCAAGTTCATCCCGTTCATCGGAAATTTCCTCCACCAGGCGGGCGAAGGTCTCCTCGTACGGTGATCCCTCCCATGTGCGCTGCGCGGCGGTGAACAGGCGGACGCCCGTCTCTGCGCCAATGAGGTGGTCATCCAGGTACGCGGCGAGTGATTCCCGTCCCGGGGTGAAATGTCCGGGGGCGGCATCCTGCTGGGTCATGCTGATCTCCTTACGCCTGCAGCCTGCCGGGCCAACGGTCCGGCATAAGCGTGCTTAGTAATTTGTCCTTCCCAGTATCCTTGCAGATCTGCGGCCCGACCGCGAGGCACATGCCCCGCGGCCGGGCCGCAGATCAGCCGCAGACCGGTCCCGGCCTGATTCAACGGGTCCGGTCAGTCGGCAGCGAGTCCGGCCACCGGCGAGAGGCGGGCGGCGCGACGGGCCGGGAGGACCGACGCCGCGAGGCCGGCCAGCAGCGCCACGGCCAGGACACCGAGCAGCTGCAGCCACGGAACCGACGGCTCCACCGAGGCGAAGGAGCCCAGCGCCGACTGCGCTCCGAGCCAGCCGTAAACCGAGCCGAGCACGGTGCCCATCAGGGCAGCCACCCCGGCGATCAGCACGGCTTCGAGTGCCAGCATGCCGCGCAGCTGTCCGCGGGTCAGGCCCAGTGCCCGCAGCAGGGACGACTCGCGGGTGCGTTCCAATACCGAGAGGGACAGTGTGTTGGCCACACCCACCAGGGCAATCACCACGGCCACTCCCAGCAGGCCGGTGACCACCATCAGCAGGACGTCGATGACCTGGTCAAACGCGGCACGCTCAATCGCGGAACCGTTCACCGTGTACTCCTCCACATCCAGCCGTTCCGCCAGATCGGCGCGCAGGTCTATCAGGGCGGAGGTATTCAGGGTCTCCTCCACGGACAGCCAGAGCTCCGGCAACGGAACGTAGTCAGCGGAAGCGGGCAGCGGTGCAGGGCCACCCAGCTTCGCCGCCGTGTCGGCACTGATGAGCGGGCGCAGCTGTTTGCTGTTCGATTCCAGTACCTTCAGCTCCGCGGTGGAGCTCGCCCCGGTTACCGTCAGCGTTTCGGACTTGATGCCCTGCGGCATCAGGATGGTGTTGTCCGTGAGGACCAGGTCGGAATCCTGCAGGACCTTCGCCGCTTCAGCAGGATCCAGCGCGTACACGTCGTAGGCGCCGTATTCCTCCGTGTCGGTGGTACCGGCCAAGGGCACCAGGACAGCGTCCTGCACACCGTCAACGGCACGTGCGGTGTCCGCGTCGGCGGCGGTGAACGGACGGTCCTGGCCGGCAACGCTCACATCCACCGGGAACTCTCCCGCCAACACGTCGTCCAGGGAGGTCCGCGCCGTGGCGGCCCCGGTCATCATCATGGTGACCAGGGTGACGCCGATCAGCAGGGCGGAGGATGTTGCCGACGTACGCTGGGGGTTCCGGACGGCGTTGACCGCTGCTAGTTTGCCGGGCACTCCCAGCGGAGCAGCGATCCTGCCGACGGCCCGCACCAGACCCGGGACAAACAGCGTGGCGCACATCAGCACGCCCACAAAGCTCAGGATGCCGCCGGGCAGCGCCACCAGGAGGTCCGAGGAGACCGCACCGGCAGCAAGCAGGGCGGCACCGCCGGCCAGGAGCACCAGGCCGATGGCCAGGCGGACCCGCCCGCGCTTTGTTCCGGCCCGAACATCATCGGCAGGGCGCAGGGCAGCCAGCGGGGCAACCGCGGTGGCGGCCCGGGCCGGAACCAGGGCGGACAGGACGGTCAGCAGGACACCCACCACCAGTCCGGCGACTACCGAGCCGGGGGAGACCGCCAGTGTGGCGAAGCCGCTTTCGGGAATGGTCTGCAGGTAGGCAATGATGCCGCCCACCAGGGCAACGGCGGCCAGGACACCTGCAACGGATGCGACTATGCCCACAATCAGGGCTTCCACGATGACGGAGCGGCGTATCTGCGAACGTTCGGCACCGATGCAGCGCAGCAGGGCAAGTTCGCGGGTGCGCTGGGCCACCAGCACGGAGAAGGTGTTGGAAACCACCAACGCGCAGACCAGCACCGCCACCGCGGCGAAGGCCAGCAGGATGATGGTCAGGGCATCGTCTCCGCCGGTGTACATGGACACCAGGACATCGGTCTGCTCCGCAGCGGTACGGACAACCACCTCACCCATGCCCGCGGCGGAAAGCTCCTGCTCCACGGCGGCCCGCACCTCGTTCACGTTGGCGCCGTAAGCCAGCGCCAGCTGGATGGTGTCGAAGCCGTCTTCCGCGTTGGCGAACAATGCCGCGGTGGCGCCGGTGGCATAGAGCTGGGCATTGCCCATGCTGCTTGGGTCGTCGGACGGGGCTACAAGTGCGGTGACTGTCAGCTCCACGGCAGCTGAATCGTCCATTCCACCGGTGAGGCTGAGCACGGAGCCCTTCGACAGGCCCGCCCGCTCGGCGGTGTCGCTGTCCACGGCCACCTCGCCGTCGGACACCGGCAGCGAACCGTCGGTGACCTTTCCGGGGAAGAGCCCCGTGTACTCGGGAATGCTGTCCAGCTTGCCGTACACCGTGTCCCGGCCCGTGCCGAAGCTGACGTATCCCTGCTGCACCTCGTAGCTTCCCGCCACTCCGGGGAGGTCACGGACAATGGCGGCGGTGTCCTCGTCCAGCACCAGCGGATCGGACCGGAACAGGTTGCCGTTGAGGATCAGATCCGCGTTGCGGTAGCTCTGGCCGACGCTCTGGGTCAGCGAGGCCTTGGAAGAGGAATTAATGATCAGGGTGGCCGTCAGGAAGCCGACGGCGATGAGGACCGCCAGGGAGACCGCTATGAAACGGCGGGCGTTCAGGCGCACCTGCGCCAGCGCTACCTGCAACATGCCTTACGCCCCCAGCTTGGTCAGGGCGGCCAGTACGGTGTCCGGCGTGGGATTCGCCAGTTCGCCCACCAGTGCGCCGTCATTCATGAGCACTACCCGGTCCGCGTAGGAAGCGGCCACGGGATCGTGGGTGACCATGATGATGGTCTGGCCCATCTCCTTGGTGGACCGGCGGAGCAGGGAAAGGACCTCGGCTCCGGACTTGGAATCCAGGTTGCCGGTGGGCTCGTCTCCGAAGAGCACGTCCGGGCGGGTCAGCAGGGCACGGGCTACGGCCACGCGCTGCTGCTGGCCGCCGGAGAGTTCATGCGGCCGGTGCTTCAGCCGGCCGGTGAGGCCCAGGGTTTCGGTGATGCTTTCCAGCCAGGCCCGGTCCACCTTGCCGTTGGCCAGCGCGACGGGGAGGGTGATGTTCTGTTCGGCGGTAAGCGTGGGGACCAGGTTGAAGGACTGGAAAACGAAGCCCACGGAGTCCCGGCGAAGGCGGGTCAGTGCGGCGTCGTTAAGTCCGGTGAGTTCGGTGCCGCCAATCCAGATGCGTCCCGAGTCGGAGGTATCCAGGCCGGCCAGGCAATGCATCAGGGTCGACTTTCCGGAGCCGGACGGACCCATAATGGCCGTGAAGGTGCCGGTTTCAAAGCTCACGTCCACATCCCGAAGGGCGTGGACCCGGGTTTCACCGGTGCCGTACGTCTTGTTCAGCTT
Organism: Arthrobacter sp. Y3225209; assembly: GCF_059090685.1. Classification (NCBI taxonomy): domain Bacteria; kingdom Bacillati; phylum Actinomycetota; class Actinomycetes; order Micrococcales; family Micrococcaceae; genus Arthrobacter; species Arthrobacter sp. Y3225209. Next base: position 14,231 of record NZ_JBNHFW010000040.1, read on the forward strand.
CTGCGCGGCTGCGGCCAGGCGGGTTTTCCCCGTGCCGGGGACAGGATTCTGCTCTGCGAGTGTTGTCATGGTTCCCACGCTATGCCCGCGGCGTCATGGGCCACATCGAGCCGGGGGACGGTTCCCGGGGAGCCGGCCTCATACCGTGGGTGGAAGGGCGCCGGCCAGCCGGTAGGACTCGTGCAGCATTTCTGCGAGCTCATCCTGCGGAACGTAGGCCAGCCGCACCAGGACCAGCAGCGGAGAGGACTCGTGATGCGGGGTCCAGAAGTAGATGTCCGGCTGCTGCGCCGCCAGTGCCTCCCGTTCCGCACTTTTGACCGTCAGGGAGTCTTCATCCCACATCCGGGCCATCAGCGTGCGGGCAAACCAGGCGGGCTGCTTCCAGCTGAGCCGTTCCGTGACGCCGGGCAGGGAGAGGCAGACCTGACGGACGTCCTCGACAGTGGCCGTGCGCCGTCCCCGTTCCATGCCCCTAGGGTGCGACTATGCCCGTCTCGTACGCAATAACCACGGCCTGCACCCGGTCCCGGGCGCCCAGCTTGGCCAGGATGTGGCCCACGTGGGTTTTGACCGTTGCCTCCGAGAGGAAGAGCTTCGCTGCGATCTCAGGGTTGGAGAGGCCCTGGGCTATCAGGGTGAAAACCTCGTGTTCGCGCGGCGTCAGGGTTTCGACGGCGGCGGCATGCGGGCTTCCGGGTGTTCCGGCGGTGCGCAGCATGGGGGCAACGTGGTCCAGCAGGCGGCGGGTGGTGGACGGCGCAATCACCGCGTCACCGCGGTGCACGGTGCGGATGGCTTCCAACAGCTCCTCGGGCGGGGCGTCCTTGAGCAGAAAGCCGCTGGCGCCGGCCTGGATGGCGGAAAGCGCGTACTCATCCAGGTCGAAGGTGGTCAGCACCACCACCTTCACGTCTTCGTTACGCTCCCCGCCGTTTCCGGCGTCGAGGATCCGGGAGGTGGCCTCGATGCCGTCCATTCCCGGCATCCGGACGTCCATCAGCACAACGTCGGCCCGTACGGCGGCCAGTGCGGCCAGTGCCTCGTGTCCGTTGCCGGCTTCGGCAACCACCTCGAGATCCGGCTGTGAATTTATCAGCATGCGGAAACCTCCGCGCACCAGCTGCTGGTCATCCACCAGGACCACTCGGATGGGATCGGCGGAAGGGAGCGGTGTTTCGGACGCTGCGGTCCAGGGGGAATCCGGCACTATGCCTAGGCCTCCGTGTAGGGGATGAATGCTTCAACGCGGAATCCTCCGCCGGCCGCCGGAGCAGCCTTTAGGGTTCCATCGTAAAGCGCCAGCCGTTCGCCCATCCCCTTGATGCCCTGTCCGGCGCCGTCGCTGTCGATGGCTGCAGCGGCACCTATCCCGTTGTCCGTGACAGTGAGGGCCAGCCCCCGCGGCGACCACTGGAGGCCAACAGCCGCCCGGGCGCTGGGACCGGCATGCTTCAGGACATTTGTCAGGGACTCCTGGATGACCCTGTATGCGCTGAGCTCAGCGCCCGGCGGCAGGGGCCGGCGGGGCGCACCGTCCACCTGCACGGAAACATCCACCCCGCCGCGCCGGACAGAGTCCACCAACGCATCAACATCTGCCAGTGAGGGCAGGGGGCGGGTGGAGGCTGCCTCGTCGCCGCGGAGCACGCCGAGCAGGCGGCGCATTTCGCGCAGGGAACTCCGCCCGGTTTCGGCGATCACGCCCAGGGTGCGCGGGGCGACGTCCGGATCGTCGGCGCTCGCATACCGCGCGCCGTCGGCCTGCGTAATGATCACCGAGAGCGAGTGCGCCACAATGTCATGCATCTCCCGGGCAATGTGGCTGCGTTCGTCCGCGGCGGCCAGGTCCCGCTCCTGCTGGCGTTCAATCTCCAGGCGGTGGGCGCGGTCCTGGAGCGCCTGCATGGCCAGGCGCCGGGTGCGGGCCAGGTCCCCGAAGGTCCAGAAGACCAGGACCACCGCATCAACGGCGATGACCAGTATGAGCATCGGGATGAACCCGGTAGTCCCGGGAAGGCTGCCTCCCATGGCCGGCGCAATGAAATACACCAGCACAAAGGCCATGCCGCCAGCCAGCGCCAGCCCCAGCCCGGCCAGGCTTGCCCACCGTGGAGCGAAGGCAGCCAGCGAGTAGACCATGCCCAGGACAAGAATGTCAGCCGGCAACCCCGTCTCCGGGACCAGGAACAGGGAGAGGATGCAGGCGGTGGCCTGGACCGCCGCTGCCGGTACGGGCCTGGTGCGGCGCCAGGCCATGCTCATGCAGATGGCTGTCGACAACAGGAATTCGACCGGCTGCCAGCGGCCGATGAGCAGGACCGGCACCGCGAGGAACAGGGTGAAGCCCAGGGCGGAGCACAGGTCCACCTTGGCGGGGTTTGCCTGCATCCAGGCATAGATACGTCGGTGCAGGAGCATGGACAACAACTTTAGGCCCCTCGTTCCTCCGGCGCGTCATGCCAGGGGTGGAATTCTCGCCGCAGTGTTCAGCATGTGAGATGGGTTGTCCGGCATCCGGACCGTCTTTCTATGATGGGCGTTATGAGCGAAGAACAGTCCAAAGTCATTTCCCTGGCCGTGATCCCGGGCGACGGAATCGGCCCGGAGGTTACGGCCGAAGCAGTGAAGGTGCTGAACAAGGTCACCGCGGGCGGACCAGCCCGGTTTGACCTGACCGAGTATGAGCTCGGGGCTGAGCACTGGCTGGCAACGGGGGAGACCCTGCCGGATAAGACACTGGACGCACTCAAGGGCCATGACGCGATTCTTTTTGGAGCCGTGGGTGCGGCGCCCGGGGACACGAGCATGCCCTCGGGGCTGATTGAACGCGAGCTGCTGCTCAAGCTGCGCTTCAGCCTGGACCACTACGTAAACCTCCGCCCGTCCAAGCTGTACACGGGAGTTGACAGCCCGCTGGCCAATCCCGGAGACGTCGATTTCATCGTCGTTCGCGAAGGAACCGAGGGGCCATATGCCGGCAACGGGGGAGTGCTCCGTGAGGGAACCCCGCAGGAGATCGCCACCGAAGTTTCGCTCAACACCGCCTACGGCGTCGAGCGCGTGGTTCGTGATGCCTTCCGCCGGGCCTCGCAGCGGCCGCGCCGGAAGCTGACGCTGGTGCATAAGCACAACGTGCTGGTGAACGCCGGGCGCCTGTGGAAGCGAACCATGGAAAAGGTGGCCGCGGAATTCCCTGAGGTCACCCACGACTACCTGCACGTGGACGCCGCCACCATCTTTATGGTGAGTGATCCCTCACGGTTCGACGTCATCGTCACGGACAACCTCTTCGGCGACATCATCACCGACCTGGCTGCCGCGATCACCGGTGGCATTGGTTTGGCGGCCTCCGGCAACATCAACATGGACCGCACCTACCCGTCCATGTTCGAACCCGTACACGGCTCTGCCCCGGACATCGCCGGGCAGCAGAAAGCTGATCCCACCGCAGCCATCCTCTCGGCTGCCCTGCTGCTGGAGCACCTGGGATTTGATGATGAAGCCGCGCGGGTACAGCAGGCCGTTGCCGCGGATCTCGCCAACCGGGGTGGAAGACGCCGTACCACCGCCGAAGTGGGCGATGCCATCGCCGCCGCGGTGTCATAAGCTCAGTCATAGCCAATAAGTAGTCGTCGAACGGGTTTTTGCCGTTCACCGTGGAGGAATCATGACCGTCAGCGCACTGGAATTCACCCAGGAGCTTTCCACCAACCCGAAGTCCGCCTCCGAGCGGGCCACCATCCTGGCGAACCCCGGATTCGGCGACTACTTCACCGACCACACCGCCGTCATTGACTGGAAGGCGGCCGAAGGCGGAGACGCCCAGTGGCAGAACGCCCGCATTGAGCCCTACGGGCCCATCTCGATCGATCCGGCAGCCGGCGTCCTGCACTACGGGCAGGAGATCTTCGAGGGCCTGAAGGTATACCGGCACGCCGACGGTTCCGTAGTGAGTTTCCGCCCCGAAGCCAATGCTGCACGCCTGAACCTCTCCGCCCGTCGGCTTGCGCTGCCCGAGCTTCCCGAGGAACTTTTCCTGGAGTCCATCCGCCGGCTGGTGGCCCTGGACCAGGACTGGATTCCGGACGGCGACGGCGCCGCGCTCTACCTGCGCCCGTTCATGATCGCCACCGAGGCGTTCCTGGGTGTCCGTCCGGCCCGCGAGGTGTCCTACCGCGTGATTGCCTCGCCGGCGGGGAACTACTTCGGCGGGGAACTGAAGCCGGTCTCCATCTGGCTTTCCTCCAAGTACGCCCGCGCCGGCCGCGGCGGCACCGGTGAAGCAAAGTGCGGCGGCAACTACGCTGCCTCACTCATCGCCCAGATGGAAGGCGAAGCCAACGGCTGCAAGCAGGTGCTGTTCCTGGATGAATTCAACGACAACGCCGTGGAAGAGCTTGGCGGCATGAATGTCTTCTTCGTCTTCAAGGACGGACGCCTGGTCACCCCCGCACTCTCCGGCACCATCCTGCACGGAATCACGCGCTCTTCCGTTCTGCAGCTGGGCCGGGACCGCGTCATGGACGTTCAGGAACGCAAGATTACCCTGGATGAATGGCGCGACGGCGTTGCCTCCGGTGAAATCACCGAAGTCTTCGCGTGCGGCACGGCAGCGGTCATCACTCCCGTGGGCCAGCTGAAGTCCGAAACTGAGGTCATCGGATCCGCGGACGCGAAGCCGGGAGAAGTCACCATGTCCATCCGCGAGCAGCTGCTCGGCATCCAGACCGGCACCGTGGAGGATACCCACGGCTGGCTGACCCGCCTGGCCTAGGAACCCATGTCAACCACCGAACAGCTTCCGGATTCCGGTCTGGTCCGCAGCAGCGAGCTCAGCCGTGTCCGGCTTGCCCCGAACCCGGGGCCCATGTCCCTGGACGGCACCAACAGCTACGTTTTGGCTGCCCCGGGATCCGGAAGCACGGTGGTGGTGGACCCGGGTCCGTTGGACGAGGAGCATCTGCAGGCCCTGGCCGGCGCCGGAACCGTGGAACTGGTGCTGATTACCCACCGGCACCCTGACCACACCGAGGCCAGCCAGCGGTTCGCGGAGCTGACGGGTGCACCGGTCCGCGCACTTGATCCGAAGTACTGCGTCGGAGCGGATCCGCTCGGCGCCGATGAAAGCATTAAGGCCGCCGGACTCCAGATCAGGGTCCTGGCGACGCCCGGACACACCTCGGACTCGGTGTGTTTCTGGCTTCCCGACGACGGCGGGAACGGCTCCGTACTTACCGGAGACACCATCCTGGGGCGGGGGACCACGGTGCTGGACTATCCGGACGGGACCCTGGGGGACTACCTGCAGACACTGGAGATGCTGGCTGACCTCGGTGCCGCCACGGTTCTTCCCGGACACGGGCCCGTTCAACCGGATCTGAGCTCACTGGTCCTGACCTACCGGGACCACCGGGAAGAGCGGCTGGAACAGATTCGTACCGCCCTGGACCACATCGGTTCCAACGCCGGCGCCGGGGACATCGCGGACCAGGTGTACGCGGATGTGCCGGCCAACGTGCGTGCCGCCGCCGAGCTGTCGGTGGCTGCACAGCTGGCGTACCTCCGCGGCAACGGATAGGCGCCCGCCCTGCCCGGCAGAGATGGGGCCCGCCCCGGCAGAGATATGACCCGGCAGGCAATGGGACCCGGCAGGGAACGGGACCCGGCAGGGAAGGTGTCCTGATTTGCCGTCCGATGGCCGGCCCTCTGGTCATGTGACGGGTGTTTATGTGACGAGGCTGACCGGGAACCGGCTTGCGCAGAGGTGAGCCTGAGGTTTTACCATGGATGTATCGGCCGAAACGCTGGCCCGCACAGCCGGATCTGCGGTGGTGCGGACAGCGTGCGGCAGGTCGCTTTGATCCGGTTTGCAAGGACCGGGCGGGGTGTGTAAAGTAATTGAAGTCGCCGCGGCAGGGACGCTGAAAAAGCGCCCGAGCATGGCGGCCAAACCCCTTCGAAAATCAGAGTCCAACTCCCGTGCCCTTCACCGGGCCGGCGGAAAAGACTCCGGTTCACGCTGGGCCGGAACGGCGGTACAAACGCTTTTCACGGGATTCCGACAGGAAAACCGCGAATTGCAAATAACGCCGGAATGGAATAAGATAATAAAACATTGCAGCGAAGAAGAAAAGGAAAACATTGTTTTCCCGAGTATTTTCGGATTGCGTCTGTTGTTTGAGAACTCAATAGTGTGCCAAGTTTATTGATACCAATTTATTTTGATTGGTTGAATCGACCGTGTCCGCCCACCCCGTGGGTATGG
>NZ_JBNHFW010000041.1:0-19383 GCF_059090685.1 Arthrobacter sp. Y3225209
CGGGTGCTACCGGGGCCGGTGCGACGGGCGCGGGTTTTACCGGGGCGGGTATTGAGGGGGATGTCACAGGCGGCGGTGCCGTTTCGGGCGATGCTTCGCCTCCCGCCGCCTGCCCGGCCCCGGGCCGGGGCGATTCCTGTGCGGAACGCTCCGCTGCCGCTTCCTGATCCCGAAAAGCCTTCTCCGCGGCTATCCCCCGTATCCGCGCTTCCTCTGCCTCGACGGTACTGTCCCGGAGTTCGGCAAGCTGGGCCAGAAGTACGGACTTCCGCGTTTCCTCCTCGCGGATGGCAGCAGCAGCGGCAGCGGCGGACGAATCCGCTTCCTCAACGTAGCGTTCGGCTTCGGCGACCAGTTTCGCCCGTGCATCCCGGGCCTGCTGCTCCTGTTCGCTGAACCCGGCTGCGACCTTCTCCGACGCCAGGGCGTCCGCATACAGATTGCCTGCCCGCGAGGAAACCCGGTCCATCAGATCGGCACCGTGCAGGGCGTCCACGGATCCGTCGGCGTCCAGCAGCATCAGCGCGGCACTGTCTGCGGCTGCCCCGCCGGTTTTATAGGTCTGGGCTGCCAAGGCGGCCACCTGGCGCATCAGGTCCGAGGCGTGTCCGGCGGCCGCTTCCCGCTGTGTAGCGAGCGAAATTAACAGCTGCTCATTGGCGGCAAGCTCTTCCACGGCAGCGTTGTAACGGTTGGTCGCAGAGACGGCGGCATCTCCGAGGCTGCCCGCTTCCTCCCTCAGCTCGGTGAGGAAGCCCTCCACCCGGTCCGCTTCAGCGGCTTTTGCCGACGCCGAGGACTGGGCCGCGCGGATGTCCTCCCAGGAGGGATAGGACTCGGCGGCGGGTGCCGGAGCTGCGCTGAGCACGGCTGAAGCCAGCACTGCTGTCAGGATCACTGCGGACAACGACGCCGCCCGACGGGGCCGCTCCCGTCCCGAATGCACCAGGGGCCCCGCAAACCTCATCTTTAACATAGTTCGCACAGCATACGGTACGGCGCGCTGATTGGACACCGGCTTCCAGACGAGAAGGCTGAGCCGTTACCGGCGGACAACGCGGCACCGGCCGTGCTAGACGGAGTCCCCGCGTTCCTCCCGGACAGCGGCGATGACTTCACTGGCCACGCGAAAGCCCAGGGAGGGTGAATAACCTTTGCGGGCGAGCATGCCAACCAGGCGCCGCGTCTGCTTGTCGCGTACCGTGCGGTCCGCCAGATCGGCTGACCGTTGGAGTTTGCGCCGCGCCAGTTCCCTGGCTGCCTCGAGTTCATCCTCGTCACTGACCTGCTCCAGTGCTTCGGCCGCAAGATCCGGGGCTATACCCTTTTCTGCCAGTTCCCGCCGAAGCGCTCCGCGGGCAAGTGACTTGCTTTGGGACCGGCTGCGGACCCAGAGCTGGGCGAACTCGGCGTCGTCAACCAGCTGCACTTCCTCGAAACGGTCCAGCACGGCCGCCGCCGATTCCGCAGGAATGTCCCGCTCGGCTAGTTTCGTTTCCAGCTGTTTCCGGCTCTTGGGGGATGCCGTGAGCTGGCGCAGGACAATGGCCTTGGCTTCGCTGTACGCCTCTTCCGGTGTCAGCGTTTCGGCATCCGCCTGCTGCCCGGACCCCCCGGTTCCTCCCGGTTTGCCGCGCTTGTTCCGGCGCCTGCCGGAGCTTTTTCCTGCGGCATCCGCTTCGGCCCAGGGTTCGTCAGCTGTCGCCTCTTCCCCGAACCCGTCCTCCTTGAATGCTTCCCAGCCGGCTTCCGGATCGCTTTCACCCGATGAGTCTTTGCTCCCGGCAGCCTTCCGCCATCCCGCGGTTCTGCCGGGCCGGTTTCGTTCGTTGGCAGGAGCTCCTGCGGGGTCGTCTACGGAGGCCTGCGCGGTTGCGGCCTGGATGTCAGCGAGGCGCTGTCTCAGCTGCGCCAGCGTCTCATCCTGTCCGGTCCCGGACCGGGGCGGGCTCTGCTGGGGGGTGTTCTGTTGCCGGGTTTTCTGCTGCCGGTTGTTCTGCTGCGGGGTATCCATAGCTGTCTCTGCCGGGGGCGCCAAGGCCGGTGCCCTCCGGAGACCGTGTCTTTACAACGGACCGGCCCGAAGGGCACCCGAACCTTAGGAGTCCTTCCCCACTGCCTTCAGCTTGGGGTTGGCGGGTGCTTCTGCGGCCGGAACGCCGATGCCAAGTTTTTCCCGGATCCGGCGCTCCAGCTCGTCCGCAAGGTCGGGATTGTCCTTGAGGAAGTTACGCGAATTTTCCTTGCCCTGACCCAGCTGGTCACCGTCATAGGTGAACCAGGCGCCGGACTTCTTGACCAGGCCGTGCTCCACTCCCATGTCGATGAGGCCGCCTTCGCGGGAAATGCCGACCCCGTACATGATGTCGAACTCTGCCTGCTTGAAGGGCGGAGCCATCTTGTTCTTGACGATCTTTGCCCGGGTCCGGTTACCAACCGGGTTGGTGCCTTCCTTGAGGGTCTCGATGCGCCGCACATCGATGCGGACCGAGGCGTAGAACTTCAGCGCCTTGCCGCCCGTGGTCGTTTCCGGGCTACCGAAGAAGACACCGATCTTTTCACGCAGCTGGTTGATGAAGATGGCCGTGGTGTTGGTGTGGCTCAGGCGGCCGGCGATCTTACGCAGCGCCTGGCTCATGAGGCGGGCCTGGAGTCCGACATGGCTGTCGCCCATGTCGCCTTCGATTTCGGCGCGGGGCACCAGAGCGGCAACGGAGTCAATGACAACAACGTCAACCGAACCGGAGCCAATCAGCATGTCCATGATTTCGAGGGCCTGCTCGCCGGTGTCCGGCTGGGAGACCAGGAGTGAGTCCGTGTCCACCCCGAGCTTGGCAGCGTAGATGGGGTCCAGGGCGTGCTCGGCGTCAATGAACGCGGCGATGCCGCCGCTCTTCTGTGCATTCGCCACCACGTGGAGCGCCAGGGTGGTCTTACCGGAGGATTCCGGTCCATAGATCTCCACGACGCGGCCGCGCGGCAGCCCGCCGATGCCCAGCGCCACGTCCAACGCGACCGAGCTGGTGGAGATGGTCTCGGCGGGGGCGCGCACTTCGTCGCCCAGCCGCATGATCGACCCCTTGCCGTACTGCTTGTCAATCTGGGCCAGCGCTGCCTCTAGGGCTTTTGCGCGGTCGGCTGGAGCAGCCATTCTTCACCTCGTGTTGTGGTAGTAAGCGGCCCGTAGGCCGGTCGTCCTTTTCTAATAACGACCCTATCCGGCGGCACTGACAAAACGGCTGACCGGACCTTGTTGCTCATTGTCTTGTGGATATCTCCGGGCCGCATCGGCTCGGACCGACCCCTGTGTAGGAGCATATCTTTATCCGAACAAAGATTCGAATAAGGTTCCCGGCGTGTTCCGCTCGAATACGCCGGCTGCGCCCTCAGGTGGCCTTGGGTTTTATATCCCGGCCCAGCCGGCGTTCCTGCGGAACATCCTGGATATCGCATACCGCCAGCCACACCGCCTTCGGTTCAATCCCTTTATCCAGTGCCTGCGCAGCGGTGACGCCGCCCAGCGGGGCAAGGACCAGGTCAGCGGCAAGGACCCGTGAATAGGCCGAACCGAACTCGTCATCCATAAGCCGCCAGAAGTCACTGATACGCATCAATTAATCGTCTCACGCACGGCGCACGGAGGCGTACATGTGCGCCACGGGCTACTCAGCGTTCAGGCTCACGTCATCTGGAGTCCTCGGACGCTCCAGTCTGCGCAGTCCACGACCTGACCGCCTTGATCCGTGATCAGGATCAACGTCCTGCCTCCGCGCATCGTCGCTGTGCCGCGGATGCGGAGGTCCCAGGGACGTCGCTCCAGAAGCTCCCCCTCATTGCTGAACCGGAACAGGGAGTTCTTCCCATCGGAGGGCTCGTGGACCGCGATCCAGGAGTTCGTCACCGGGTCATGGAGGACATGACGGAAGTGCTCAGCTATCCTCGCTCGTTCTCGCCCGTCGGAGTCGAGGATGCGTAACGGTCCCCCTATCTCGGTGATCGCCAGGTGCTCCCCGTCGCTGGCTGCACACCAAACCGTGTTCAGTCCGGTCGCGATCCGGGACCCGAGCGGATCCAGCGAACGATCCAGCAGACGGCACCAGCCGCCACCCGCTTCAAGCGAGAGGTCCGAAGTCAGCGCAATTACTCTCAACGCTCCCCGCAGGGTACCCACTTCCTCCCCGGTCGCTGCCTCCAGCACACGGGTGGCCCTGCGGAGGTGAGTGACGACTACACGGCCTCCGGCCAGGGCGGTCACCGCCTCTACGTTCGTGCGGCTGGGGTCCTGCCACAGCCGCTGTCCCGTCAGGTCATACCCGCATATGCCGTGGCGCTCCCACGCGCCGGCCACCACCACGGGGTGCTCGCCGGGCACTAGTGCCCCCCGCCAGCCGCCGGAGCCCCACATCGTTTCGAACGTGGTGCACCGCGTACCGCGCACCAGTGACCACACGTCGACGACTCCCTTGGGCCGGGCGGTGACCAGCAGATCCTCTTCCCACGGTGGTGCGGCCACATCGAGAAGGTCAAGTCCCCACGGAGCACTCCCTACGGACCCATTGACGATCATGCCGGGGACTCTGCCAGCGGATCCGATAGCGGTCAAGCCCCCACCGACCGAAGCCGCCTCTGCACAGGTCCGGGCCGGCACCGGATTCCGGCCGCTTGACGGACACAAAAACGGCGCAGGCCGGGGCAGGTGCCGCGGCGCGAACCTACAATGAGGGATGACCGAGATTTCCGGCACGGCCGGTTCTCCGAAGCACCGCACGCATCCGCAGAGTCCGCTTTCCGGTGATGGCCTTCGGGGCGCAAGCCTTCCGGACGCAAGCCTTCCGGCTGCAGGCTTTCCGAGTGCAGGGCCCGTCGGGATATTCCCGGCTGCCGGGCCGGGCACCGGGCCTGAGGGAGATACTGCCATTGAGGACCTGGAGCAGGAACTAAGTGTCCTCTGGCGCAGGGCCCGGGCCAGTTCGCACCGCATGGCCCGGGAAGTCCACCCGGATATGGAGCCGTCCGCCTATGGCCTCATGGTGCTGCTTCACCAGCAGGGTCCGATGCGCCTGACGGAGCTATCCTCCGCCGTAGGGGTGGGAAAGCCGTCACTGAGCCGGCAGGTGTCGATGCTGCAGACGCTGGGACTCGTTGAAAAACATACTGATCCGATCGATGGCAGGGCCCAGCCCATCAGCCTCACCGAATCAGGCTCTGCCCGCCTGGAAGGTACGGCCGCGGCGCGTAAGGCGCATTTCCGGAGCACCTGGACAGGCTGGGAAACCGAGGATCTGCTCACTCTGGCAAAGCTGCTGCACAAGCTGAACACCTCGGTGCTGCCGCCGGGCGGAGACCCCGCCATCCCGCTGCCTGCGGAAGGCCGGGAGGGGGAAGCCGGGCCCGGCAGTTAGAGCTGCGGACAGAACAAACCCCCGCAGGCACCGCGCCTGCGGGGGTTTTCAAGTCGCTTCCGGTCCGGATCCGTTCAGGGGCATCCCGACCGGCAGGTCGTGGGGTGGGTCCTAGGGTGTGCGGGCCAGGTCCCGGGCCAGGTCTTCCGGGAACTCACGTGCAAATTCCCGGGAAAACTCCGATGGCACGGTATCTGGAATGGCCACGCCTTCAGCGTTGGCCACCCGGTCACTGACCTCACGGAGCATCAGGGACAGGGGCACATCGAGGGCAGTGCAGATGGAAGACAGCAGTTCTGACGATGCTTCCTTTTGTCCGCGTTCAACCTCGCTGAGGTAGCCGAGGGAAACGCGGGCGCTATGTGAGACCTCGCGCAGGGTACGGCCCTGGCGCTGGCGCACGTCGCGGAGAACATCACCAATCTCGTGACGAAGAACTACCATCTTGCGCTCCTTTGGCTCCCGGTGTGCGTCTTCCGCCAACCCTACATCCCGCCAGCGGATCACGCCGTTCACGGACACGGGTTGCTTAACCATGTGTATCGTCCTGCTCCCTATGAGTACGGCTGCGGCGATACCGCAGACTGTCCAAAGATCGTAATAAAAGAACCTTGGCGGTTCCTGATACTAACAACTGACACCCTGCCGGATTTGTTCCCGTTTATATCCGGACGCTTCCCGCTCCGTCCGCTACGCTAGTCCGCTTCCAGCTCGGTGGCCAGCATCAGAAGCGCCTGCCGGCAGGTTGCGGCCCGGATGGCTGCCCGGTCCCCGGAGAAATGGAACTCCCGGACGCTGGTGCCTCCGGCCGTAGCGATACCCACGAACACCGTGCCCACCGGTTTTCCGTCATGGGCCTCGGGCCCCGCGGCTCCGGTGGTGGAGACCCCGATATCGGCGCCCAGGACGCGCCGCGCTCCGGAGGCCATATGTTCGGCCACCCGTCCGTCCACGGAACCGGCTTCGGCCAGGAGCCCGGCCGGAACTCCGAGAACGGAGTGCTTGATGCCATTTTGGTACGCCACCACTCCGCCCTGCAAAACCGCCGAAGCCCCCGGTACCGCTCCGAGTTCAGCGCAAAGCATGCCGGCGGTCAGGGACTCCGCGGTGGCCACTGTCCTCCCGGCGGCACGTGCCGCGTCGAGGACCGCAGCCGCGGTTCCCGGCGTCATACCGGTCAGGCCCGCCTGGCGTCGCGGCGCAGCCGGACAGCCTGGAGTACATAGTCAATGCCGGTGACAACGGTGATCACCAGCGCAGCAGCCATCACGACGGCGCCGATCCACCACGCCCAGCCACCCAGCCAGGTGGAGAGCGGCAGCAGGAAGAGGAAGATCGCGAAGGTCTGCACCACGGTCTTCAGCTTGCCGCCGCGGGAGGCAGCCATAACGCCGTAGCGGATGACAACAAAACGCATCAGGGTGATGCCGAGCTCCCGGACCAGGATGACAATGGTGACCCACCACCAGAGTTCGCCCAGCAGCGAGAGCATCACCAGGGCGGAGCCGATCAGCAGCTTGTCCGCGATCGGGTCGGCGATCTTGCCGAAGTCGGTGATCAGGCCGCGGCTGCGGGCAATATCGCCGTCGAGCTTATCCGTGTAGATGGCAACGGCGAATGTCGCCACGGCGAGCCAGCGGAACAGTCCCCCCTGGCCGTCGTCGAGTGCCAGGAACCAGATAAAGAGCGGAACCATCAGGATCCGCACCACCGTCAGTGCGTTGGCGATGTTGAGGGTGGGGACTCTGTCCGTAGGAGAATTGCTCACGCCTCCAGCGTAGCGAACATTCACCGGCCGGTGAGGCTCCAGGCGTCTTCGGAGCCGTCGGCGTCGTCGTCGCCGTCATGGTATTCCGTTGCCTGGGGGCGGCTCTCCAGATCCGCGGCCACCAGGTCAACCGGTCCGCCGGGCTCGAACCCGTGGTTCACGTTGGCGTTGTCAGCCAGCGCGGCAGTATCCGCGCCGCCGGCCGGTGCCGGGGCTTCCCCGCCGCTGATCGCGGCCAGGGTGGCTGCCAGATCGTCGGGTTTGACCAGCACGTCGCGGGCCTTGGATCCTTCGGAGGGACCAACGACGCCGCGGGACTCCAGCAGGTCCATCAGGCGTCCGGCCTTGGCAAAGCCCACGCGCAGCTTGCGCTGCAGCATGGACGTGGAGCCGAACTGGGTGGTGACCACCAGTTCCGTGGCCTGCAGCAGAACATCGAGGTCGTCTCCGATGTCGTCGTCGATCTGCTTCTTCGGCGCGGTGACGGTGACGTCTTCACGGTAGACGGCCTGGAGCTGGTTCTTGACGTGCTCCACCACGCGGTGGATCTCGGACTCGGTGACCCAGGCACCCTGAACGCGGATGGGCTTGTTGGAACCCATCGGCAGGAACAGGGCGTCGCCCTGGCCCAGCAGCTTCTCCGCGCCGGGCTGGTCCAGGACCACGCGGGAGTCGGTGACCGAGGACGTCGCGAAGGCCATCCGGGAAGGCACGTTGGCCTTGATCAGGCCGGTCACCACGTCCACGGAGGGACGCTGGGTGGCCAGCACCAGGTGGATGCCGGCGGCGCGGGCAAGCTGGGTGATGCGGACAATGGAGTCTTCCACGTCCCGCGGGGCAACCATCATCAGGTCCGCCAGCTCGTCCACGATCACCAGCAGGTACGGGTAGGCGCGGATGACCCGCTTTGAGCCCGCCGGGGGCACCACCTTGCCGTTACGGACGGCCTTGTTGAAGTCGTCAATGTGCTTGAACCCGAAGTTCGCCAGGTCGTCATAGCGGGTGTCCATTTCCCGGACCACCCACTGCAGGGCCTCGGCGGCCTTCTTCGGGTTGGTGATGATGGGCGTGATCAGGTGCGGCACGCCTTCGTAGGCGGTCAGTTCCACCCGCTTGGGGTCCACCATCACCATGCGCACCTCGTCCGGGGTGGAGCGCATCAGGATGGAGGTGATCATGGAGTTCACAAACGAGGATTTACCGGCACCGGTGGCACCGGCCACCAGCAGGTGGGGCATCTTGGCCAGGTTCGCGACAACGAACCCGCCCTCAACATCCTTGCCCACACCCATCACCATGGGGTGCTCGGTCTTGCGGGCGGAGTTGGAACGCAGCACATCGCCCAGGGCCACGACTTCCTTGTCCGCGTTCGGAATCTCGATGCCGATGGCGGATTTTCCGGGAATGGGCGAAAGGATGCGCACATCGGAGCTGGCCACCGCGTAGGCAATGTTCTTGGACAGGGCGGTAACCCGTTCCACCTTGGTGCCCTCGCCGAGTTCAATCTCGTACCGGGTGACCGTGGGGCCGCGGGAGAAGCCGGTGACCTTGGCATCCACGTTGAACTGTTCCAGCGTGTGCGTCAGGGCGGCGACGACGGCGTCGTTGGCTTCGGAGCGTTCCTTGGCGGGCGGACCCGGCGGCAGGAAGTCCGACGGCGGCAGGGTGTAGGTGATGTCGCCGGAGAGCTGCAGCTGTTCGGTGCGCTGCGGAATGGGTGCGGCCGGGGGCGTGTGCGCCACAGGCTTGGACGGGACCGGCGGAACCGGGGCGCCGGCGGAGGCCAGGTTCAGCACTTCAGTGGCGCCCGGGACCATGCTGATCGCCTCGGTGGGCGGCTCGGCTGAGTCCGCGACAGGGCTGCCGTCCACCGGAAGCCCCTGGTTGCGGCGGATCTTCTGGGTGGCCAGTTCCGCCTGGGTGGGCCGCCGCACTCCCGGCGGGACCGCAGGAGCGGCCGCGGCAGCTGCAGCCGCTTCGTCTTCCTCATCCTGCAGCAGGGCCCGTTCAAAGGCCTCATCTCCGGCAAACCCTTCCTGAGCCGCAGCGGCGGCGGCAGCTTCGGCCTGCTTTTCCCGCCGGCTCCTGCGCGGCTTTTTGACCTTCTCCGGTGCGGAGTTTCCGTACAGGTAGCTCTGGTCGTGGGCCTCGGGATCATCCGGTGCCAGGTCCTGGCCCATCAGATGCTCGTAGAGGGCGCGCAGGCGCAGCGGAATGTGCCGGAAAGGGGTGGCGGTGACAATCAGAATGCTCACGAACACCAGGAAGGCCAGCAGGATCACCACCGGCCAGGTGGTGAGGGCTGCCGACAGCGGCCCGGCGACGAGGAAACCGACGATGCCGCCGGAGGCCCACAGCCGGTCGAACCCGTCGGAGAGGGCGGGCGAACCGCCGACAATGTGGGTGATGCCGGAGCCGGAAAGCAGCATAATGACCAGCCCAATGCTGATCCTGCTGTTGGCGCGGTGGCGTTCGGGGTACCGGAACAGGCGGACCGATCCGGTCAGGAGCATAAACGGGAGGACCAGGGCCATCCAGCCGAAGGTGCCGGCCGCTCCGGCGTGGATAACATCCGCGACGGGACCCCGCAGTGCCCACCATTCAACGGTGGCTACGGCCAGTGCCAGCAGGATCAGGAAGAAACCGGTGCCGTCGCGGCGGATTGCCCGCTCCGGGGAGACATCAGTGCCGAGTTTGCGGATGCCTGCTCCGGCGATCCGCGCCACGCCCATCCAGGCGCTTTCAATGGCCCGCAGCGGCAGCGGCAGCTGCTCCTGCGGCGGTGACTGGCGTGACGCGGAGCTCCCCCGGCCCCCGGTTCCGCCACGCGGGTTGCCTTTGCCTGATGTCTTGCTGGTGCTGCCGCCGGTGCTGCGGGCCTTTGTGGGGCCGGAAGCACCGCTGCGTGCGGCAGGGGAAGTACGAGTCGCCATAGGAGCCACGCTACCTGATCGGCTGCCCGATCCCCTGAATTTACGCGGCCGGGCAGCACTTTGGCAGGGTTTCCCGGCCGCATCCGCTTAGATCGGCACGGGCAGGATCAGGCCTCGACGACTACCGGCACAATCATCGGCCGGCGGCGCAGCCGGCGGTTGACCCAGGTGCCCACTACCCGCCGCACCACCTGCTGGAGCTGGTAGGTGGTGTGGTCGGTGTTGGACCGCACCGCTTCCTCCAGTGCCGCACTGATCTTTGGAATGATCTCGTCGAAGACCGCGTCCCCTTCAGCGAACCCGCGCGCGTGGATCTCAGGACCGGAGACGATGGTCCCGGTGCTGCGGTTCACCACGGAAATGATGGAGATGAATCCTTCCTCGCTCAGGATCCGCCGGTCCTTCAGGTCCGTATCGGTGATGGCGCCGACGCTGGAGCCGTCCACATAGACGAATCCGCATTCAACCTCGCCAACCACCCGGGCCTTGCCCCCGCGCAGGTCCACCACAGTGCCGTCGTCGGCCAAAATGATGTTCTGTTCCGGCACGCCGGTGGCAGCGGCAAGCCGCCCGTTGGCAATCAGGTGCCGGGTTTCCCCGTGGACCGGCATGGCGTTTTTGGGCCGCAGGATGTTGTAGCAGTAGAGCAGTTCCCCCGCTGCGGCGTGCCCGGAGACGTGGATCTTCGCGTTGCCCTTGTGCACAACATCGGCGCCCAGGCGCATCAGTCCGTTGATGACCCGGAAGACGGCGTTCTCATTGCCCGGGATCAGGGACGAGGCAAGGATGACCGTATCTCCCTTGCCGATGCTGATCCGGTGGTCGCCGTTGGCCATCCGGGACAGGGCGGCCATGGGTTCGCCCTGCGAGCCGGTGGACATCAGCACCACCTTGTCATCAGGCAGGTCATCCACGTTCTTCAGGTCCACCAGGATGCCCTCGGGCACGTTCAGGTAGCCCAGTTTCTCGGCAATGGCCATGTTGCGGACCATGGAACGGCCCACAAAGCATACGTAGCGTCCGTGGGCCGCGGCCGCGTCGAGGACCTGCTGCACACGGTGGATGTGGGAGGAGAAGGAGGCAACGATGATCCGCTTGCTGACCTTGCCGAAGAGCTCGTTCAGCACGGGGCCGATTTCGCGTTCGGCGGTGGTGAAGCCGGGGACGTCGGCGTTGGTGGAGTCCGCCATGAACAGGTCCACGCCTTCCTCGCCGAGCCGGGCGAAGGCGCGCAGGTCGGTGATCCGGCCGTCCAGCGGCAGCTGGTCCATCTTGAAGTCGCCGGTGTGCAGCACGGTGCCGGCCTCGGTGCGGATGAACACGGCCAGGGCGTCGGGGATGGAGTGGTTGACGGCCACGAATTCGCATTCGAAGGGACCGAGGTGTTCCACCTGCCCTTCCCTGACGGTGAGGGTGAAGGGCTTGATGCGGTGTTCCTGGAGCTTGGCTTCGACCAGGGCCAGGGTCAGCTGCGAACCGATCAGGGGAATGTCGTTCTTCAGGCGCAGCAGGTACGGCACGGCACCGATGTGGTCCTCGTGGCCGTGCGTGAGCACCACGCCCACCACATCCTCCAGGCGGTCCTCGATGTAGGAGAAGTCCGGAAGGATGAGGTCGACTCCGGGTTGGGTTTCCTCCGGGAACAGCACGCCGCAGTCAACGATCAGGAGCTTGCCGTCGATCTCAAACACGGCCATGTTCCGGCCGATCTCCCCCAGTCCGCCCAGGGCGACGATCCGCAGGGTTCCGGGCTCCAGGGCCGGCGGGGTGAGCAGCGCGCTGCCCGGGGTTACGCTCATGTCCGTTACGCCCCGATCCGGGAGAAATCCATGCCGGCTTCGGCCAGGTCAGTGTAGACGGCCTCCATTTCGATGGCGTCCGGCGCCACCAGCGGCAGGCGGACAACTGCGTTGGGAATGACCTTCTGCAGGGCCAGGATCTGCTTGGCAGAGACGGCACCGGGGATATGCGTCATCACGGCACGGATCAGGGGATCGAGTTCGAAATGGATCCGGCGGGCCGTGGCAAAGTCCCCGGCGGCAGCGGCGTCGACCAGTGCACGGAACTTAGCCGTGGCGATGTGGGCGGAAACGCTCACCACCCCCACGGCGCCGGCGGCCATCCATGGCAGGGTCAGCCCGTCATCTCCGGCGTAAACATCCAGCGTGGTGTTGGCCAGCACGCGGGTAATTCCGGCAAAGTCCGCCTTGGCGTCCTTCAGGGCGAGGATTTTGGGATTATCCGCCAGCCGGATGAGGGTGGAGGTGCTCAGTGCGATGCCGGCACGGCCGGGAATGTCGTAAATCATGATTGGCAGGTCCGTGGCTGCGCTCACGGCGTCGAAGTGCGCCAGGACGCCGGCCTGTGTGGGCTTGTTGTAATACGGAGTCACAACGAGCTGTCCATCGGCTCCGGCGCGCTCGGCGCGGCGGGCCATCTCCACCGAGTGGGATGTGTGGTTGGTGCCGGTGCCGGCAATAACCTTTGCCCGGCCGCCCACGGTTTCAGCAACCACCCGGAACAGATCTTCCTTCTCGCTGTCCTCCAGGGTGGAGGTTTCACCGGTGGTCCCGGATACCACCAGGCCGTCGCAGCCGTCTTCGACAAGTTTGTTCGCGAGGTAGGCGGTGGCGTCAAAGTCCACTGCACCGTCCTCGGTAAACGGGGTCACCATGGCGGTGACGAGGGTGCCGAAGGGAAGCGTGCGGTTTAGTGAATCCATGGGTAAAACGTTACCCGCAACGTGGCGCAAACGGACAACGCCCCCGCGGCCGGCCGCCGGTGCGGGCAGGTGAACCGGTTGGACGGTGCGTGAGACGATTCTGTGCATGATCCAACGCCGCCTCACCGGCATCGACGCTGCCCGCGGGATAGCCCTGCTGGGTATGATCGCCACCCACACCCTGCCGCTGTACAACCAGGAAACCGGGTACGGCACGCTCACCGGCCTGGTCTTCTCCGGCCGGTCCTCGGCCCTGTTCGCCGTGGTGGCCGGCGTCGGGCTGGCGCTGCTCACGGGCGGCAGCCAGCCCCATGAAGCGAAGGCAGTGAACCGGGACCGGCGCGGAATCGCGGTCCGTGCGCTGATTATTGCCCTCGTCGGGCTGGCCCTGGGCGGGTTGCAGACCAGCATCGCCATTATCCTCTTCCACTACGCGGTGCTGTTCCTCCTGGCGCTGCCGTTCGTGGGGATGCCGCTGCGGCGCCTGGCCGTTTGGGCGGGAGCATGGCTGCTCGCCTCCCCCGTGCTCGCCTACCTGCTGCGCGGCTGGCTGCTGGAGAATCTATCGCCGGCGGAGATTGACGGAAACCTCACATGGGATTCCTTCCTCGCCCCGGCAACCCTGGCGGCGGATGTGTTTGTCACCGGCTTCTACCCCGTACTCCAGTGGCTAAGCTACATCCTGCTGGGCATGGTCATCGGCCGGCTGACGCTGACAAACCTGTCGGTACAGGTCGGGCTGCTCGCCGCCGGTATTTTCGCAGCGGTTACCTCCAAGTTCCTTTCCTATTACCTGCTGGGTTCACTGGGCGGCTTCGATGCCCTGCAGGCAACCGCGTCCGGGCAGCGGTGGCCGCTGGCCCGCATGCTGGAAGTGAATCTCAGCCCGGTGGAACAGACCGGGTCCTGGTGGTGGCTGGCGCTGGCCGGGCCGCATTCCAATACGAGCCTGGACATGCTGCACGCAGCCGGCACCGCGGCCGCGGTGCTGGGCGCCTGCCTGCTGCTCACCCGGGCACGCCCGAATCTGCTGCTGCCGCTCTCCGCCGCCGGCGCCATGACGCTGACGCTCTACAGCCTGCATGTCTGGGTCATGAGCGTGGTGGACCTGCAGGTTCCCCCGCTGGAGCCGATGCCGGTGTTCTGGATCCAGGCCACGATCTACGTGGTGCTGGCCATCCTGTTCCAGCGCATCGAAGCACGCGGGCCGTTGGAGTTCCTGACCTCCGGTGCATCCCGGCTGGCCCGCGGAAAGTCAGGGGCGGGCACGGCGGCGCGCAAACGCTGACCCGCCGGATCGGTAGAAAGGAAATGCCGGAGGAATCCGGAGCGGGTCAGTTGCCCTTTGAGCCGAACAGCTTGCCGGCCTGCCGCATGGCACGCCGTGCCCGGGTCCGGTCCCCCGCGGCGTCATAGGCGCAGGACAGCCGGAACCAGCTGCGCCAGTCCTCCGGGGCCGCTTCCGTTTCCGCCTTGTACTGCGGGAACTGCGCATCGGCAGCGGCGCGAACAATCCGTCCGCCCGGTGTCCGGGGCAGGTCGTCAACCGGGAGCCGGCCCTCCTCGGCCAGGATGGAAGCCATCTTTTCCGTCCGGGCACCGAAGGTCAATTCACGGATCAGGGCCCATGCACCCACCACCGGCAGTACCAGGTAGGCGGCGCCCATGAGTTTGGCCGGGATTTCCGGGGAGGTCAGCAGCAGCCAGCCGCGCTGCGCGGATACCACCAGGTAAAAAAGCAGCAGCAGGGTCACCAGCGCCACACCAAGCTTGGCACGGTTGGAAAAGAGGCCGGAAAAGAAAGACAACGTGATCCTTAGTCGTTCAGGTTGAGGTAGCCGTCAAGACCGACGGTCAGTCCGGGATGCTCTGCAACCTGCCGCAGTCCCAGCAGGACGCCGGGCATAAAGGACGCCCGGTCAAAGGAGTCATGCCGGATGGTGAGCTGCTCGCCGGGACCGCCCAGGAGTACTTCCTGATGGGCCACAAGTCCGCGCAGTCGGACCGAGTGCACGTGCACACCGTCCACGTCGGCGCCGCGGGCTCCCGTGAGCTCCTTGGTGGTGGCGTCCGGGGACGGTGCCACCCCTGCCTCCTCGCGTGCCTGTGCGATCAGCGAGGCGGTGCGGACTGCTGTGCCCGACGGCGCGTCCACCTTGTCCGGGTGGTGCAGTTCGATCAGTTCCACTGATTCGAAGTAGCGTGCGGCCTTCGCGGCGAAGGCAGTTGCCAGGACCGAGCCGAGCGCAAAGTTCGGGGCAATGAGCACACCGGTACCCGGGGAGGCCTGGAGCAGCTCCTGCAGCCGGGCCAGCCGGTCAGCATCCCACCCGGTGGTGCCCACTACGGCGTGGATGCCGTGTTCGACGGCGAAACGGACGTTCGCTTCGGTGCTGTCCGGCACGGTCAGGTCCACAATGCAACGCGCACCGGCGGAGACCAGCGTTTCCAGCGGATCGGTCCGGCCCAGGGCCGCCACCAGTTCCATGTCTTCGGCTGCCTCGACGGCGGCCACGGCTTCGGATCCCATCCGGCCCGAGGCGCCGAGCACCGCTACGGCAAGTTTTTCCTTCATAGCCTCAAGATTACCGGTGCTCACGGCCGGTCACTGACGCCCACCCACTCGGTGCTGCCGTCGGTAAAGCCCTGCTCCTTCCAGATGGGCACATTCGCCTTCACGGCGTCCACCAGTGCCGAGCAGGCGGCGAACGCGGTGCCGCGGTGTGCCGAGGCGACGGCGGCCACGAGGGCGGCGTCACCGATCTCGAGGGCTCCGGTGCGGTGTCCCACCCAGATGCGGACGCCGTCGTACGCCGCCGCGATTTCCCCCGCCACCTGCGCCAGGACCGCTGCGGCGGTGGGGTGGGCACTGTAGCCGAGGGAAGTCACCGTTTTGCCGTCGTCGTGGTTGCGGACAATGCCGCTGAAGAGCACTACGGCTCCGCACTCGGGTGACCAGGCCTGGCGTTCTGCCTCGGCGGTGCTCAGGGGTTCGGCGGAGACTGTGGCCCGCAGGACTTCGCTAGTGTTCACGCTTGCCTTCCAACTGGCCGCAGATGTGGCCGATGATCGGTTCCAGCACGGCCAGCCCGTCGGCGACGGCGGACGGGGACCCGGGCAGGTTCACAATAAAGGTGCCGCCGGCGGTGCCTGCGTATCCGCGGCTGATCGCCGCCATGGGTGTGGATGCGAGCCCCTTGGCACGGATGGCCTCCATGACCCCCGGAAGCTGCCGGTCCAGCAGCGGTTCGGTCAGGTCCGGGGTGACATCATCCGGGCTCAGGCCGGTGCCCCCGCTGGTCAGCAGGACGGACGGGGCCAGGGCGAGGATCCGCCGCAGGGAAGCGGAAATCTCATCGCCGTCGGGCACCACTTCCGCCAGCACCAGGTCATAGTCCAGGGCGTACAGCCAATCGGCGATCAGCGGGCCGCATTCGTCTTCGTAAACGCCGGCAGCTGCCCGGGTGGAGGCGATCAGGACGGCCGCGGTGCGGCGCGGGGCCGCGGGTACGGGGGTGCTCACAGCTTCCAGTCTCCGCTCTTGCCGCCGGACTTGGCCAGCACCATGGTGTCAGTGATCCGGGCGTGCTTATCCACCGCCTTGATCATGTCGTAGAGCGTCAGCGCGGCCACCGAGGCGGCAGTGAGGGCCTCCATTTCCACGCCGGTAAGCCCCTTGGTCTTTACGGTGGCCTGCACCAGGACGTCCTGGTCCCGCGGAGTGAAGTCCACCGTGACCTTGGTGAGCGGCAGCGGATGGCAGAGCGGGATGATGCTGGAGGTCTGTTTCGCGGCCATGATCCCGGCCACCCGGGCGACGGCGATGGCATCGCCTTTTGGCAGGCCGCCGTCGGCGATCAGCCGCAGGACGTCGGCGGTGGTAACCAGCACGGACTGCGCTGTGGCCTGCCGCGTGGTTTCGGGCTTGCCGGAGACATCCACCATGTGTGCTGAGCCGTCATCGCGGACATGCGTTAATCCGGCGGTCTGGTGGTTATCAGGTTCGGCGCTCACGGGGCGTCCTTTCGGCATGCGGCGCCCGGATGAGGGCACTGCGGGATGGTTCAGCTGTTAGTCCACAAGCAATACTGTCACTTCCGCGCCTTCGGGGAGCTTTTCGGTGCCCACCGGAACCGAGATGAGCGCATTGGATGAGGCCAGGGCATGCATCAGGTGCGAGCCGGGGCCGCCCACCGGCACCACGGTCCCGTCCGGGCAGTACCGGCCGCGGCGGATCTGGTGCTTCCCGGGCGGACTCTGCAGCGGTTCGGTCAGCCGTGCCTGCACCTGCACCCGCGGGCGCGGCGTGCCGGTGACCGCTGCGAGGGCCGGGCGCAGAAACATTTCAAAGGACACCAGGGAGCTGACCGGATTCCCGGGGAAGCCCAGGAAGGGCACCCCGTCCACGGTGCCGATCCCCTGGGGGCCGCCGGGTTGCATGGCAACGGACAGGAACCGGACCTCCGCAGCCGCCAGCGCCTGGCGCACCACCTCGTAGGCACCCTTGCTGATCCCGCCGGAGGTAAGCACCAGATCGGGAGCGTCTGCGGCGATGTCCGCCCGCAGCCGTTCGAGGAATTCCGCCGGAGAATCGGCCAGGATCCGTGACCGCAGCACGCGGGCGCCGGCGGCTTCCAAGGAGGAACGGAGCAGGGTGGTGTTGGCGTCATGAATCTGCCCCGGGCCCAGCGGCTGGCCCGGTTCACGGACTTCGTCACCGGTGGTCAGCAGCAGCACCCTGGTGCGCGGACGCACGGCAACGCGGTCCAGCCCCAAGCCGGCAAGCAGTCCCAGCTGCAGAGTACCCAGAACGGTTCCACCGGATAGGGCCAGTGCGCCTGCGGCAATGTCGCTCCCGGCCCGGCGCACAAACCGGCCGGGCGGAATACCGGCGGGAAGCTGCACACTGCCCGCGGTCCCCGCGGGCAGGAAATGGTCGGGATCGCAGGCTTCGATGGGAACCACGGCGTCCGCCCCCTCGGGCAGCATGGCACCGGTCATAACGGGTGCGGCGGTGCCGGGCTGCAGCGGCGGCGGGGCGCTGCCGGCCGGAATGTGGGCGGCTGTCGCCAGGCGGATGCCGGCGGCGGATCCCGCTGCGGGCCCGCCCGGACCGGCGGCCGCGGATTCTCCGGCCGATTCCCCGGCCGGCATTGCCAGGTCCGCTGAGCGAACGGCATACCCGTCCATTTGGGAATTGGTAAACGGCGGAAGGTTTCCCGGCGCATGCACATCGGCGGCCAGGACCCGGCCCGCGGCCTCCGCCACCGGCACGGTTTCGGCAGCCGGCGGGTGTGCTTCAAACCAGTGCCGCAGCAGCTCCGCGACGGCCGCCTGGTGCGCCGCAACACTCCGCGGACCGGGACCGGGCACAGCGTCCGTGCCGGTGTCGGTTCCTTCGGTTCCCTGCGGGGCGGATTGTCCGGACATTGTCCTCCTAGCTGATGCGGTATCCGGCCGGGCGGTTCCGTGCCTCACCGTGCCGTCACCCGAATTGTATGCAGGCCGGTGGCGCCGTCGGGCAGCACGGGGCGTTTCTCCTCCGCCTGCCTTGTACCGTTGGCATCCAGGGCGCGGACGCTCAGGTCATGTCCGCCGGGGGTCAGCTCCACCGGCAGCGAGTACTGCCGCCAGGTGTCCGCCGAAATGCCCGGCGCCAGCTGCGCATCCTGCCACTCGCCGTCGTCCACCCGGACCTGCACGGCACTGATGCCGGTGTGTTGCGCCCAGGCCACCCCGGCCACGGTAACCGTGCCGGCAGACACCGGGTTCCGCCCGGGGACGTCAATGCGGGAGGAGAGCTTGACCGGTCCGCGCTCGCCCCAGCCCCGTTCGGTCCAGTACGCCGTCTCATCGGCAAAGCGCGTCACACGCAGCTCGGTGACCCATTTGGTGGCGGAGACGTAGCCGTACAGTCCCGGGACCACCAGCCGGACGGGGAAACCGTGCTCCAGCGGCAGCGGGTTCCCGTTCATTCCAACGGCAAGCAGGGCATCGCGGTTATCGGTCAGCGCTTCCAGCGGGGTGGAGGCGCTCCAGCCGTCCCTGCTCGTGGACAGGACCATGTCCGCACCCGGCCGGATGCCGGCCTGAGCGAGCAACTCGCGCACGGGCCAGCCCAGCCACCGGGCGTTGCCGATCAGGTTCCCGCCCACTTCATTGGAGACGCAGGCCAGCGTGACGTAGCTTTCCTGCAGCGGCTTGGCCAGCAGGTCAGCAAACGTCAGCTCCACCTCGCGGTCCACCATTCCCGTGACCCGCAGCCGCCACTTGTCCGGATCGATGACCGGCACGCTCAGGGCAGTGTCAATACGGTAGAAGTCCGCGGCCGGTGTCACCAGCGGCGGCAGCCCCTGCACGGCGAGTTCGGCACCGGCCGGAACAGGCGCTGCCGCACGGGCCGGAACCGGCAGCCGCACAGCGTCACGCAGTGCCAGCACCCCCGCCTGGCCGCCCCTGGCCACGGCGGAGAGCGCCGTGCCGAGCAGGGCCACTGCCGCTCCCCCGCCCACAGCGGCAAGGACGGCGCGCCGTCCGGCCCCGACGGCCTCGGGGGTC
>NZ_JBNHFW010000042.1:0-15609 GCF_059090685.1 Arthrobacter sp. Y3225209
CGCCTTCGAGGCTCCGCTGGCGCTGGGCACCGACACCGGCGGCTCCATCCGCCAGCCCGCCGCCGTCACCGGTTCCGTGGGCGTGAAGCCCACCTACGGCGGTGTTTCCCGCTACGGTGCCATCGCCATGGCCTCCTCGCTGGACCAGATCGGCCCGGTCTCCCGCACCGTGCTGGACGCGGCTCTGCTGCAGGAAGTCATTGGCGGTCACGACCCGCGCGACTCCACCTCCCTCACGGACCCGGTCGGTTCCCTGGCTGACGCGGCCCGCAACGGCAACGTGGCCGGCATGCGGATCGGCATCGTGAAGGAACTGCAGGGTGAAGGCTACGAAGCCGGTGTGCAGGCACGCTTCAACGAGTCGGTGGAGATGCTCCGTGACGCCGGCGCAGAGATCGTCGAGGTCTCCTGCCCCAACTTCAAGTACGCCCTCGGCGCCTACTACCTGATCATGCCGTCCGAGGCCTCCTCGAACCTGGCCAAGTACGACGGCGTCCGATACGGCATGCGCGAGCTGCCCGCCGAGCCGCCGCTGACCATCGAACGGGTTATGGGCGCCACCCGTGCCGCCGGCTTTGGTGATGAGGTCAAGCGCCGCATTATCCTGGGCACCTACGCACTTTCGGCCGGCTACTACGACGCCTACTACGGCTCGGCGCAGAAGGTGCGCACCCTGATCCAGCGCGACTTCGACGCCGCGTTTGCGCAGGCCGATGTGCTGATTTCCCCGACCTCGCCCAACACCGCCTTCAAGCTCGGCGAGAAGCTGGACGATCCGCTGGCCATGTACCTGAACGACATCGCCACCATTCCGGCCAACATGGCCGGCGTCCCGGGCATCTCGATTCCCGGCGGCCTGGCCGACGGACTGCCCGTCGGCATCCAGTTCCTGGCTCCGGCCCGCGAAGACGTCCGCCTCTACCGCGCCGGCGCCGCCCTTGAGGGCATGCTGGAGCAGAAGTGGGGCGGCCCGCTGCTGGCCTCGGCACCCGTACTCGGAGGAGTGAAGTAAATGTCCGTCCACATCCAGGATGAAACCCTGTCCTTCGAAGAGGCCATGGAGAAGTACGACCCGGTGCTGGGGTTCGAGGTCCACGTGGAGCTGAACACCAAAACCAAGATGTTCTCCGATGCACCGAACATCTTCGGCGACGAGCCCAACACTGCCGTCACCCCGGTGGACCTGGGCATGCCCGGCGTCCTGCCCGTGGTGAACAAAAAGGCCGTGGAGTACTCGATCCTGATCGGCCTGGCCCTGAACTGCAAGATCGCCGAATCCTGCACCTTTGCCCGGAAGCAGTACTTCTACCCGGACACGCCCAAGAACTTCCAGACCTCCCAGTACGAAGATCCCATTGCGTACGACGGCTACCTGGACATCGAGCTGGAAGACGGCACCGTCTTCCGGGTCGAGATTGAGCGTGCCCACATGGAAGAGGACGCCGGCAAGCTCACCCACATGGGTGGTGCGGCAGGCCGCATCCAGGGCGCCGACTTCTCCCTGGTGGACTACAACCGTGCCGGCGTGCCGCTGGTGGAGATTGTCACCAAGCCCATTGAAGGCGCCGGATCCCGTGCCCCCGAACTGGCCAAGGCCTACGTGGCCGCCATCCGGGAAATCGTGAAGAACCTCGGCGTTTCCGACGCGAAGATGGAACGTGGCAACGTGCGCTGCGACGCGAACGTTTCGCTGCGCCCGCACGGCCAGGAGAAGTTTGGCACGCGTTCGGAAACGAAGAACGTGAACTCGCTGCGCGCCGTCGAACGCGCCGTCCGCTTCGAAATCCAGCGCCACGCCGCCGTGCTGGACTCCGGCAACACGATTGTCCAGGAAACCCGGCACTGGCACGAGGACACCCGCTCCACCACCTCGGGCCGGCCGAAATCCGACGCCGATGACTACCGGTACTTCCCCGAGCCTGACCTCGTTCCCGTGGTCACCTCCAAGGAATGGATCGAAGAGCTCCGCGCCCAGCTGCCCGAACCGCCGGCTGAACGCCGCAAGCGGCTCAAGGAAGACTGGGGCTACTCGGACGCCGAGTTCCGTGACGTGGTGAACGCCGGCGTCATGGAAGCCATCGAGGAAACCATTGCCGCAGGCGCTTCCGCGCAGGTTGCCCGCAAATGGTGGATGGGTGAGGTTGCCCGCCGTGCCAAGGAAGCCGAAGTGGATCCGGTGGACGTGGGCGTTACGCCGGAACTGATCGTGGAACTGGACCGCCTGGTGCAGGCCGGCAAAATCAACGACAAGCTGGCCCGCCAGGTCCTCGACGGCGTGCTCGCCGGCGAAGGCACCCCGGAGGAAGTCATTGAGAAGCGCGGCCTGGCCGTCGTTTCCGATGACGGGCCCCTGCTCGAAGCGATCGACGCCGCCCTGGCCGCACAGCCGGACGTTGCGGACAAGATCCGCGGCGGCAAGGTCCAGGCTGTCGGCGCCATCGTGGGCGGCGTCATGAAGGCGACCCGCGGTCAGGCCGACGCCGGCCGCGTGCGCGAGCTGATCCTCGAACGCCTGGGCGTCCAGGGCTAGTCAGGCTGGTGCTGAAGACCGGCCCCGGGTCATCCGGGGCCGGTTTTCGCGTTAAGCCCCCGGGTCAGCGTGCCGTGCCCAATAGTCGGTGGTTTCCTCCATGCTGCGCTCCACTATCCTCTCCATCGCCGCCTGCGCGGATGCGGCATCCCCTGCCTGCACAGCCAGGGCTATATCCATGTGCAGCTGCAGAGCCTCCTCATGAGGCACTTCCGGGACCAGGCCGTAATGCGTGCGGCCGGTCAGGACCTCCGCCACCAGCCGGTGCAGCTGGGCGAACATCTCATTGCCGGAGGCTGTCAGCAGCAGCTGGTGGAACTGGACATCCAGGCGAAGGAACTCTGCGGCATTTCCGGTTTTGCCGGCGGCCCACATGCCACCGGACAACCGCAGCAGGTCAGCGGCCTGCCCGGGAGCGGCGCGTCCGGCGGCCAGCCGGGCTGCCTGCGGCTCGACGGCGGTGCGCAGCTCAGCGAGCGAGCGCAGCTGGCTTAGCCGCTCCGAAGTGGCCAGCCGCCACCGGATAATCAACGGGTCGAAGAGGTTCCAGGACTGGACCGGAAGTATCTGCACTCCGACCCTGCGGCGCGGCGCGACCATTCCCATGGCCGAAAGCACCCGCAGCACCTCGCGGATGACTGAGCGGGAGACAGCAAGCTTCTCCTCGAACTGCTCGGTGCGCAGGATCTCCCCGGCGGCCAGGCGCCCCTCGCAAATGGCCAGCCCCAGATCCTCGAGAACGCGTGCATGCAGACCGGAGACAGCGGTGCCGGCCGCTGGGTTGCCGGTGGTGTGGCCGTCGGACGTCGTCGTCATCGTTGAATCATACGGCTTTAAGAAAACCATTGATTAAGTATGATTTAGCGTCTTAGACTCTGCTCACCGCGGAAGCAACGAGGCATCCGCGCGGGGGTTCCTCGCCTGAGGCGGCCCCGGACGGACGGAGACGGCGTGGGGCGCAAAGAACTTTCACGGACCGCAGCAGTGCTGACAGCTTTGGCATTGGGACTGACCGCCTGCGGCAGCGGAGACGACGGGGGAGCCGAAGGCTCGGACACGGTGCGGGTCACGGTGGCCAACCATGTGTGGACGGACACCATCAAGGAAGCCATCCCCGAGTTCGAAGAGGAAACCGGGCTCAAGGTGGAACTCACCCAGCTGGGCGAGGACCAGCTCTCGGACCAGTACAACGTAAAACTCAATGCAGGTTCGGATGAGATTGACGTCATGATGTACCGGCCCCTGCAGGAGGGGCGACTGTTCGCAGACAACGGCTATCTCGCTGACCTGACGGACCGGGTTGAGGCCAACGCGGACTGGGAGTGGAGCGACTTCCAGGAAGGGCCGGTGACCGCAACCACCTTCGAGGACAAGGTGGTAGGTGTCCCCATCATCACCGAGCGTGAGGTGCTGTACTACCGAAAGGACCTGCTCGACGCTGCAGGCCTGGAGGTCCCGGCCACCATGGAGGAACTGGAAGCCGCGGCGAAAACGATCTCCGAGGCGAACCCCGGCACGGCCGGCTTCGTGGCCCGCACCGGTAAATCCGCAGCAGTCACCCAGTTCTCCAGCTTCCTTTTCAGCTTCGGCGGTGACTTCATCGAGGATGGCGAGTCAGCTGTATCCAGCGAGGAGGCCAAGGAGGCCTATGCCTTCTACGGCGGACTCATCAACAACTACGGGCCAGAAAACGTCAGTACCGACATGAGCTGGTCCGAGGCCATGGCGATCTTTACGCAGGGCGGTGCCGCCTTCTACACGGAAGCCGATTCGCTCTATAAGAACGCGACTGACCCTGCGAAGTCCAAGGTGGCCGACACCGTCGGTTTCGCACCGCTGCCGGCCGGACCGGCGGGGTCGAAACCGTACAACATTCCGTCCTGGAGCCTGGCCATCAACGAGGCCTCGCAGAACCAGGACAACGCCTGGAAGTTCATCGAATGGGCCACCAGCAAAGACATGACCATGCAGATCCAGCAGGGCGGTGTCCCCGGTCCCCGCGCCTCCGTGTGGGCGGATGCCGGCGGAACATCCACCTACCCGGAGGACCTGGCCGAGGCGATCAGCATCAGCGCCGAAAACGGCGTCGGCCATGACCGGCCGCTGGTGAAGTCGGTGGGCGAGGCACGCGAAATTGTCGGTGCACCCATCGTGGCCGCCATCACCGGAGCGGATTCCGATGCAGAGGCGGACACCGCCCACGAAGCCTTCGAAAAGTTCCTCGAGGGCGAACAGTAAGCCCTGGGCTGCCGGCCTGCCCGGCAGCCCGGGTTCCTTCCTCCCGCACCTGCTTTCAAAGGCGAAAACATGTCCGTTGCCACCGCCCCGGCCAGGAAAACCGCGGGGCAGTCCTTCTCCGACTGGGCGAACGCCCACCGCAAATGGTTGTTCGCTGCTCCGGCGATGATCTTCGTCGGGATCCTCATCATTTTTCCCGTCGCCTGGACCGTCTACCTGAGCCTGACCGATGCCTCGGGATCCGTCCGCGCCGACTCCGATTTCATCGGCCTGGAGAATTACCTGACCGTCCTCACGGACACCGACCGGTTCTGGCCGGCCGCCGGCCGCACCGCCTACTTCACGGTCACGGCCCTCGCAGTGGAAATGGTGCTCGGTATGTGCATCGCCCTGCTGCTGTGGCGTCCGTTCCGCGGCGAAAAATGGGTCCGGGTGGCCATCCTGCTGCCGCTGGTGGCCACGCCGGTTGCGGTGGGCATGATGTGGCGGCTGATTTTCGACCCCAACATCGGATTCGCCAACCAGATGCTGGGCTGGGTGGGCATCCCGCCGCAGCCGTGGCTGTCCGGCGTCGAGAGCGCCCTGCCGACCACCATTTTCATCGACATCTGGCAATGGACGCCGATGATCGTGCTGATCCTGCTTGCCGGGCTGACCTCGCTGTCCGAGGAACCCGACGAAGCTGCCCGGATTGACGGCGCCAACGCATGGCAGCGCTTCTGGTACGTGACCCTGCCGCTGATGATGCCGACAGTCATTGTGGCCGTGCTGCTGCGCAGCATCGACGCCCTGAAAACCTTCGACATCCTTTATGCCACCAAAGGCAAGGGCGGAGGCTCGTTCAACGAAGTGGAAACCCTGAACATTTACGCCTACGGGCTGAGCTTTGACTACAACAAGTATGGGCTGTCATCCACGGTGCTGATCCTGTTTTTCCTGATCATTGTCAGCATCATGTTCCTTTTGACCCGCCGCCGGAAGGGAACCCCATGAGCACCGTCACCGAACTTCCCGAGTCCTTTGCCCCCGTGCTGGCTCCGCGCCGGAAGCCGCTGCGCAGCCGGGCCTACAAGGCCTTCCGCGTCTGCGCGCTGGTGGTGGTGGTCCTGGCGCTGCTGGCACCGCTCGCCTGGATGGTGCTCGCCTCCTTCAAGACCAACGTGGACATCTATGACGCGGCAAAATCCCTGGTCTTCACGCCGACATTCGAGAACTACTCCAATGTCCTGCAGCGCAACAACTATTTCGTCTTCATCTTCAACAGCTTCTGGGTGGCCTTTGCCTCCACGCTGCTCTCCCTGCTCCTGGGGGTACCGGCGGCGTATGCCATGAGCAGGTTCTCCATGCAGCGCTCGGCGCTGGTGGTCCTCATGGCCCGGATCATCCCGGGCGTGAGCCTGCTGGTGCCCTGGTACTACGTATTTTCCAACCTGCGGATGGTGGGCGGCTTCAGCGTGCTGATCCTCAGCCACATGTTCGTCGCCCTGCCGCTGATCGTCTACATCATGATGAGCTACTTCGACTCGCTGCCGGTGGAGCTGGAAGAGTCGGCGCAGGTGGACGGCCTCTCACCCATCGGCGCGTTCCGGCTGATCACGCTGCCCCTGTCACTGCCGGGCATCATGACGGCAGGAATCCTCGCCTTCATCTTCTCCTGGAACAACTTTATGTTTGCCCTGGTGCTCTCCGGAGCGTCCACCAAGACCCTGCCGGTGGCCATCTTCGACTTTGTCTCCTACGCCAGCATCGACTGGGGCGGGCTGATGGCAGCAGCCACGGTGGTCACGATTCCCATCATGGTCATAGCCCTGTTCACACAGAAATATGTGGTCAGCGGCCTGACGGCCGGGGCCACGAAGGGATAGCAGATGCGGGTTGACCGGGTAGAAACTTTTATGGTGCCGCCCCGCTGGCTGTTTGTCCGGGTGGAAACCGATTCAGGCATCGTCGGGTGGGGCGAGGCCACCTGCGAGGGCCGGTCCGAAACGGTCCGGACCGCCGTGGAGCAGCTGGCCGAGCTCCTGATGGGACGGGACCCCCTGCGGATCGAGGACAACTGGCAGGTGCTGACCAAGGGGTCCTTCTATCGGGGCGGGCCGATCCTGGCCAGCGCGGTCTCCGGACTGGACCAGGCGCTCTGGGATATTGCCGGCAAACACTTCGGCACACCGGTACATCAGTTGCTGGGTGGTCACGTCCGGGACAGGATCCGGATGTACGGCTGGGTGGGAGGTGATGATCCCGGTGAAGTGGCAGACCACATCGGTGCGCAGATGGAGGCAGGACTAACCGCGGTCAAAATGAATGCCAGCGGCAGGATGGCTGCCGTGGCCACCGTGGCGGAACTGGACGCCGTCGTCCGCCGGGTGGCAGCCGCACGTGAGGTCCTTGGCGACAGCCGGGACGTGGCGGTGGACTTCCACGGCCGTTTCTCGGTGGCTAATGTGCGCCGGGTTGCACCGCTGCTGGAACCCTACCGGCCATTCTTCCTGGAGGAACCGGTCCTGCCGGAGAACCCGCACCTGCTGCAGTCCGTCACCGCCGTCACCAGTATTCCCGTCTCCACCGGTGAACGGCTCTATAGCCGGCAGGAGTTCCTCCCCGTACTCCAGGCCGGAATTGCGGTGGCGCAGCCGGACCTCTCCCATGCCGGCGGCATCACGGAGGTGCGCCGGATCGCGTCCCTGGCCGAGATCTATGACGTCCAGCTGGCACCGCACTGCCCGCTGGGGCCGCTGGCGCTGGCAGCCTGCCTGCAGGTGGGGTTCGCGACCCCGAACTTCCTGATCCAGGAACAGAGCATCGGCATTCACTACAACCAGGGCGCCGAGGTCCTTGATTATGTGGTGGACAAGGCTCCGTTTGCCTTCATCAACGGGCACATCGAACGAATGACGGGTCCGGGCCTGGGGATTGAAGTGGATGAACAGGCGGTGCGGTCCGCAGACAAGCGCGGGCACGCCTGGCGCGGACCGGTCTGGCGGCACAGCGACGGCTCCTTCGCGGAATGGTAGGCAGAAATGACAACTGACGAGTTCCTGCCCGCCCTGCTTCGGGGGCGGCTGGTGGCGATTATCCGGGGGACGGACGGCAAGGCCGCCGCCGCCGCCGCCCGGGCACTGTTCGAGGAGGGTATCTCCTGTGTGGAGATCACCCTGACAACCCCGGGGGCGCTGGAGGCAATCGAGACCCTTGGCAGCGGCAGTGCGCCGGGACACTGGGTGGGTGCCGGATCTGTAATTACCGCGGCGCAGGCCCGCGATGCGGCGGCGGCCGGTGCCCGGTTCATAGTGACGCCGGGAGTTACGGAGTCCGTCGCAGCAGCCGTCCGGCTGGATGTGCCGGTACTGGCCGGCGCCTACACAGCCACGGAGGCCGTGGCAGCCATGGCGCAGGGTGCGGCGGCGGTAAAGCTCTTCCCTGCCTCGGCCGGCGGACCGGGGTACCTGAAGGCGCTCCGGGACCCTTTGCCAGGGATTCCTTTTATTGCCGTAGGGGGAGTGGGGCTGGCAGACGCGCCGGGATACTTCCAGGCCGGAGCCGTGGCACTTGGCCTGGGCGGGCCCTTGGTGGGCGACGCCGCGACCCAGGATGGGGACCTGGCGGCTATGCGCGAGCGGGCGCGGAACTTCGTTGAGCTTGCAGGCCCTGACCGAATGGATGCGTCCGCATAGTGCGGGCCGGCGTCATCTCCGCTTTCCGGCAGACGGCCGGCATAGCCTGACGGTAGGCTTTCGAAATGGCCAACCTTCCCGCTGCTGAGATCTCCGCCGACCCCGCACTGGTGGGGCAGCTGATAAGGGAACAACGGCCTGACCTGGCCGGCCTCGAGCTGCACGTAGCCGGCAGCGGATGGGACAACCACATCTACCGGCTGGGTACCGACTACGCTGTCCGCCTGCCCCGCCGCCGGTCCGCAGCGGGGCTGACGGCCAATGAACAGCAGTGGCTGCCGCAGCTGACCGCTGAGGTTCCCATACCGACATCTGCTCCGCTGTTCTCCGGCACGCCCTGCGAGCTCTACCCCTGGCCGTGGACCATCACCCGCTGGTTCGACGGGCAGGACGTCTCCCTGCAGCCCCGGGACCGCAACACAGCCCTGGCGGACGGCCTGGCCTCGTTCCTCAATGCCTTCCACCGGCCCGCGCCGCCGGACTACCCGCGGAATCCGTTCCGGGGCGGGCCGCTGCCGGAACGGGACAGATCAGTGCAGGAGCGGTTGGACACCGGCATGGTCCCGCACGCGGTTCGGGTCCGGGAAGTCTGGTCAGAGGCACGTGAGGCGCCCGGCTGGCCCGGGCCTCCGCTCTGGCTGCACGGGGACCTGCATGCCGCGAACCTCGTCTCCAAGGACCAGGCACTTCAGGCAGTGATCGATTTCGGTGACCTGACCGCCGGGGATCCGGCCACGGACCTGGCCGCAGCGTGGCTGGTGTTCGACGCCGCGGGCCGGACGGCGTTCCGTGCCGCACTGGGGCCGCAGTACGATGCCGACCCGCATATCTGGCAGCGTGCCCGCGGGTGGGCGGTCTGCCTCGCGACCGTCCTGCTGGCCAACTCCGATGACGCACCCGGATTGAACCTGCTGGGGTCCGAGACCCTCATGGAGATCCTTACGAATGACAGAGAAGGGACACCCTAAGTGGGGATGGGCAGCTGGAAACACTCGGTCCGGATTTCGATCGAGGGGGACGACCACGTCCAGGAGGATGAATGCGGTTTCGCCGGGGCAACGGCGTGGGTGCTCGACGGCGCCAGTTCGCTGCTTCCCCAGCTCGGCCTGCCGGGTCCGTCCGACCCGTCCTGGTATGCCCGGCAGCTGGACCGGCTGCTCACCGAGGCTGCCGTTGCCGCGGAAGGGACGGGGAACGCGGACCTCAGTGCACCGGCAGTCCTTGCCGATGCCCTGGGCCGCATGGACAAGCTCGCCGCCAGCCTGGTCGGCGGGGAAAGAGTCCGCTTTCCGTCGGCAGCGATGTGCCTGGCCCAGCTCACGGGGGAGGGGGTCGAGGTGCTGGCCCTGGCGGACTGCCATGCGGTGGTGGAGCTGGAGGACGGCTCCACAGTCCACGTCACGCACGAACCCGCGGACATCCGGATCCGCCCGGAAGAATCCGCCGACCCCCTCCGGGAACGGGAACTGCGGATCCGTGACAGGGAACTGCGCAATACACCCGGACGGCTGTGGGTGGCCCGGCGCGAGGTGGAGGCCGCCGATCAGGCGCGCACGGTCCGTCTGGGCCCTCCCCGACGGATGGTTCTGGCCTCCGACGGAGCCTGGCGGGCGGTGGACCTGGGCATTGTGCAGGGACCGGCCGAATTCCTGCAG
Source organism: Arthrobacter sp. Y3225209 (assembly GCF_059090685.1). Taxonomy (NCBI): domain Bacteria; kingdom Bacillati; phylum Actinomycetota; class Actinomycetes; order Micrococcales; family Micrococcaceae; genus Arthrobacter; species Arthrobacter sp. Y3225209. The sequence continues at coordinate 10,098 of NZ_JBNHFW010000042.1, forward strand.
GCGGCACGGTCGCCGTTGGCGGCCCAGGAAATGCTACTGGCGCTGCGCCGCCTGCAGGCCGGGACCGGCGAGAGCGCCGATGACGCCACCCTCCTTACCGTTGAAAGGACCTCTCCATGACCGTTCCGCCGAACACACCGGTTTCCTGCGATGTCCTGGTGATCGGGGGTGGGATCGCGGGCCTTTCCCTGGCCGCCGAACTGGCCGTCGCCCACGGGGCGGACGTGGTGCTGGTGGAAGCGGAACAGACACTGGCCTATCACACCTCCTCCCGGTCCGCCCGGCAGCTGATCCCCAGTTACGGACCGCGCCCGGTCCAGGACCTGACCCTGCGGACGCTGGCTCTGATCCGAAGCGCGGAAGCCGAGCTGTCCGCACCTGTTTTGACCCCCCGCAGTTTCCTGCTGATCGGTGATGAGGAATCCGTCCGGGACCGGGCAAGTACGCACATGCATCCCGTCATGCCGGCGGAGGCGCTCGGGCTGGCCCTGGAGCTGAAACCGCGAGCTTTCACGGCCGCCGGGCTGGACACCACATCGGTAGCCTGCGACACGGACGCGCTGCTCGAATACCACCGGCAGCGCCTGTGCTCCGCCGGTGGGCGCATCATGACCGGACAGCGCGTCCGGGAGGCTGGCCGGAGGGAAGGTCCGGCCGCGGGATTATGGGAGGTCGCGGCGCAGGGGAGCCGGTTCCGCGCCCAAACGGTGATCAACGCAGCAGGTGCCTGGGCAGACGGCATCGCGGACATTTTCGGTGCCCGCCCGCTGGGGCTGACGCCATACCGCCGGACAGCCGCCGTCGTCGACGTCGAGCGGCCGCTGGCGGAAGGGGCACCGATGGTCGCCGATGCCGGAGACCGTTTCTACTACCGCCCCGAAGGGCAGCAGGTGCTGATCTCGCCGTCCGAAAGCGAACCGAGCGTTGCCGAGGATGCCCGGCCGCGGCAAACCGATGTGCAGGCGCTGGTGGAACTGGTCAACAGCGTCACGACCATGGGTATTACCGGGGTGTCCCGGGCATGGACCGGACTGCGCACCGAAACACAGGACGGGCTGCCCGTGGTGGGCCCGGATCCGGCCGTGCAGGGCTTCTTCTGGCTCGCCGGACAGGGCGGCTACGGATTCCAAACCTCCTCCGGCATTGCCGAACTCGCAGCCGGAATCCTGTTGGGAACCGAAGCGGAAAACCCGCTCAGCAGGGCACTGAGCCCGGCCCGGATAACAGTGTGACCAAGATCTCACTGTTTCCGCTGTAACGAATCAGCCAAGGGCCCTCCGTATGGTCGTTAGGGCACCAAGAGATGCCTAGAGTTGTAGGTATCAAGCCCGTCCGGCGAAAACACCTACGCATCGAAAACTCAGTGCCCGAAAGGTCAGTCTCAGTGCCAGATTTCTTGCCGCCAAAAGTTGTTGGCGTGCAGCAGCGTCCCCTCTACATCCGGGTCCGTTCGATCCTGACAATTATCAGTACGTTGTGGCTGGTTCTGGCCATTATCGGGGTCGGTTTCTTCTCCGGCGGAACCACCTCCCTGGCCTTGTCCCTGATTCTGCTTTACGGCACGGGTGCCGCCCTCCTGGTGGTCATCACGGCAATTTACCGATACGTTTCCCGGGCAGCACGCCAGCGGGTGGAAACCATGCCGGATGACAACGCCGCAGCCGTTTTTGTTGACACCACGCGTTCGGCCACCGAGGAAATCATGGCTGCGCTACGCCCCGCCGCACCGGCAGGCCGTCCCGCCGTGTCCGTGCGGATGCCGCAGACGGTCGACGCCCTGGACGTAGCCGCTGCCCTCGCTGCCCGGACGGCCGCCCTGACCTCCGCCGCAGCAGCCGAAAAGTCCGCAGCCGCCGCTGCTGCAATCGTCTCGCCGGCGAAAACCAAGTCCCCGGTGAATAAATCCGCCACCAAAAAGAAGACCGGGACGAAGCGGCCGGCCCAGCCCAAGAAGGCACAGACAGGTAAGTCGCGCCCGGCCACCAAGACTGCCACGCGGGGTACAGGCGCGGCAGCGAACACCACGCCGAAGAAGAGCTCCGGCGGCAGGAAGCCCGGTTCTGCTGGCAAAGGAGCAGGGGCCGCGGGGAACACACCCCGGGCTGAGCGGGTAGCCGCGGGTACGGGGAAGGGGGAACCGGGAACGGTTCCCCCTTCCGGACCGGCCGCTAACACGGGGGCCGCGGGTACAGCAGTCCGGAAGGACGCCGGCAGCGCTCCGCGGGAAAACATATCCGCTCCGGCGCCGGTCATGGGCGTTCCGGGCATCCGCACCGCAGAGCAGGAAATCCTGCCGCGCCTGGAAGGAGCACCGTCCTGCGGTTTCACTGCGGGTCCGGTCCGCACCGCCGCCGTGCGACAGCCCGACCGGGAACTCACAGCCGCCTGATCGGGGAGGGGCCAGAGGGCCCGAATACTCAGGTAGTTGTCAGGTTGTCTTCAGCACCTACCCAGACGGGCCGCTTATCGTAGTTAGTACCTCATAAGGGTGCGAGTGATGAATGGACCGAGTAGTGACCGGTCCGGCGCCGGCAGACTAGGGTTGTTTCCCCCAACCAGCCCCAAGTCTGCCGGCGTTTTCCTTTTAACGGGTGTTTGTTTCCGGTGCCGCCGTGGCAGGGAAGCCAGGGGCTATTCCGCCCTGAAATCGGGAAATTCGCCGGTGGCAGGTGAGAAGGATTCTTCGACGCCGGTCACCACACCCGGAGCTTCCGGGCCGCGCAGATACTCCCGGAGTCCGTCCAGGGCCGGCTCTCGGCCCTCGGCAACCAACCGCACGGATCCATCCGGCATATTGGAAACCGCCCCGGTCAGTCCCAGCTGCACGGCACGGCCCCGGGCCCGGTACCGGAACCCCACTCCCTGCACTTCGCCGGTGACGCGGGCGGTCAGCCGCCGCTCAGTTCCTTCCGGGCGCTCCTGCTCATTCATCCGCGACGCTCCTGCTTATTCATCCGCACTTATTCATCCGCACAGCCTAGCGCGGGCATACCACCGCACGCCCGATCTCCCGGAATCAGGGAAAACTCAGTACAGCCGGGTTCCCAGTCTGTCCTCCACGGCAGCCAGGAGGGTGCCGCCGTCCACAAGGACCCGTACCGCCTCGATCTCCGGGGCAAGGTACCTGTCCGGTCCCGGACCGGCCACGACCTCCCGGATCGCGGCCCGGCCCGCCGCCACGGCGGGGGCGCTGCGTGTGGTGGCCAGTCCGCCGTCGCGCATGTCCAGTGCGCGGGCGGCGGTCAGCAGCTCTATGGCGAGCACCCGGGTGAGTCCGTCCAGCGCACGGCGCAGTTTCAGCCCCGCAGCCCAGCCCATGGAGACATGATCCTCCTGCATGGCCGAGGACGGGATGGAATCCACGGACGCCGGAACCGCGAGCCGCTTAAGTTCGGAGACTATGCCGGCCTGCGTGTATTGGGCGATCATGTGTCCCGAGTCCACCCCTGGGTCGTGGGCCAGGAAGGCATTCAGTCCGTGGCTGCGGGACCTGTCCAGGAACCTGTCGGTGCGGCGTTCGCTCATGGAGGCCACGTCAGCGACGGCAATGGCCAGGAAATCCAGCACATAGGCCACCGGCGCACCGTGGAAGTTGCCGTTGGATTCCAGCCGTCCGTCCAGGGTCACCACCGGATTGTCGACGGCGGAGGCGCGCTCAGCGGCGGCCACGCTTTCCGCGTGGGCCAGAGTGGACCGTGCAGCGCCATGGACCTGGGGAGCGCAACGGAGCGAATACGCGTCCTGCACGCGGGTGAAACCGCCGGTCTTGTGCTCCTCGATCAGCACCGAACCGGCGAGTATGGACCGGATGTTGGCGGCGGACTCGGCCTGGCCGTGCTGCGGACGCAGTTCCTGAAGGTCTGCCGCGAACACCGAGTCGCTGCCCAGCAGCCCTTCAACACTCATGGCGGCGGCCAGATCCGCGGTGGACAGCAGGCGGTGCAGATCCGCGAGCGCCAGTGTCAGCATGCCCAGCATTCCGTCCGTGCCGTTGATCAGCGCAAGGCCTTCCTTCTCCCTCAGCTGCACGGGAGTGAGTCCGGCGTCCGCGAGCGCTGTGGCCGCGGGGAGCATCCGGCCATCCGGCGTCCGAACCTCCCCCTCGCCCATCAGGGCCAGGGCACAGTGGGACAGAGGCGCCAGATCACCGGAGCATCCCAGCGAACCGTATTCCCCGACAACGGGGGTGATACCGGCGTTCAGGAGTCCGGCGTAGGCCAGGGCAATCCCGGGACGTACGCCCGTCCGGCCGGTAGCCAGCGTGGAGAGACGGTTGAGCATGAGCGCACGCACCACCTCGCGGTCCACTTCAGCGCCCGACGACGCCGCGTGGCTGCGGATCAGTGAGCGCTGCAGCTGGGTCCGCTGGTACGGCGGGATCTGCTTGACGGCCAGGGCGCCGAACCCGGTGGAGACACCGTAATGGGGTTTGTCATCCGCTGCCAGGTTGTCGATGACGCTGCGTGAGGAGGCCATGGCGGCCAGTGCCTCGGGGGCAAGATCCACCCTGGCCCCGTGCCGGGCCACCGCCACGATGTCCCGCGCCGCCAGCGGCCCGGTCCCCAGCTCAACGGCCTCAAGGCCCTGTTCAACGTGCATTTCTCTCCGTCCTCGCGGAGAAAACTCTCCGTTTCCATGCCGGCTGCCCGTGCAGTCCCGGCCGGTATGCTGCGAGCTTCCATCTCACCACCGCTGCGGCACCAAATTTACGTTCCGGGCGCATTCCGTTTCTGGGATACCAGACACTGCCCTAGACTCAGCCCATGTCCGCCAGTTATTCCCGCGTCCAGGTCCCGGCGGCGGCGCAGGTCCTGTCCATCCTCCGCTACCTTGGCCGGCAGGCCGGGCCGGTCAGCGCCGGTGCCGTGGCCAGGGATCTCTCCCTGCCCCGTTCCACTACCTATCATCTGCTTGCCGCGCTGGTGGCCGACGGTTTTGCAGTGCACCTGCCGGAGGAGAGCAAGTATGCGCTAGGTGCCACCGCTCATGAACTGGGCACCGGATACGCCCGGCAGGCGCCTCTGCAGCGCATCGGGAGATTTCCGTTGCGGAAGCTCGTCACCCGCACCCGGGCCACGGCGCATCTGGCGGTGCTGCAGGGAGCCGACGTTATCTACGTGATCGAGGAACGTGCGCCGCGGCAGCCCCCACTGGTGACCGACGCCGGGGTACGGCTTCCGGCCCATCGCACCGCCAGCGGGCGGGCCATGCTGGCCCCGATGAACCAGTCCCAGCTGCGGGCCCTGTATCCGGAAGCGGACGTGATGCGGTCCTCCCGCACGGGGGGTCCCTCCCTGAGCGGACTGCTGGAACAGGTGCGGGAGCGCGGCTACGCGTGGGAGGAGGACGAGGTCTCAGACGGCTTCTCCTCCCTGGCCGTACCTGTCCTGGACCGTGCCGGACATGCGGTGGCCAGTGTCACGGTGACGGTGCCCACCCGGCATGCCGTCCCCGGGCCAAGCGCCCTGCCCGACCGGCCCGGCCACTCCGCCCCCGCCGGACACGCTGCCCC
>NZ_JBNHFW010000043.1:0-14078 GCF_059090685.1 Arthrobacter sp. Y3225209
CGCCGCGGGCCCCCGGCCCGCCGCTGCCGCACAGCCGGTGGTAGCGGCTCCCGCAGCCCACTCCACGCCCCTGGCGGAAGCAGCCCGGTTTGCCCGCGTCGAAGAGGACGGCCACGTCTTCCTCCTGGTTGACGGCGAGGAATTCCCCGTTGGCCAGTTCCCCGATGCGTCCAAGGACGAAGCGCTGGCCTACTTCGTCCGCAAGTACGACGACGCCGCCAGCCAGCTGCTGCTGCTGGAACAGCGGATCCAGGTCAAGGCCCCGGCTGCCGATATCCGCAAGACCCTCAAGCACCTGGCCCAGCAGATCGCCGAGCGCAAGATGGTGGGTGACGTGCTGGCACTGGATGCCCGCGTCGAGTCGCTGGAAACCGCCCTGAAGGAGGCCGAGGCCGCCGAGCGCGCCGAAGCCGAAGCCATCAAGGCCCGGGAGCTTGCCGCCCGCGAAGCCATTGTTGCCGAAGCTGAAGAGATTGCTGCCAAGGACCCGGCGAGCATCCAGTGGAAAACCAGCAGCAACCGGATGAACGAGCTCTTCGACGCCTGGAAGTCCGCGCAGAAGAACGGTCCGCGGCTGGGCCGCAGCGCCGAGGATTCCCTCTGGAAGCGTTTCCGCTCCGCCCGGACGGTGTTCGACCGGCACCGCCGCGCCTACTTCTCCCAGCTGGACAGTGAAAACGCCTCCGCCAAGTCCGCGAAGGAAGCACTGATTGCCCGTGCGGAAGAGCTGTCCACCTCCACGGACTGGGGCAACACCGCCGCTGAGTACCGGCAGCTGATGGACGAGTGGAAGGCCTCCAAGCGGGCCAGCCGCAAGGACGACGACGCCCTGTGGGCTCGTTTCCGTGCTGCCCAGGACAAGTTCTTTGCCGCCCGCCAGGCCGCGAATGAAGTCATCGATGAGGAGTTCGCCGCCAACCTGGTGGTCAAGGAAGAACTGCTTGCCGAAGCCCAGGGGCTGCTGCCGGTCACTGACCTGGCCGCCGCCCGGAAGGCTCTTCAGTCCATCCGTGAGCGCTGGGAGGACGCCGGTAAGGTGCCCCGCGCCGACATGGGCCGTATGGAAGCCGGAATCCGCAAGGTGGAAGAGGCAGTAAAGGCCGCCGAAGACGAGCACTGGCAGCGAAGCAACCCCGAGACGAAGGCACGCACCAACTCTGCGCTGTCCCAGCTCGAGGCGACCATCGCGTCCCTGGAGCAGGATCTTGCCGATGCCGAGAAGGCCGGCAACGCCAAGAAGATCGCCGACGCACGCGAGGCCCTCGAGGCCCGTCAGCAGTGGCTGGCCATGCTGCAGAAGTCCGCACAGGACTTCGCCTAGCAGCTACCTCCGAAGCATCCGGCCCCGCCTCTCCGTTATCCACAACGGAGGGGCGGGGCTTTCGCATTGCCGGGCCACGGACCACGCTGGTGTCCATGCCGGTCCAGCTTTTCCCTTCGCCGGGAGCACTCCCCCAGGTCACGTCCACGGGCGGGGCCCTGTATACCGCGGGTGTGCCGTTCGGCCACGCCGAACTGCAGGCAATGGCCATGGATGGCCTGCTGCGGCATGTGTACGCCGAGACCTACGTTCGCTGGGATGTCCGGCCGGACCCGGTGATTCGCGCTTTGGCCGCTTCCCGGGTACTGCCCGCCGGACTGCGGCCGCGGCTGACCATGGGCAGGATGACGGCGGCATGGATCTTCGGATGCGCCCGGCGGCCGCTGCGGCTGGATGTGATGGCGGACCGGCGCAGTCGCACGGGTGCGCTGCGCCCCTTCAGCACGGCGGTCCTCCACGAAGTGCTCCTCGGTCCGGCGGACCGTGTCCTGGTGGGAACGGTGCCGGTGACGTCTCCATTGCGAACCGCCGTCGACATAGCCCTGCATGCGCGCACCGTGGACGCTGTCCCGGCACTGCGCCGGCTCGCCGCCCACCCCGCGCTGGGCTGCCGGCTGGAACTGGTCCGGCGGGCCCTGGACGCAGGCCGGCGGGTGCCGGGCAAAGCCGCAGCGCTGGAACGCATCGACGCCGCGTCGGCGCCGGGCGGATAACCCGGCACCGTCATCCGGCGGCTAGACCCGGCGCTGGGACCCCGTGGTGCGGTAGACGTCGAACACGCCGTCGATCTTCCGGACGGCGCTGAGGATGTGGCTGAGGTATTTCGGATCGCCCATCTCGAACACGAACTTCGACATGGCCACCCGGTCACTGGAGGTATTCACGCTCGCAGAGAGGATATTCACGTGGTTCTCGGACAGCACCCGCGTGACGTCCGAGAGCAGGCTCTTGCGGTCCAGCGCCTCGACCTGGATTTCGACCAGGAAAACACTGGACTGGGTCGGAGCCCATTCCACCGGCACAATGCGGTCCGGCACGGCCCGCAGTTCCTGGACGTTGCGGCAGTCGCTGCGGTGCACCGAGACGCCCGAGCCCCGGGTCACGAACCCGATGATCGGATCCGGCGGCACCGGGGTACAGCAGCGGGCCAGCTTGATCCACACATCGCCGGCACCGCGCACCGTAACGCCGGAGTCGGTGAACTTGGGACGCCGGGCGGCCGTGGACACCGGCGTTTCGGCCAGATCCTCTTCGGCGCCCTGGTGCCCGCCCATCAGGTTGACCAGATGCTCAATGACATTCTGGGCCGAGGTGTGCCCGTCGCCGACGGCTGCGTAAAGCGCGGAAATGTCCTGATGGTGCAGTTCCTCCGCCACAGCCACCAGCGCGTCATGGGTCATCAGGCGCTGCAGCGGCAGGTTCTGCTTGCGCATACCGCGGGTGAGCAGGTCCTTGCCCTTTTCGATCGCCTCTTCACGGCGTTCCTTGGTGAACCACTGGCGGATCTTGTTGCGTGCCCGCGGGCTCTTGACGAAGCCCTGCCAGTCCTGGCTGGGACCGGCGCCTTCAGCCTTGGACGTGAAGATCTCCACCCAGTCGCCGTGCTGGAGTTCGCTGTTCAGCGGAACCAGCTTCCCGTTGACCCGTGCGCCAATGGTCCGGTGACCCACCTCGGTGTGCACCGCGTACGCAAAGTCCACCGGCGTCGACCCGGCGGGCAGGGCCATAACCTCGCCCTTGGGGGTAAATACAAACACTTCACGGGCATTGATTTCGAACCGCAGGGAGTCCAGGAACTCGTCCGGATCCGACGTTTCCTGCTGCCAGTCCACCAGGCTGCGCAGCCAGCCCATGTCATCAGCGGTTTCGGGCGCCTTGTTCCCGTCCTTGTACTTCCAGTGCGCGGCCACACCGTACTCGGCACGGCGGTGCATGTCATGCGTACGGATCTGGATTTCCACCGGCTTGCCGCCGGGCCCGATCACCGTGGTGTGCAGCGACTGGTACATGTTGAACTTCGGCATCGCGATGTAATCCTTGAACCGCCCGGGCAGCGGATTCCATCGCGCGTGCAGGGCACCCAGGGTCGCATAGCAGTCACGCACCGAGTCCACCAGGACGCGCACGCCCATCAGGTCATGGATATCGTCGAAGTCTTTGCCCCGCACAATCATCTTTTGGTAGATGGAGTAATAGTGCTTGGGCCGGCCCGTAATGGTGGCCTTGATCTTCACCGCGTGCAGGTCATCGGCAATCTGGGACCGCACGGTGCTTAGGTACTTCTCCCGCTCGGGGGTCCGGTCGCCGACCATTCGCACAATTTCGTCATACACCTTGGGGTGCAGCGCTGCGAAGGAGAGATCCTCCAGCTCCCATTTGATGGTGTTCATACCCAGGCGGTGCGCCAGCGGGGCGAAGATTTCGAGGGTTTCGCGGGCCTTTTTGGCGGAGGACTCCGGGGAAACGAAACGCCAGGTCCGGGCGTTGTGCAGCCTGTCGGCGAGCTTGATAACCAGGACGCGGATGTCCTTGGCCATGGCGACCACCATTTTGCGGACGGTCTCGGACTGCGCGGCGTCGCCGAAGGTCACCTTGTCCAGCTTGGTCACGCCGTCCACCAGCATGGCCACTTCGGGGCCGAACTCGCGGCGGAGCTCTTCCAGCGTGTAGCTGGTGTCCTCCACGGTGTCATGCAGCAGCGCAGCGGCCAGTGTTGTACCCGTCATCCCCAGCTCAGCAAGGATGGTGGCCACGGCAACGGGGTGGGTGATGTAGGGATCGCCGCTCTTGCGTTTCTGGCCCTCGTGGCTGCGCTCGGCCACCACGTACGCCCGCTGGATCAGGTCCAGGTCTTCCCTCGGGTTATTAACCCGGACAGTGCGCAGCAGCGGCTCCAGCATCGGCGAGTAGCCGGGGTTGCCGCGGCCGGCCAGGCGGGCAAGGCGCGCCCGGGTGGAGTGGCGCCGGCCTGCTGCCGGCCTGGGAGCAGGCTCCACCGCCGCAGCCTCAGTACCTGCGGCGCTCTCCGTGCCACTTGCAATCCCGGTGGTACGGCCATTTCCTGCCTCATTGGCAGGCGTTGCACTGTTGGCCACTGCCGACCTTTCTTCCATGCTTTAAAAGCTGGTGCTCAACGTTCACATGACGGCTGCACAAAAATGCCCTGTCCACCAGTCTAAGCCTGCCTGTGCCGCACTTAAACCGCAGGTTCCGTACTCCTTGGGCGGAGTACGGAACCTGGCAGGTGGATTGATGCTCCCGGGCTAGGCGCTTACCGTCTCGGTCTTTGCTTCCAGGGCCCGGCGTTCGGCTACCCGCTTGGCCTGCTTGCGGATATCCGGCTCGTTCCGGCGCAGCCATGCATACATCGGCGCCGCAACGTAGATGGTGGCAATGGTGCCCAGGATGATCCCGACAAACAGTGCCAGGGACAGGTCCTTCAGGGTGCCGGCGCCCAGCAGCAGGGCACCGATGAACAGGATGGATGCCACCGGCAGTACCGCCACCACGGAGGTGTTGATGGACCGGACCAGGGTCTGGTTGACGGCCAGGTTCACCTCCTCGGCGAAGGTGCGCTTGGTTCGCTTGTCCAGGTCCTTGGTGTTTTCCCGGACCTTGTCGAAGACCACCACCGTGTCATAGAGCGAGTAGCTCAGCACCGTCAGGAAACCGATAATGGCGGACGGCGTGACTTCAAAGCCGATCAGCGCGTACACCCCGGCGGTCACCACCATCACCACCAGCAGTCCGGTAACGGCAGCCAGGGACATTTTCCAGGTCCGGAAATACAGCGCCATCAGCACCGCAGCCAGGGCCACGAAAACAATCAGGCCCACCAGTGCCTGCCGGCTCACATCACTGCCCCAGGTGGGGCCGATGAAGGTCGAGGTCACCTCGTCCTGGCTGACATCGTAGGTGTCCGCCAGCGACTCCTTGACCTGGATGGTCTGGTCATCGCTGAGCTTTTCGGTCTGGATCCGCATGGTGCCCGGAGCGATGTTCGTGACCTTGGGGTCGGAGCTCCCGGCCACTTCGGCAACGGCTTCCTCACCGCGGCTGACGTCCGTATTGCTGACGTTGGAGACGGTGAACTCGGAACCGCCGCGGAATTCGATACCGAGGTTGAATCCGCCCTTGGCTACCGGGATCAGGATGGAAAGCAGTACCGCGGCAGCCGCGATCAGGAACCACAGCTTCGCTTTGCCAACGAAGTTGTAGGAACGCTTTCCGGTGTACAGATCATTGCCGAATGCGGCGAAACTGGGGAGCTTGCTCATTACTCGCCGTCCTTTTCGGAGCTGCGGCCGCTGCCGGCCATGGAGTTCTGCTTCTCGGCAAGCCGCCGCTCTGCGATGGTCAGGCGCCGTTCAGCTTCCTTCGCGGCGGCCTTGTTCTTGCCGCGCAGTGCCGGAGAATCACCTGGCTCACGCAGGCGTCCGGCGCCCCGGTACAGCGGCACCGCGCCGAGTTTGGTGGTATCCAGGCCGGAGAACCGGTGCCCTTCGCCGAAGAACCTGGTCCGGGCCAGCAGCACCATGGTCGGGTGGGTAAACATAAACACCACAATGAGGTCGGCAATAGCCGTAAGCCCCAGGGTGAACGCGAACCCGCGGACGTTGCCAACGGCCACGAAGTAGAGCACGACGGCGGCAAGAATGTTTACTGCCTTGGAGGCCAGCACTGTGCGCTTGGCGCGCTTCCAGCCGTTGTCCACTGCCGAGACCAGGCTGCGTCCGTCACGGAGCTCATCACGGATGCGTTCAAAGTAGACGATGAACGAGTCAGCGGTCTGGCCGATGGCGACAATCAGACCGGCCACCCCGGCCAGCGAGAGCCGGTAGTTCTGGCTCCAGCCCAGGATGGCGATGGCCAGGTAGGTCAGCACACCGGCGACCACCAGCGAGGCGATGGTCACCAGCCCGAGGGCCCGGTACTGGAACAGGGAGTAGACGGCCACCAGAATCAGGCCGATCAGGCCGGCAATGATGCCCATCCGCAGCTGGTCGGCACCGAGGGTGGCGGAGACCTGCTGCTCGCTCTGGATTTCAAAGCTGATGGGCAGTGCGCCGTACTTCAGCTGCTCGGACAGCGCCTCGGCGCTTTCCTGCGTGAAGTTGCCGGTGATCTGCGGCTTGCCGTCGGTGATGACGGCGTTGACCGTGGGGGCGGAGATGATCTGCCCGTCCAGGACAATCGCGAACTGGTTCCGCGGATCGCCCTGCGGGAACGCGAACAGCCGCTCGGTGACCTGGCGGAAGGTGTCCGTACCTTCACGGTTGAACTCGATGTTGACGGCCCACTGGTTGGTGGAGATGCCGTTGTTTCCCTGCGCCATGCCGAAGCTGGCCGTGGAAATCTCGGCACCGGGAACTTCCACCGGGCCGAGGATGTACTTGCCGGCGGTGCCGGGCTCGCAGGCGACCATGGGCTGGTCGGCAGCGGCCTGTTCAGCGTTGGCCAGGGTGTCCGGGTTCAGGCAGTCCGTGGTTTCGAACTCGGTCTGCAGTTCCGGGGAGATCCAGTTCGGATCGGATCCGTCCGTGGGCTCCGCCGTGGGCGTGGGAAGCTGCTCCGCCGGTGTCGGATCGGTGACTGCCGCACCCTGCCCGCCGCCGCCGGCCAGGACCGGGCGGAACTCCATCTGCGCCGAGGCCTGGATCAGCTCACGTGTCTCTGCATCGGGAACACCCGGCAGGGAGACCACCACGTTGCGGTTGGACTGCGTGCTGATCTCGGCTTCGGAGACACCGCTGCCGTCCACACGCTGGCGGATGATCTCCACCGCCTGCTCCAGCTGTTCGGCGTTGATATCGGAGCTGGCTCCCTGAACCTTGGGAGCAAGGATCATCTGGGTGCCGCCCTCGAGGTCGAGGGCAAGTTTTGGGGTCCAGCTGGCGTTGCTCCACATGGAGCCGCCACCAAGCAGGAGGGCCAGGGCAGCAAAAATGACGCCCAGCCAAATGAGCGTCTTTTTCGCGGCCGAGCCGGGGCCGGTACGGGGCATAGGGAATTTTCCTTTGGGGCGAAGATCACCGGCGCCGAGCGGGCTCCGGTGAGGCAAGCAGGGCGGCAATGCCCTGCTTAGCTCGTGGAGAGTCTAGTTCTCTTTTGTATCGTCGCGGCTCAGGCGCTTGAGTGTTTCTTCAGGCGTCTCATTCCGGGCGGAGGAATCCTGATTCGCGTCGGCATCCCGTGCCGCACCCTTGCCCAGGGTCAGGGAGGACGCATCGTCGGGAACCTGCGGGGTTTCCTCGGCCTCTGCCTCTTCAGCGGGCTGCTGCACAACTACCTTGGTCAGCGCCTGCAGGTGCACGGTCGCGGTGTTGCCCGGGGAGAGTTCCAGGACTGCCTTGTTTTCCTCCTGGTCCACGGAAACGATCCGTCCGAAAAGCCCGAACTGGGTCATCACCTCGGTGCCCGGAACCATCTGGGAGCGCTGCTGGGCCACCGACTGCGTCGTCTTCTTCTGCTTGCGGAACATCATGATGACGAAGACCGCCAGAAGCAGGGGAATGAAGAGATCAGCGATATTCACGTGGGGAAATCCGTTTCTTTTGAGGAAGGTTGTGGCACATCCGGGCATCCGGGCCGGGACCGTGCCTAGAGCCAGTCTAAGGGGAAAACGTGAAAGGCTCCTGTTAAGTTTCCGAGGCCAGTCCCTCGCCGGGCGAAGAGGTCGTGTTTATCCCCGGTCCGGAGAACATGTTCGCCGGCATGGCCGCAGCGACGTGTTCAGGCATCTGCAGCCCCAGATGCTCCCAGGCGGCACGGGTGGCGATCCGTCCGCGCGGGGTCCTGCCCAGCAGGCCTTCGCGGACCAAATACGGTTCGGCGACGGTTTCCACGGTCTCGGGTTCCTCGCCAACGGCAATGGCCAGCGTGGACAGCCCCACCGGTCCCCCGTTGAACTTGGTGATCAGCGCCGTCAGCACAGCCCGGTCCAACCGGTCCAGCCCCAGCACATCCACTTCATACATATCCAGGGCGGCACCGGCGGAACGGGCGTCAATCTGTTCGACCCCGTGCACCAGGGCCCAGTCCCGGACGCGGCGCAGGAGCCGGTTCGCGATTCGGGGCGTACCGCGGGAGCGGCCGGCCACTTCGGCAAAGCCGGCCGAGTTGACCTTCATGTCCATCAGCATGGCCGAGCGGCGCAGTACCAGTTCCAGCTCGTCGGTGGAGTAGAACTCCAGATGACCGGTGAAACCGAAGCGGTCCCGCAGCGGGCCCGGCAGCAGGCCGGCCCGCGTGGTGGCACCGACCAGGGTGAACGGGGGAAGCTCCAGCGGGATGGCAGTGGCTCCTGCTCCCTTGCCCACCACAATGTCCACCCGGAAATCCTCCATGGCCATGTAGAGCATTTCCTCCGCCGGGCGGGACATCCGGTGGATTTCATCCAGGAACAGCACCTCCCCCTCGGTCAGGGAGGAAAGAATGGCGGCGAGGTCGCCGGCATGCTGGATAGCGGGGCCGGAACTGATCCGCAGAGGTGCGTTCATTTCCGCGGCAATGATCATGGAGAGTGTGGTCTTGCCCAGGCCGGGAGGGCCGGAGAGCAGGACGTGGTCTGCGCTGCGGCCGCGCAGGCGGGATGCTTCCAGGACCAGGGAGAGCTGTTCGCGGACGCGTTTCTGCCCCACGAAATCATCAAGATTCTTGGGCCGAAGGGCCGCTTCAATGGCTTTGTCGTCCGGATCCGGACCGGGGGCAACCAGGGAATCAGCAGTAGGCACGTCAGCCGGCCTTCCGGCGCGAAGCGGTCCGGGCGCCGTCGGTACCCAGCCTGCGCAGGGTCAGTTTCAGGATTTCCCCGACGTTGCCGGCGGCCGCGATGTCCGGGTATTCAGCGGCGGTGTCCTCGATGGCGGCGGTGGCATCCTTCTCGGACCAGCCCAGCCCGGTCATGGCGGCAAGGACCTGCTCCTGCCAGCGCGGGGCGGCCGGGTTCTCCACGGTGCCCTGCGGCACCAGCTTGTCCGCCAGTTCCAGGACAATCCGGCGGGCTCCCTTGGGCCCGATACCGGAGACCTTGCTGAAGGCTTTGTCATCCCCGCTGGACGCCGCCACCCGGATGGCTTCGGGGGTATGCACGGCCAGGACGGCCAGCGCGATCCGCGGTCCGACGCCACTGACGCCCAGGAGGATTTCGAAGACCTCCCGCTGGTCCGCGTCGGTGAACCCGTAGAGCGTCATGGAGTCCTCACGGACAATCATGGCGGTGTGGATGAACGCTTCATTGCCCGTGCGCAGGGTTGCCAGGGTCTGCGGGGTGGCCTGGATCAGCATCCCGAGCCCGTGCACATCAATGACGGCGGAGGTGAGGCCGACGTGCGAAACGACCCCGCGGAGGGAACTGATCATGAAGGAACTCCAGAGGCTGTATAGAACATATCTACGAATACCCTACTTGCTGGCGCCCGCATTGCCGTGCTGATCAGTAGCTTCCGCGTTTTGCCCGGGCTTCCGCCTCGGCCCACAGCCGCTGGGCCGGGGTTTGTCCCGATGCCGGCGCGGCACCCCTGGATGCCGAACCTGCCGTAGGTCCGGGGCCGGCGACGCCGCGGCGCCAGGCGTGGGTGATGGCCAGGGCCAGGGCGTCGGCGGCGTCGGCCGGTTTGGGCATTTCATCCAGCCGGAGGATCTTGGTGACCATCTTGCCCACCGCGTCCTTATTCGCCGAGCCGGACCCGGTGACCGCGGCCTTCACCTCGGTGGGGGTGTGCAGCGCCACGGGGATCCCGCGCCGTGCCGCGGCGGCAATAACGACACCCGAGGCCTGGGCGGTGCCCATGACGGTGCTGACGTTGAGCTGGCTGAACACCCGTTCCACGGCGAGGACATCAGGCCGGTGGGTGTCCAGCCACAGTTCGATCGCTTCGGAAATCACCAGCAGGCGGGCGTCCAGCGCCGTTCCTGCCACTGTGCCGACAACTCCCACGGCCACAAGGGTGGCCCGGCGGTTCCCTTCGACCTCTACTACTCCGAGGCCGCAGCGGGTCAGGCCGGGGTCCACCCCCAGGACGCGTAAAGACACTGAGCGGGCTGCTTAGTCGTCTTCTTCAAGCTCGGCCATAACCTCGGCCGGGATGTCTGCGTTGGAGTACACGTTCTGGACGTCGTCGAGGTCTTCGAGCGCGTCAACCAGCTTCAGGAACTTCCGGGCTGCATCGGCATCCAGGGACACGTGCATGGACGGAACGAACTCCGCTTCATCCGTTTCGTAGTCGATGCCGGCTTCCTCCAGGGCACCCACGACGGCGCGCAGGTCCTGCGGCTCGGAAATGATCTCGAAGTTCTCCCCGGATTCCTTGACCTCATCGGCTCCGGCGTCCAGGACGGCCATCAGCAGGTCATCCTCGGTCAGGCCGTTCTTGGGCAGGTTGACCACGCCCTTGCGGGTGAACATGTAGGCCACGGATCCGGGATCGCCCATGTTGCCGCCGTTGCGGGTAACCGCCAGGCGCACCTCGGAGGCGGCACGGTTTTTGTTGTCCGTGAGGCACTCGATCAGCAGGGCCGAGCCCTGGGGTCCGTAGCCTTCGTACATGATGGTCTGGTAGTCGACGGCCTCGCCGAGCAGACCGGCGCCGCGCTTGACGGCACGGTTGATGTTGTCGATCGGCACGGACGTCTTCTTGGCCTTGGACACGGCCAGTTCAAGGGCCGGGTTGCCCGCCATGTCGGCTCCGCCGGCACGTGCTGCAACTTCGATGTTCTTGATCAGCTTGGCGAAGGACTTGGCGCGCTTGGCATCAATTACGGCCTTCTTGTGCTTGGTGGTTGCCCATTTAGAGTGGCCCGACATGCTCTACGCTTCTCCTCTGATCATCTGGATAAATAGTTCATGGATGCGGAGCTCCCCCGTTATTTCCGGATGGAAAGAGGTTGCCAGCAGATTCCCTGAACGCACTGCCACAATTCTAGCGACCGAATCCGGTTCCGGCGCCGAAACCATGCCCGGATCCGCTGACCGGTTCATGGAAGGGAGCGGAACGGGACCAGGCTGCGCGTCCCGGACCCGGGCCAGGACGCGCACCGAGTCGCCTGCCTTCTCCACTTCGGGTGCCCGGATAAACACTGCCTGGACCGGGGGCGGCTCTGCGCCGGGAGGCAGTGACGGAAGGGAATCCAGGCCGTCGAACACAAGCTGTGTTTCAAAGGACTCGCGCTGGCGCCCGAACGCGTTTCGGCGCACCAGGATATCCAGTCCCCCAAGGGTTTCCTGTGGACGCCCGTCACGATCAGTGGCCGGATCCACCAGACGGTCCGCCAGCAGAATCAGCCCGGCACAGGATCCGTATACCGGGAACCCGCCGGAGATGGCATCTTCGAGCGGGTCCGCCAGGCCGTAGGTGCGCAGCAGCTTGCCTATGGTGGTGGATTCCCCGCCCGGCAGCACCAGCCCGGACAACCCCTCCAGGTCGCCGGGACGGCGGACGGGAACAGCGGCTGCCCCCGTCGCCGCGATGGCCGCCGCATGTTCACGCACGCCGCCCTGCAGTGCCAGGACCCCCACCCGCAGGCCTGTGCCGGGGGAACCTGTGAAGTTGGTCATTGCCTTATTCTAGGCAGCCCGGCGCACGCCCACGGTACCCCGGCCGGGCAACGGCCCGCAGCGTCCGGAGATATGGCCGTGCGCTATATTCAGTAACCATGAGTTCTTTCTCCATCCTGGTCGGAAAACTGGTCCGCAGTGCCTCCAAGCTGCGCGGCGGCGGTTCCGCCCTGCCGGGCCTGGTGGTGGAGAAAATCGATCCCGACTTCATCCGCCGCACCCTCGCGGACCTGCCGCTCGGCGTCGCCGTCGTCTCCGGAACCAACGGCAAAACCACCACCACCAAGATGGTGGTGGAGCTGCTCGAAAGCCAGGGCCTGAAGGTCTTTACCAACCGCACCGGCAGCAACTTCACCCGCGGTGTGGCGGCTGCCCTGCTGGGAGAGGTGAACCTCCGCGGCCGGCTCGATGCCGATATTGCCGTCCTGGAACTGGATGAGGCACATGCGGTGCACTTCGTGAAGCTGATCCGGCCCCGCTACAGCCTGCTGCTGAACGTACTGCGGGACCAGCTGGACCGGTTCGGCGAAATCGATAAGACCACCCGGCTGCTGGAGCAGATTGCCCGCGCCACCACCGAGACCGTGGTGCTGAACCGCGAGGACCCCCGGGTGGCCGGCATCGCCGAGTCCCTGAACGGACAGCGCGCCGCGTACTTCGGACTGGACGCATCACTGCGCAGCACCTTCCCCAACGACGACGAGATGCGCGGCAGCCTGGCCGAGGCCCTCGCGGCCACCCAGGAGGCCGACGTCGTCCTGCAGCGCGTGGGCGAGGCCGACGCCGACTTCCTGGTGGACGGCCAGGTGCGGTCCTCGGGACTGAAGCTGCGCGGGGTCTACAACATCTTTAATGCCGCAGCCGCACTGGCCTTTGCACGGACCATCAAGGGCGCCGACCTGGATTCCGACGCCCTGTTCGAGGCACTGGCCAATGTTGAGCCGGCCTTCGGGCGCGGGGAATCCCTGACCGTCAACGGCCAGCCGCTGGAACTGGTGCTGGTGAAGAACCCCAGCGGCTTCCGCCTCGGCCTGAAGTCCTTCGCGGCGCACGGGTACTCGACCATGATCGCCATCAATGACAACTACGCCGACGGCCGGGACATGTCCTGGCTGTGGGACGTGGACTTCGAATCGCTGGCCGACGGCGGCGTCGACGTGGTGAGCGGCGTGCGGGCCTACGACATGGCGCTGCGCCTGAAGTATGACGACGTGCCCGTCCGCACCATCGAGCCGGACATTACCGATGGCCTGAAACGTTTTATCAAGGACTCCCCCGGGGTCCCCATGCGGATCTTCTGCACGTACACCGCCATGCTGGCCGTGCGTCGGGAGCTCTCCAAGATCACGAAGGTGGAGGTGGTCTCATGAGTGCGGACCGTACGATCAGGATCCTGCAGCTGTACCCGCGGGAAATGAATATCTATGGAGACTGGGGCAATGTCCTGGTGCTCAAGCAGCGGCTGAAGTGGTACGGCTACTCCCCGGTCGTCGAGGAATACAACGCCGGCGACGAGTTCCCGTCCGACGTCGACATCATTGTGGGCGGCGGCGGCCAGGACAGTGGACAGGTAGTGATCCAGCAGGACCTCCAGCAGCTTGCCCCCACCCTCCGTAAGCTGGCCGACGACGGCCTGCCGATGCTGGTGATCTGCGGGCTCTACCAGCTCTTCGGAAAGTTCTTCAAGACCCACGAAGGGACGCTGATTCCGGGGATCGGGATCCTGGATCTGGAAACCCACGGCGGGGATGTCCGGCTGATCGGCAACGTCCTCTCGGTCAGCAGCGAGTTCGGCGAGATCCACGGCTACGAGAACCACAGCGGCCAGACCTTCCTCGGTCCCGGCGTCGAGCCGTTGGCCGAAGTCCGCAAGGGCGAAGGCAACAACACCAAGGACAGCACCGAGGGCGCCCGGTATAAGAACGTGGTGGCCAGCTACCTGCACGGTTCCCTGCTGCCGAAGAATCCGGCCATTGCGGATTTCCTCATCGAGCAGGCAGCGGTCCGGAAGTTCGGCAGCTTTGAGCCGGTGCCGCGGTCCGAAGAGGATCTTTCCGACCTGTCCAAGCTTTCCGACCTGGCCCGCCAGCACGCCGGGCAGCGTCCGCGCTAGCGTCCGGACAGCGACCACTGTAGCGACCGCGGTAGCCTCCGGGGCGCCTCCGCGCTGGCGTTCGGGCAGCGACCGCGGTAGCGTCCGGG
>NZ_JBNHFW010000044.1:0-13358 GCF_059090685.1 Arthrobacter sp. Y3225209
CAGCACAGCAGCCACCCGCGGCTCCCCGGCCGGCGAATCCACCACAGCAACCCCCGGCCGCGCCGGCCCCGGCCCAGAAACCTCCGCAAACCCCGTCCGAGCAGCCGGAACCGCCGTCGGCTGAACCCTCGGAGCCTGCACCGTCCCCGTCGGCTCCGCCCACGATTCCTGCGCCGGACCCGGAACTGCCCACGCCGTCGCCGCCGCCGGTACCGCCGGAGCCTTCGCCCACGGCCCCGGGGACTCCCCGGATTCCGTCACCGCAGCCGCCTGCGCCGGTGCCGAGCCCGCCGTCGTCGCCGCGGATCGCCGAGCCGGTGAACGTCCCTGGCCCCGCAGCAACGCAACCCGTCAGCTAGTCGGGTTCGCGGGTAGGCGGCTACGCAGTCCGCCACCCGGGCTGACACGGCGGCAGGCGTGAAGGCCCCGCGGTACCGGGTGCCCGGCGTCGGCTGTACTGTTTATCCTGCGGCTCAGAAGCGGAAGTGCTTGCCGGGGGATGGGGGATCCTGAAATGGACTTTGATGCTGGCACGGCTGACCAGCTCATAGCGGCCTGTGACGAGGCCGCCGCTGCGTTGGGTGAGCAGTGCGGTCCGCGGGCCTCGGCTACGGGAGAAGCGCTGGAAGAATTCCGCGGCCCGTTCGCGGACTCGTACCGCCGGAATGCCGCAGCGCAGCTGGCAGCACGGAACATCCTGATCGGCGCGCTGGAGGATGTTGCCCGTCAGGTTCGGTTCGCGAAGACCCAGGCCGAACAGGCCCGTCAGGACCTCAAGGAAAAGCAGGCGAGGACCCTGTTCAAGCTGCTTGAGGAGGGCATGGTAGCCGCTGGCGCCGATTACCTCCGGGACCGGCTTCCGGGGTTTTCAGCCCCGGGGGAGTTGTTCGAGTCCGAGGTGCCCCGCCCCGAGGTGGCCTTCCCATCGATGGTCTTCCAGCTCCACAATTGGGCAGTCAGCGGGACGCCGGGCACGAGTTCCGCAGTGCCGGATGCCCTGAAGAAGGCAGCATCGCTGATCTTTGACCAGGAGGATGCGGCTGAACCGGTCTGCCAGGATGTTGTCCGGGCTTTGGACAGCTTCCGGAACTCGTGTTCCTGGGTGGTGATCGACGTCGGCACCTTCGGGCCGGCGGTCTCCCAATACAACCAGGATGACCGTGACGACGCAGGAAAGCTGTGGCAGATCGGGCAGGCCTTCAGCACCGCAGGGCAGGACGGTGACCTGGCCGGTTCGGTGGAGCTGTCCTCCACGGCGTTGGCCCTGGCCATTTCCCCCGGATCCGTGCGCGGGGAGGCACTTCTGAAGTTCTTCGAAACGGCCTCGCCGGTTGACCTCGAAGTGGCGTCGAAGAATCCGGCGTGGCTCACACACCTGCCGTCGGTGTCAGCAGAACGCATCGCCGAGTGGTGGGCCGAGTTGCAGGCCTCGGGCAACGCGGCCAACGGCTTCACGGCTCAGCAGCTGGTGCTGCTGGAATCGGCGCCGAAGGTCTTCGGGTCCCTCGACGGGGTGCCGGCACTGGCCCGCGTGCACGCCAACAGCATCGCCGCGGTCAAGGACATTGAAATTGCCGAGGCGCAGCTGGCCCGGCTGCGGGAGATCGGCGGCGACTCCGAGGCACGCGAGGCGATGCTGATGAAGGAAATCGAGTACCTGAAAAGGGTCGAAGCCGGCCAGGTGCAGCTGTATCTGTACAACCGCGGCGAATCGCGGATCATTGAAATGCTCGGGACCCCGGGCCCGGACACGCAGCGCACGATCACGTATGTTCCCGGCACGTTCACGAGCATGAAGAGTTTCTATACCGGAGGAGTCCAGGACTTCGCGAACTACATGGTGGGTATGGCCCCGAATACGGTGGCATTTGTGTATAAGGACGGGCTTTTCCCCGGGGAGAATCAGGAGGAAGGCGGGGAGGACCTCCGGCGACTCCTGGAAGCCAATGATCCGCAGATGGGTTACGACGCCGGCAGACAGCTGGCCGGCTTTCAGCACGGAATGCTCACCGACCCGGCCTTGCAGGGCACCGAGCAGGTTGGCATCGGTCACAGCTGGGGCTACGTCAACCTCACCAGTTCGGAAATCCACGGGGCGGAATATGACAAGTCCCTGTCCCTGTCCGGGGCGGGGATGCACGAAGAATGGGAGCCGGACGAGGATACTAGTTATTCGAATTACGTTTACGGTACGGATGCCCTGCTCTGGGCACAAAGAAGGGGATTGGTCTGGGATGACAAGATTCCCAGCGAACATGATGCATTCACCAATCACGAGTATGCCGTCCCCAATGAGGGGACCTTCTGGCCTGACAGCACTCCGATTGAGGACCATTCGCTCCCCACAACGAACAGCAAGGACAATGCAGAATTGCTGGAAGATGCGCTCCGAGAGGTAATGCAATGACCCGAGCCAGATGCACCGCCGCAGCAATGATCCTGCTGCTAGGCCTCGTCGGCTGTGCAAGCAACGCGGCGGAGACGCCGACACCAGCAAGTCCTACCGAAGGGAACACATCCGTGGCATCAGAGCTGACCTGGCAGGACGCAAAGGCCCGAACACAGGCCATGGAATTGGAGATCGCCGATTCGCTTCCTTTGGACTTAGTGGCCGGGATCGAGCAAATGCCGGACGGGGTTCTGATCAAGTGTGGTGACTCTGCTGTGAACTGGCACGGCGCGACCACCGTTACTTTGAGTGAGGGAACTGAGCCGGACCCGCTCGTTCGGGAGTTGGAGGCGAAGTACCGGGACAGCCGCTTCCAGATAAAGGTGCGGGACCCCGCACCGGCGGGACATTACGAAGTTCAGCTGCGCTCTCCGGATACGGCCGAAATCTATATCATCGGCGAAGGACTTGATCCCTCCACGATTCGTATTGCCTCCGGTTCTGATTGCTTCCCTTGGCCTGAGGACGAATACATGGGCGGTAAGTTCTAGACGGCGGCCTTCTGGTGCGCAACGGAATGATTCGGGGGCAAGCGGCGGTCGTAGGTGTGATTCTCCTGCTTAACCTTGCAGGCTGCGGTGAGGATTCGTCCGCGCCCGCCGGAGGGGACGAGCTGACCTGGCAGGACGCTAAAGCCCGGACACAGGCCATGGAATTGGAGATCGCCGATTCGCTTCCGCCGGACGTGGTGGCCGAGGCCGAGCAAATGCCGAAGGGGGGTCTGATCGAGTGCGGTGACTCTTCCGTCAACTGGCATGGCGCGACCACCGTGACTTTGACTGAGGGGACTGAGTCGGAGCCGCTCGTTCGGGAACTGGAGGCGAAGTACCGGGACAGCCGCTTCCAGATAAAGGTGCGGGACCCAGCTCCGGCAGGACACTACGAAGTTCAACTGCGCTCGCCGGATACGGCCGAAATTTACATCATCGGGGAAGGATTTGATCCCTCCACGATCCGTATCGCTTCCGGCTCCGAGTGCTTTCCCTGGCCTGCGGACGAAACGATCCGGGGGGATTTTTGAGTTCCCGGGCTTTGAAAGGTGGAGGTGTGGCCCGGACACGGTCCGTTGCATCGCTGGTGCTGGTGCTCTGCGTCATGGGCTGCGCTGAGGATTCGTCCGCGCCGGCCGGAGGGGACGAGCTGACCTGGCAGGACGCTAAAGCCCGGACACAGGCCATGGAATTGGAGATCGCCGATTCGCTTCCGCCGGACTTGGTGGCCGAGGCCGAGCAAATGCCGGAGGGGGTTCTGATCCAGTGCGGTGACTCTGCAGTGAACTGGCACGGTGCGACCACCGTGACCTTAAGTGAGGGAACGGAGCCGGAGCCGCTCGTTCGGGAGTTGGAGGCGAAGTACCGGGACAGCCGCTTCGACATCAAGGTGCGGGACCCAGCTCCGGCAGGACACTACGAAGTCCAGTTGCGTTCTCCGGATACAGCGGAGATCTACTTCATAAAAAGGGGAGTGGAACCCGGCACGATTCGTATTGCCTCCGGTTCTGACTGCTTTCCCTGGCCTGAGGGCGAATACATGGGCGGCAAGTTCTAGCGGCCGGCCTACCGGAACGCGCCGATTCCGGTAATGTGCTGGCCCAGGATCAGGGTGTGGACCTCATCGGTGCCCTCATAGGTGCGGACTGATTCGAGGTTATTGGCGTGCCGCAGCGGTGAATAGTCCAGCGTGATGCCGTTGCCGCCCAGAATCGCCCGGGCGTCGCGGCAGATTGTGATGGCCTCGCGCACGTTGTTCAGCTTGCCTACGGAAATCTGGACCGGTTCCAGCGTTCCTGCGTCCTTCATCCGCCCGGTGTGGATGGCCAGCAGCACGCCCTTCTGGATCTCCAAGAGCATGTTCACCAGCTTCTCCTGCGTGATTTGGTAAGCCGCCAGGGGTTTGTCGAACTGCAGCCGCTCCAGTGAATAGGCCAGCGCCGCCTCATAGCTGTCCCTGGCCGCGCCCATGGCACCCCACAGGATCCCGTAGCGGGCCTCGTTCAGGCAGGAGAACGGTCCGCGCAGGCCCTTCGCGCAGGGCAGTACCGCCGTCTCCGGCAGCCGGACATCCTCCAGGAACACATCGCACTGGATGGAGGCACGCATGGACAGCTTCGGTTCAATCGGCACAGCCGTGAATCCGGGGGTATCCGTGGGCACCAGGAACCCGCGGATCCCGTCAGCGGTCTGCGCCCACACCACTGCAAGGTCCGCAATGGAAGCCAGCCCGATCCAGCGTTTGGCGCCGCTGAGAACCCACCCCTCGCCGTCGTGCTCCGCGAAGGTGGCCATGCTGGAAGGATCCGAGCCCGCGGTGGGTTCGGTGAGTCCGAAGCAGCCGATCAGCTCGCCGGCGGCCATGCCGGGCAGATACCGGTTCTTCTGCTCCTCCGAGCCCCATTTGTGGATAGCGGTCATGGCCAGTGACCCCTGGACGGAGACGAAGGTGCGCAGCCCGGAATCCCCGGCCTCCAGTTCCATGGCAGCCAGGCCGTATTCCACGGCGGAGCGCCCCGGGCACCCGTAGCCCTCCAGATGCATCCCCAGCAGGCCCAGGCTGCCCAGCTCCCGGACAATCTCCACGGGGAACACCGCGTCCTCATACCAGTCCTTGATGTTGGGCCGGATGCGGTCATCCACGAAGCTGCGCACCTGCTCGCGCAGCGTTCGTTCCTCAGCGGTCAGCAGCGCGTCCAGTCCCAGCACATCGGACGCGGTCCGCAGGGCGTCTGCCGCGGACGGGGATGTTTCCCCGGTATCACTGCCTGCGGCCGGAATGCCGTCTGCTGCGGGAATGCTCATGTGCCGATCCTCCTTGGGTGCCGGGCATGGGGCGCCGGCTCCCGAACGCGTTAACTGTCGTCTGGATCACACTACTATTTGATGCGCAGTAGTATTCGTGCATGACTGAGGCCTATTTGATTTCCGGTGTCCGCACGCCCGTGGGCCGCTACGGCGGCTCCCTGTCCGGGGTCCGGCCCGACGATCTGGCCGCGCTGGTGCTCGGCGACGCCGTTGCCCGCGCCGGCGTGAACCCGGCCGATGTGGACGAGGTAATCCTGGGCTGCACCAACCAGGCCGGGGAGGACAACCGGAACGTGGCCCGCATGGCCGCACTGCTGGCCGGATTCCCGGAGACGGTACCGGCCATGACGGTGAACCGGCTCTGCGCCTCCGGACTCAGCGCCATCCTGATGGCGTCGCAGATGGTGAAGTCCGGGGCGGCGGACATTGTGGTGGCCGGGGGAGTGGAGTCCATGTCCCGTGCCCCCTGGGTGCTGGCCAAACCGGAGAAGGCCTTCGCCAAGCCCGGGGAACTGGCGGACTCGGCCATCGGCGCCCGGTTCACCAACCCGAAGTTCTATGACCTGCCCGGCACCACCTATTCGATGCCGGAAACGGCCGAGGAGCTCGCCTCCCGGGAAGGGATCTCCCGGGAGGACTCGGATGCGTTTGCGCTGCGCTCCCATACCCGGGCGCTCGCCGCCGTCGACGAAGGCCGGTTCGCAGCCGAGATTATGCCGGTGGAAACCAGGAAGGGCGTGGTGAAGACCGATGAGGGCCCGCGCCGGGAAACCGGCATCGAGGCGCTGGCGAAGCTGCGGCCCATCGTGCGGCCCGACGGCGTGGTCACCGCCGGGAACGCCAGCTCACTGAACGACGGCGCGTCCGCCGTCGTTGTGGCCAGCGCCGGCGCGGTGCGCAGGCTGGGCCTGGACGCCCGCGCCCGGATTGTCGACGGCGCGGCCGCCGGGGTGGCATCGGCGGTCATGGGCATCGGCCCGGTGCCGGCCACGAGGAAGGTGCTGGAGCGCGCGGGCTGGTCGCTGGGGGACATCGGCGCGGTGGAGCTGAACGAGGCCTTCGCTGCGCAGTCCCTGGCCTGCATCCGGCAGCTGGGCCTGGACGAGGACGTGGTGAACCGCGACGGCGGTGCGATTGCGCTGGGGCATGCGCTCGGTTCGTCCGGGTCGAGGATCACGGTGACGCTGCTGAACCGGATGGAGCGCGAGGGTGCAGCCCGCGGTCTGGCGACCATGTGTGTGGGGCTCGGGCAGGGCGTGTCGATGCTGCTGGAGCGGGTGTAGGGGCGGGCTGTCTCGAGTCGCGGGCTGCGGTCCGGGCCGGGCCCGGGGAATCCACAGGATGCGGCAATCTCGCTGGCCGTCCCGCGGGAGGTCCGTTAGTCTTCGCGCGGGTCCGGGAGGCGGGGAGATGAAAATACGACGGCCGCGGATGGTGCTGCTTACCTACATCGTGGCGGCGATTGTTGTCGCTGTATTTGTGTCGCTGCTGGTAGGCGATGCGTCCTGGCTGATTGCGGCCGGTGCAGGAATGGGTGTCACCTTGGGCGTGTACTTCGGCAACAGGAAGGCGCGTGAAGTTGATGCGTACCGCAGGGAATGGCTGGGCAGACGGGCCCGCGGAGGGAAGGGGTCCGGGCCTGACGGAGGGGAGCACTCCGGAGGTAACGAGCGCTGATCGGCCCCGGTAGCTCCATCGAGTCGGCAAGACTTACGGTTTTTGAGCGGAAAATCGGTAAATTGCGCCGACTCGTTTCCTGGCAGGCGCGGACCGGGGCGCGCTGCCCGTAGGCTTCGGGCCATGACTGCGATGATCTCCCACACCACGTTCGACAGCCTGGATGCCTACGCCCAGTCAGTGTTCTGGGCGAAGGTGCTGGATTTTTCCGAAGACCCGCAGGATCCCAACCGGCCCGGGGATGAGGAATGCATGATCTTTTCTCCCGACGGCGGGCAGCGGCTGCTGTTCATCAATGTTCCGGACGCGAAGCAGGTCAAGAACCGGCTGCACCTGGACCTGCAGCCCGCCGAGGTGGGCGGCCGGGACCAGGAGCTGCAGCGGCTGCTGGAGCTGGGGGCCACGCAGGTGGATGACCAGCGCCGTGAGGACGGAACCGGCTGGGTGGTCCTGGCCGATCCGGAGGGCAACGAATTCTGCATCCTGCGCAGCGAGGCCGAACGCACCGCCTGAATCCGCTGCGCAGGCCCGGATATCAGGGGTAGGCTGACCCGGGATCGATGCAGGGAGCGGGGGATGTTGTTCATCCCGGAGAAGGGGGCAGCCATGGCGTTGTTTAGTTCAGACCCGGTTGTGGCGAAGAAGGAACACTGGACATCGCCGCAGCCGCCGCACGTAGTCCTGCAGGCACTGACAGAGGCCTTCTCACACCACGGCGAAAAACTGCGGCACGTCGGGCCCCGGCTGGAAGTGCGCCTCGGCTCGCGCTGGAAGTTCACCCATTTGGGTCCCTTCTTCGCTCAAGGGCGGGCCAATATCCCGCTGGTACTGGTTTTCGTCACCGCGCCCTCCGGCTACGGGACGGCCATCACCGCGCACGCCTTTGATACGTTGGGCTTCCGGCTGGGCGACGGATCAGTCTTCGGCGTCCCGGAGGCACTCGCGTGGCGGGTGGAGGAATTCCTCACCTATGCGGCCGGCGTGGTGGGAGTCCACCGGCCCGGCCCTGCAGCTAGGCCCGCACCAGGTCCAGTACCTGGCGCAGAATCTCTTCCCCGGCAAGAACTCCGCGGGTTTCAGTGATCTGCAGGTGCGAATCAACCCAGCCGGCGTCGTCCAGTTCGCCGTGCGCGGGACGGAGGGCGACATCGGCGGCTTCGAGCATAGGCCGGTCCAGCAGCGAATCCCCGGCGGCAATAATGCGGTCCGATCCGGTGCGCCGGGCCACCTCGGCCACGGCATCCTGCTTGGTCACCGGCACCGGCACGCAATAGAGCTTCCGGCCCTGCAGCGACACGGTCCAACCCCGCTCCGCGCACCACGCTTCCAGCTCCAGCAGGAACTCTCCGGGCAGCGCCGCCCGGTCCACTACGGCGTAGGCGAACAGATCCTCGGCGGTGCGCAGCTTCAGCGTCCAGGCCGCGAACTCCGGCCGGGCCAGGTACGCGGACACTTCCGCCAGCGGCGCACAGCCACCGGCCACCAGTGAGCGGACCTTCTGCTGCCAGTCGGCATCCGGAACACCGTGGTGCAGCAGCACCCCGCCGTTGGTGGTGACGGCATACTCAGGTGCGGGACCGGGCAACCGGATCCGTTGGTACTGCGCCACCGTACGGGTGGTCACGGGCATAAACACGCACTCGCCGGCAGCGGTGACCAGCAGCTCTTCGGCAGCCCGGGTCATAAAGGACAGCGGCTTACCTTCATAGACCTCGGCCACCACCATGGCCGGTGCGGCAGCGTCTTCGGTGTCGAGGAACAGTGCGTTGGCCGAATAGATCAGCGTCCGGTCCAGGTCCGAGGCGAAAAGGGTCCTCACGCGCCGGCCCCCACGGAAGCCGCGTCGCTTGCAGCCGTATCGCCGGCTTCAGAAGCAGCCACGGCCTTGCCGTCCGCGCCCACGGCGCCGGCGGTGAACCGCGGATGGATCAGCCCCACGCA
The DNA here is from genome assembly GCF_059090685.1 of Arthrobacter sp. Y3225209. NCBI lineage: Bacteria > Bacillati > Actinomycetota > Actinomycetes > Micrococcales > Micrococcaceae > Arthrobacter > Arthrobacter sp. Y3225209. Next base: position 8,866 of record NZ_JBNHFW010000044.1, read on the forward strand.
GCTGAACGGCAGGTCCGGCACCTCTTCCACCGGGACGCCGCGCTGTTCGGCCAGCAGCAGCACGTGCGCCACCTCGGAACGCGCCGCCGGATGCACCAGCACCTTCCACGGCACCCGGCGCAGCAGCACCCGCGTGGTTTCGCCGACGCCTGGCTTCACCAGGTTCACGTTATGGATGCCGTATTCCTCGCTAAGCCGCTCCACGGCCTGCCAGCCCACCCAGCTGGGCGTCCGGTCCGCGGCAGCCAGTGAGGCTGCAGCGGCGACGGCGTCGGAGCGCACGGCGTCGAACTGCGCCTCCACGGCGGCCAGGAACTCCCGCGACACATCCGCGGAGGCCAGATGGGCGTAGAACTTTGCCCCGTGGAAATCCTCCGGCCCAATCAGCTCCTTGTTGAACACGGTGCGGGACACCAGCCCGGACACTGTCGAGTTCAGGCAGGCCGACGGGATCAGGTAGTCCTCGCGGGTGCCGAACAGCTCCACGGAGTGCCCCGGATCGGCCAGCACCGCCAGCTGCGCGGAGAACCGCACGCCGTCGGTCGACTCGAACTTCTCCAGTGCGGCGGTCAGTTCCCGGGTGATGGCGCCCTTGCCGGTCCAGCCGTCCACAAACAGGATCCGCTTCGGGTCATACCGGGCGGCCAGATAGCGCAGGGCCGTTTCATCCATACCCACCCCGCGCACAATGCTCATGGTGTAGTGCGGCAGGTCCAGGCCGTGCATCCGCTGCGCCCAGCGGCGCATCAGGATGCCGATGGGAGTGCCCGCGCGGGCCAGCGAGACCAGCACCGGCTCGTTGTTCCGTGCGGCCAGCGCCATCTCCGTCACGGTGCCGACGGCGGTTGCGACCCGGGGTGCGGACCGGACCAGTGCCTCCGCATAGAGGTCCTGGTACTGGGCCGAGGGCAGGTACTCCATGGGCAGCGATTCGGCGTAGTTCGCGCCGCCGGACTGGATGGCTGCTTCCCGCTCTGCGGTGGGTGCTTCCAGCTGGGCGTCGCGCAGGTCCTTGAGCAGCCAGGTGACATCTTCTGCGGCGTAGGAACCGAACTCCGGTCCGGTCAGCGGCACGGCAACAGACGGCTGCGGCGTCCAGGCCCCCGGGGCGGGGACGTCCGCGGGCATCAGCACCACAACGACGGCGCCGGTCACCGCACGCAGCGCCTCGGTGACGCTGCCTGGCCCGGTGATGGAGGCAAGCTCGGTGCCGGGCTCGGGCAGGAGGACGATGCTGCCGAAACCCTCTGCTGCGGGAGCCGCCGTCCCGGCTCCGGGATCCACGCGACCGGCAGGTCTCCGGCGCGGCCCCACGTTGTAGGCGTGCCGCGGGCCGGGACCGTCCTCGGTGACATCATGGCTGGCGAAGTCCACCGAGGTGTTGATGGCGTAATCGGGCCGGTCGATCGGCACGATGGGGGAGCGGGTGGTGGTGGAGAACCGGACCTGCCCGCTCTGCAGGGCTTCGGCCAGCGCGTTGGCGACGGTGAGGGGTACGTGGATGAATTCCTCGCAGCCGAGCACCAGCACCGGGGCATCCGAGTCCGGGAGCATATCCCGGATCCGGGCCGCAATGTAGGCCAGGTGTTCCCCGGACACGGCGCCCGGCAGTGCTTCAGGCAGGGTGCCGAGGTAGTCGGAGGATACTCCGGCGGGGTTGCCGAACCGGTCGCTGCGCAGCCGGCGGGTGGTAATGGCGCCCAGGTCCAGCACGTCCACCGTGCCCGGCGCTTCGGGAGAGGCGATCGCTCCGGGGGAAGCAGCCGCGGCGGCAGCCGGTTCCGTGGCCGTGCCGGGCAGCGTACCGATGAGCTCCTGCGCCCGGACCAGGATGTCCTCACCGAGTTCGATTCTGCCGGTGCCCAGGGCCACGACCTTGATCTTGCAGTCCAGGCCGGCGGCGAGCTCATCAAACCGGGTACGGTCCGCGTCGGAGCGCAGGTCAATGAGGGTAGCCACCACGTACAGCGGGTGCGGGGCGGCGGCGTGCAGCTCGGCGATGGTGTTGATGACCGTGGCTCCGGTGCTGAGCTCGTCATCGACCAGCACCACGGGGGCGTTGCTGTTCAGCGCTGCCGGGTCGGTGGGCAGCAGCCGGTGTGAGGTGGCGTGCGAGTGGGCTTCCTCGAACGCCCCGTAGGCCACCGCGCCGGCCGGGGCGTGCCTGGTGGAATGGATGTAGTAGGAGCCCAGGGTGTCAGCCACCAGCCGGCCCAGCCCGGTGGCGGTTTCGGCGTAGCCGATGGTCACCACCTCGGGGTGGGAGACGGGCAGGTCCCACAGGGTTTCGCGGGCGTACTGCAGCCGTGTCCGCGGCGGGCGGACTGCGCCCGGCCCTGCGGCGTCGTCGTGCGTCGCAGCATCATCTCCCCGCAGCACCTGCTGCAGGTCGGCGGCGACGGAACGGAGCACAGCGGAGTCCACCGTGCTGCCGAGGGCAGCACCGGCGAGGGTGCCGAGCAGCTCGCCGGCGGCCAGTACCAGGGCAGGTTCGGTGGGGACGTGCTTGGCCAGCACGCGGGAAACCAGCAGATGCGCCCGGCGCGGGTTGCGGCGCAGCGCCAGTCCCACCAGGTCCTCCACCGGCAACAGCGCAGAGGGGTCGGAAATGATCCGGACGCCCAGGGCCTCGTGGACAAAACCGCCGGTCCAGGGGTGCTGGCTCAATTCATGCTCGCTTCCAGGAGATCTACGTAAGTGGTATCGGGTGCGGCGACGCCAAAGGCCGCGGCACGGACGAGGGTGGAAGCAGCCCACGCCTGATGCGGTTTCATTTCATTCATCTTGTTCCGGTACGGCGATGCCGCTGCCCCGCCGCCGGCCTCGCCGGAAATGTGCAGGGCATCCAGATACGCCTCGTGGCTGATGACGGACATGGCGTGGACCAGCGGAACGTGGGAGGGGTGGATCACGGTTTTGCCCAGCAGGCCGTTGGCCAGGTCCAGTTCGATTTCCCGGATCAGCCCGTCCAGGTTCGCGGTGAGCAGCCGTTGCCGCAGTCCGAGTTCGTCCGCTTCGGCGAAGGGTGTGGCGCGCAGCTGGGGCCGGAGCAGGCGTTCGCCGGAACTGTAGTGTTCCCAGACCGGACCGCTGATCACAAAACCGTTCGGGCGGCCCAGTACGTTCACAATGTCGCCGATGACGGCGGAGACCACCTTGACGTCATAGATGGTCAGGTCGCGGGAACGGCGCAGGCCGAAGGCGCTGGACATGTCCGTGGCGCCGATCCGGACCGAGAGGATATCCGCCCGGTGTGCCTGCAACACCTGGTAAATGCCGGAAAGGGTCTCCGTACGGGTTTCGGCATGGATCATCAGCGGGGATTCCAGGATCGGCATGATCCGCAGCGGCCGGGCAGCCGGGTCCCCGGAACGGCGGGAGGCATTAACGCTGTGCAGCGCATCGAGGAAACGCTGGGCCGCCCCGCTGCTGTTTTCGAACTTGGGGATGACGAAACCGGTCAGCACGTCGAGGGCGTCACCGCAGCGTTCAGCGAGGCTGAGCAGCTGCTCCGGGCTGCGGACACGGACAAACAGCATCAGCCCGACGGTGTTGCCGGCGGTGGTTTCGGCGTGCAGCTGGCCAAGGGCCGCCACCACGTTGGTCTCCGCCGCCGGAACATCGGCGTCGGCAATGGAATCCTCAAGGCACAGGACCATGCTCAGCGCCCCGCGGGTGCCCTGTTTGCGGATGTCCTTGACCAGCTCGGTCCGGGTGGCAGGGCAGTACAGGGTGGCGCCCAGCGCGGTGGCGAGCAGTCCGGGCTCGGAGGCGAGGCTCAGCTCCTGCGGCGGAAGATGGAACAACCGTCCGGTTTCGGCCTCGCTGAGGTAGGCAAAGTGGCGCATCCGAGCTCAGTTTCCCCGGAAGGGGAACTCCGAGGACATGGTGAATCCGAAGGCCTCCCAAATGGCCTTGAGTTCCATCCCGTACGGAATCACCTCCGCCCGGAGTTCCAGCACGTTGCCGATCCGCAGTACCGAGAGCACGTAGAAACTGCGCTCGCCGGCCTTGGCCGGGACGGTCAGTGACCTGCCGTTATAGATGCCCACGCTCATGGGCTGTTTCGGCTTGGGGAAGAACAGGGCGCGGCGGAGCATGGATGACCGGCGCAGCGGAATGAGCGCCAGTTCCTCTTCGTAACCCACCACCGGCCGGTTACCGGGGGTGTCCACAACAACCCCGGAGAGGTTCTCGCGGCGCAGTTCCCCGGATGATACCGATCCGGTACGGAAGTCCGCGGCTTCCCACACCGCGCGCATGGAGCCGGCGACGGCGAGGGTGCCCACTGCCGATTCCATCGGCGTCAGGCGGACCACCGGGTTCTGCTTGTCCAGGGTGCGCACCTCCTGCATCCCGGGAGCCGGGAACAGCTTGGTGTGCAGCGGTACGCGTCGCTGCGGGGTGCCGGCAGCAACGCGGCCCTGGCCTGCGGCGGCACCGGGCCGGGACGGCGGGCCGGCTGACGGGGCCGGCTCGCGGGAGTTCCCGAG
>NZ_JBNHFW010000045.1:0-11438 GCF_059090685.1 Arthrobacter sp. Y3225209
GCCCGGCGGGGCGCGGGTGCGGCGGGGTGCGGGGGGCGGTGCCGGGCACCCGGCTCGCACAGTTTCCCGTCGAGTGTGAAGCCTGTGGCGGGTGGGACCCCACTGGTTGCCGGCAGCCCCACCGAGTGGGAAATCCTGTAGGGGCACCGAGCTGCTAAGTGGAATGGCACGCACAGTTTCCCATCGAGTGTGAACCCTGTGGCGGGTGGGACCCCACTGGTTGCCGGCAGCCCCACTGGATGGGATTTCGTGGCGACTTATCCGGGGTGGTTGGAAAGTGGCACCCTCCACAGGGTGCCACCTAGGCGAGCCATCCGGGCCGCTGTGCACATACCGCATCCCGTCTCCGGGGTTGGTCCCTTCAGGGGACGAAACTGGCGGAATGCAGCAACTTGAACTATTCCTTCGAGCCCGCCACGGTGTTGCCGGATACGGGACGCTGACGGCGAACCGATTCTCCCGAACGGAAATCGAACGGGCAACGAGTGCAGGCAGCATCCGACGGATAGCCAGGGGGACCTTCGCCGTCCCGGATGCCGATCCGGAGCTGGTGGCGGCGGCACGCCACGGGGCATCCCTGACCTGCGTGTCCGCAGCGCGGCTCCTGGGCTGGTGGGTGCTTGTACCAGGTACCTGTGCCCATATTCGCCGGAACTCCTCCAAAGAGATCCCGGGTACGCGTCTTCACCGTGGACAGCGCTCGGCACACCGTCCGGTGTCCCTGCCGGAGCAGATTGTCCACGATGCCTTCAAATGCCTTCCCCGTGTGGAAGCCTTGGTCCTGGCCCAATCAGCGGTCATACGTGATGCTGTGGGGTTACCACGGCTCCGCCAGGAATTCAGCGGCCAGCGGGATTGGCCCATCCGCCTACTACTGGACTCCGTCCGCCGCACTACGGCGTCTCCGCTGGAGGTCTGCGCCCGTTTCCACCTTCTTGCCGCCGGGATCCGATTCGCGGAGGAAGTGGTGGTGCCCGGGGTCGGCAGGGTGGACTTTCTTATCGACGGATGGCTGATTGTGGAGATAGACGGGTATGCCTTCCACAGCGGGCGGCTGGATTACCGAAAGGACAGACAGCGGTGGAACTGCTCAGCCTCCGGAGGCTGGGTCACCTTGCGGATTACAGCCGAGATGATCCTGCACCACCCGGACGAATTCATTTGCCTGGTGATGCGGACACGGGACAAATGGGCGGGCGGAGCTCCCCGGGGCGACGCAACCGTCCGTCACGGAACGGGGCAGGCCGCAAACCGTGGCTAAAGTAGCTCCCATGACTGAGATCACACCCAAGCGGGCAGTAGTTACCGGAGCAAGTTCAGGCATTGGAGCCGCCGCTGTGCGGGCGCTCCGGGCCTCAGGATGGGATGTGGTCGCGGTGGCCCGGCGTGTGGACAGGCTGCAGGCGCTCGCGGATGAGACAGGCGCCGTCCCCGTGGCCGCGGACGTTACCGACGATGCGTCCGTGGCGCAGCTGGCGGAAACGGTGCTGGCCGGCGGGGGAGTGGATGCGCTGATCAACAACGCCGGAGGGGCCTTCGGGTTGGACTCCGTTGCCGGGGGCAGCATCAGTGACTGGCAGCGGATGTATGACGTCAACGTCCTCGGCGCGCTGCGGATGACACAGGCATTCCTGCCGGCGCTGCGGGCCAGCGGCCGCGGTTCCGTCCTGCTGCTCACCTCGACGGCGGCCTCAACAGCCTATGAAGGAGGCGCCGGGTACTGCGCGGCCAAATCGGGCGAGGAAATGCTGGCCCGCACCCTGCGTCTGGAAGAGGCTGAACATAACGTCCGGGTGATCGAGATAGCTCCCGGGATGGTGAAGACCGAGGAGTTCTCCCTGAACCGGCTGGGGGATCCGAACGCGGCGGATAAGGTGTACGCCGGTGTCGAGAAGCCCCTGACCGCCGAGGACGTTGCCGAGGTCATGGCCTTCTCCCTGAACCTGCCGCACCACGTGAACCTGGACCAGGTGGTGCTGCGGCCGCTGGCGCAGGCAGCCCAGCACAAGGTCATCCGCACCGGCAGCTAATCCGTCCCCGCAGCCGGGCCGGCCGTTCCCGCAGCCGGGCCCCGCAGCCGGGCCGGCCGTCCCTGTGGCGGCGGCCCGGCCCGCGGTCAGGCCCGCACAGGCTGCGGTGCTTCGACAACCGGCGCGGGCGTGGCCTAAACTTGTGCGAAGCAGCTTCGACCCGGCTATCACCGGTGAGCTTCCGGAAGAACAGCCACCCCGCTCCGGCGCGGAGGGCCCAGTAGAACCGGACGGGTAAGCCCGTCACAGCAGTCAACGAGCGGCAGTCGCGCGTTCCCCGGCACCCAGCGGGGCACACACGGCGGCAAGCGAGGTGGTACCGCGGTTTACCGCCGGTCTTCGGGCCGGAACGGGACAGCCGCCCTCGCATCCTGAATTCCACAGCCAGATTTACTTGCCGCTAACAGGATGACGATTATGCCCTCTGTATACCCCAAGGCCAGCACCGGCGACGGCGCTGCCGTTCCCTCCTCGCCCAAGTTTCCGGAACTCGAAGAACGGGTTCTGACGTACTGGGACAAGGACGGCACTTTCCAGGCCTCCATTGACGCCCGTTCCGCCGGTCAGGATGGCGACAACGAGTTCGTCTTCTACGACGGCCCGCCGTTTGCCAACGGATTGCCGCACTACGGCCACCTGCTCACCGGCTACGTGAAGGACCTGGTGGCCCGCTACCAGACCCAGCGCGGACGCCGGGTTGAGCGCCGCTTCGGCTGGGATACCCACGGCCTGCCGGCCGAACTGGAAGCCATGAAGCAGCTGGGCATGAGCGACAAGGTCCAGATCGAGAAGATGGGCATCGACAAGTTCAACGATGCCTGCCGTGCCTCGGTTATGAAGTACGCCGGCGAGTGGCAGGACTATGTCACCCGCCAGGCCCGCTGGGTGGATTTCGAGAATGACTACAAGACGCTCAACGTCGAGTACATGGAATCGGTCATCTGGGCCTTCAAGACCCTGCATGACAAGGGCCTGACCTACAGCGGTTTCCGGGTGCTCCCGTACTGCTGGAAGGACGAGACTCCGCTCTCCAACCATGAGCTGCGCATGGACGACGACGTCTACAAGATGCGCCAGGACCAGACCGTCACTGTGACGTTCCCACTGATCGCCGGTGACAACGCGCTCTCCGCCGAGCTGGAGGGCGTCAAGGCCATCGCCTGGACCACCACGCCGTGGACCCTGCCCACCAACATGGCCCTGGCCGTCGGACCCGAGGTCAGCTACGCCGTCGTGCCCGCCGGCCCCAACGGCACCCAGGCCGGCGAAGGCCGCTTCCTGCTCGCCGAGGACCTGGTGGGCTCCTATGCCAAGGACCTGGGGTACGACGACGCCGATTCCGCCGCCGCGGCCGTCGCCGCTGTGCACCTGGGCAAGGACCTGGCCGGACTGCGGTACGCGCCGCTCTGGGACATCTACACCGACACGGAGAAGTGGGGGACGGAGAACGCCTGGCGGATTGTCACGGCCGACTACGTCACCACCACCGACGGCACCGGTGTTGTCCACCAGGCTCCGGCCTACGGCGAGGATGACCAGAAGGTGTGCGAGGAAAACGGCATCCCCGTGATCCTCTCCGTGGACGAGGGCGGCAAGTTCCTGCCCATGTTCGCGCAGACCGCCCTGGAGGATATCGCCGCCCTGCAGGTCTTCGATGCCAACAAGCCGATCACCCGCGCCCTGAAGGCCGACGGCCGGCTGCTGCGCCAGGCCAGCTACGAGCACAGCTACCCGCACTGCTGGCGCTGCCGGAACCCGCTGATCTACAAGGCGGTTTCCTCCTGGTTCGTGGAGGTCACCAAGATCAAGGACCGCATGGTCGAGCTGAACCAGCAGATCAACTGGATCCCGGACAACGTCAAGGACGGCCAGTTCGGCAAATGGCTGGAAAACGCCCGCGACTGGTCCATCAGCCGCAACCGCTACTGGGGCAGCCCCATCCCGGTCTGGGTCTCGGATGACCCCAATTACCCGCGCACCGACGTCTACGGATCCCTGGCAGAAATGGAAGCGGACTTCGGCCGGCTGCCGCTGAACAAGGAGGGCAAGCCGGACCTGCACCGCCCGTTCATCGACGAGCTGACCCGGCCCAACCCCGACGATCCCCGCACCCCGGAAGAGGGCCAGTCCACCATGCGCCGCGTGGAGGACGTGCTGGATGTCTGGTTCGACTCGGGTTCCATGCCCTATGCCCAGGTGCACTACCCGCATGAGAACGCCGAGTGGTTCGAAAGCCACAACCCGGGCGATTTCATCGTGGAGTACATCGGCCAGACCCGCGGCTGGTTCTACACCCTGCACGTGCTCGCCACGGCCCTGTTTGACCGGCCGGCGTTCCGCAACGTCATCAGCCACGGCATTGTCCTGGGCTCGGACGGGCAGAAGATGTCCAAGTCGCTGCGCAACTACCCGGATGTCTCCGAGGTGCTGGACCGCGACGGTTCCGACGCGATGCGCTGGTTCCTGATGGCCTCGCCCATCCTGCGCGGTGGCAACCTGATTGTCACCGAACAGGGCATCCGTGACGGCGTCCGGCAGGCCATCCTGCCGCTGTGGAACGTCTGGCACTTCTTCAGCCTCTACACCAACGCCGCCAACAACGGCAACGGCTATGAGGCAAAGGCCCGCTACGACTCCACCGAGCCGCTGGACCGCTACCTGCTGGCCGCCACCGGCGACCTGGTGCGGGACATGACCGGCGCCCTGGACACCTACGACGTGTCCGTGGCGTGCGAGATCCTGCGCGCCTACACCGACACCCTGACCAACTGGTACATCCGCCGCAGCCGCACCCGGTTCTTCGACGAGGATCCGCAGGCCTTCGACGTGCTCTACACCTGCCTGGAAACGGTCTGCCGGGTCGCCGCACCGCTGCTGCCCCTGATCGCCGAGGAAATCTGGCGGGGACTGACCGGCGGCCGCTCGGTGCACCTGACCGACTGGCCGGATGCGGACCTGTTCCCGAACAACCCGGAACTGGTCGAGCGCATGGACCTCACCCGCCGGATCGCCTCGGTGGGTTCCTCCCTGCGCAAGGGAGCAAACCTGCGGGTGCGCCTGCCGCTGTCCGAAATGACCGTCGTCGCCCCGGATGCCGAAGCGCTCTCCGGCCAGTTCGCCGCGATCATCGCCGACGAACTGAACCTGAAGAACGTGCGCCTGGTCGAGGCTGCCTCCGCAGACCCGGCCGAGTTCGGCATCAGCCAGAAGCTTGTGGTCAACGCCCGGGCCGCCGGCCCGCGCCTGGGCAGGAACGTCCAGACCGCCATCAAGGCCGCCAAGTCCGGCGACTGGTCGGTGGACGACGCCGGTACGGTCACCGCCGGCGGCCTGGCGCTGGAAGAACATGAGTACACCCTGGAAACCGTCGTGGAGTCCGGCGACGGCGAATCCGCGAAGGCGGTTGCCGTGCTGCCCGGCGGCGGCTTCCTGGTCCTGAACACCGAGGTCACGCCCGAGCTGGCGGCCGAAGGCGTGGCCCGCGACGGCATCCGTGCCATCCAGCAGGCCCGCCGCGACGCGGACCTGCACATCAGCGACCGCATCCGCACCACGGTTCGGACGGGGGAGGCCGAAGCCGAAGCGCTGGCGGCCAATGCCGAGCTGATCAAGGGGGAGACCCTGACCGGTGAACTGATTGTTGTCGGCGACCTGACGGTCACCGACGACGACAAGGACACCGACAAGTACATCGTCACCGTGGAGAAGATCTAATGAGTGCAGCAGACCGTCCGTCCGGATCCATTGACGGCTTCTCCGTGGAAAGCGTGTACGCCGAACTGCTCAGCCGTGCCCCGGAAAACAAGATGGAGCCGCGCATGGCTCCGCTGTTCCGGGCCATGGAGGTGCTGGGGGAGCCGAACAAGGCCTTCCCGATCATCCACATCACCGGCACCAACGGCAAAACGTCCACGGCGCGGATGATCGAGGCGGGCCTGCGCGCCTACGGGCTGCGCACCGGCCGCTACACCAGTCCGCACCTGACCAGCGTGACTGAACGGATCAGCATTGACGGCGAACCCGTCAGCGATGAAACGTTTGTCCGGATCTGGGATGAAATCCGCCCGTACCTGGACATTGTCGACGCCGAGCTGGAGGCGGCAGGAGAGCCGCGGCTGACCTACTTCGAGGCTGTCACCATCCTCGGGTTTGCCGTCTTCGCCGACGAGCCGGTGGATGTGGCCGTGATTGAAGTGGGCCTCGGCGGGATCACCGATGCGACCAACGTGGGCGACGGACAGGTTTCGGTGGTCACTCCGATCTCCCTGGACCACACGGACCTGCTCGGTGACGACGTTGCCGATATTGCCTATGAAAAGGCCGGCATCATCAAGGAGAACGGGTTCCTCATCAGTGCCGCCCAGCCGATGGAAGCTGCGCAGGTGCTGCTGGAAAAGGCGCACGAGGCCGGCGTCCCGTTCCGGTTCGAAGGCGTCGAATTCGGCGTGGACTCCCGGGTTATGGCGGTGGGCGGCCAGATGGTCACCATCAACGGCCTGGCCGGACGCTACGAGGACCTCCTGCTTCCCCTGCACGGGGCGCATCAGGCGGAGAACGCTGCCGTGGCCGTGGCGGCGCTGGAAGCCTTCATTGGCGGCGGCACCAAGGAGCTCGACGTCGAACTGCTGCGTACCGGGTTCTCCACCGTGACCTCTCCCGGCCGCCTCGAGGTGGTGCGGACCGCCCCCACCATCGTGGTGGATGCCGCGCACAACCCCGCCGGGGCCAAAGCCACCGCCGAAGCGCTGCGTGAAGCGTTCAACTTCAGCACGCTGGTGCTGGTGGTCGGCATCCTGGCGGAAAAGGACGCCGTCGGCATCCTGAGTGAGCTGCGCGAGCAGCTCGGGGACCTGGTCAGCAGCGTTGTCCTCACCCAGTCCAGCTCGCCGCGGGCCATCCCGGCCGAGGAACTTGTCCAGGACGCGGTGGATGCCGGGTTCGCGGACGAGGACATCCAGGTGGAGGCCGGCTTGGATAACGCCCTGGAACGTGCGGTGGAAAAGGCCGAAGAGAACAATGACCTGTCCGGCGGCGTACTGGTTGTCGGATCCATCACCGTGGTCGCCGAAGCGCGCACCCTCCTCGGAAAGTAGGCAGCCGGTTATGGCAAAACTGACCAAGGCCCAGCGCGAATGGCGCCCGGGCATGCCCAAGAAGCGCCGCTCCGTGAAGGTTATGTTCGCCTCTACCGTGTTGACGCTGGAAGCCTTCGTGGTGCTGTTCGGCACCCTGGCGGTCTTTGGCCTGCACCGCGGCACCATTTCCCCGGCGCTGCTGCTGGGCGGCGGCGTGCTGCTGGCAGCAGCGCTGGTGGGCACCTGCGCCCTGTTGTCCAAGCCCGCCGGGCCGGTGATCGGTTGGATCCTGCAGCTGGTCATCATCGCCACCGGTTTCCTGGAACCCATGATGTTCCTGGTGGGTGTGCTCTTCGCCCTCACCTGGTGGTACGGGCTGCGGGCCGGAATGCGGCTGGACCGGGAAAACCGTGAACGGGACCGGCAGCAGGCTGAATGGGAAAAAGCGCATCCGGGGGAGACCGGTGCCGCTGAGGGCCCGGAAACTGCTCCCGGCACCGACTAGGCTTAGACCAGACACCCGAACTTTCTAGGAGATACAACCGTGAGCACCGAGCGCACACTCGTCCTGATCAAGCCCGACGGCGTCCAGCGCCGCCTTACCGGCGCCATCCTGGCCCGGATCGAAGCCAAGGGCTACACCGTGGCGGAACTGAAGAAGACCGAAGCCACCCGGGCCATCCTCGAAGAGCACTACGAGGAGCACCAGGGCAAGCCGTTCTATGAGCCGCTCGTGGAGTTTATGCTCAGCGGCCCGATTGTTGCCGCCGTCCTGGAAGGCGAGCGGGTCATCGAAGGATTCCGGTCACTGGCCGGCACCACCGATCCGACGACGGCGGCCCCGGGCACCATCCGCGGCGACTTTGGCCGCGACTGGGGAACGGCAGTCCAGCAGAACCTGGTTCACGGTTCAGACTCGCCCGAGTCCGCAGCACGCGAAATCGGCATCTGGTTCAAATAGCCTGAGGTTCTCAAAAAGGCCGGCACCGTTTGCGGTGCCGGCCTTTTCCGTCTCCTGCGCGCCGGACGCAGCGGGATCAGGGAATGAGGTTCTCGCTGCGCAGCCGCAGGAACAGATCCTTGAAAGCGTTTTCGGTGCGCCGGTAGCCGGTAAAGCCTGCCAGCCGGCTCTTGCTCATGTCCGTCAGTACCTCCACCTTGCGGCCCAGGTCCGCGTCCGTGTGCCACCACGAGGCCAGCCGCCCGAGGTCGGTTTCGGCCAGATTGTGCCGGACAGCCAGTTCCTTCCAGGTGTCACCCATTCCGGCCATCTGCTCCTCCAGCGGCCGGATTTCGCTCTCGAAGCCCTCCGGCTCAACGCCAAACCATTCAGCCAGCCGCGGCCACAGGCTGCGCCAGCGGAACACGTCGCCGTTGACCACGTTGAACGCCTCGTTGGCCGTATCGGGGTCCGTGGCTGCCCAGAGCATGTGCTCGGCCAGCAGGCCTGCGTCGGTCATATCCGTGACCGAGTTCCACTGGGTTTCGGAGCCGGGGAAGACAAACGGCATCCCGAGTTCGCGGCAGAGGGTGGCCTGCGCCGCCAGTGTCTGGCCCATGTTCATGGCATTGCCAACAGCGAAACCGATGACGGTGTGGGCGCGGTGGACGGACCAGGCGAAGCCCTGCCGTTCCGCGGCAGCCATCAGTTCGTCTTCCTGCGCATAGTAGAAATTGTCCACCGGCAGCCGGGGCTCGTCTTCGGAGAACGGCGTGTCCGGCATCGGGCCCTCGCCATACGCCTCAAACGGTCCCATGTAGTGCTTGAGGCCGGTCATCAGGGCCACGTGCTCCAACGGTGCATGGGTCAGCGCGGCCAGCAGGTTGCGCACCATTGCCGAGTTCACGGCAATGTTCTCCGCCTCCGTCTCCTGCCGGGACCAGGAGGTGAAAAAGACGTGGGTGGGCCGGGTGTCGGCCAGCGCTTCCGCCAGGCTGTCCGGAGACGTCAGGTCCGCTGCCACCGGTACGACGTCGGGGCGCGCCGGGTCGGCGGCGCCGCCGCTGCGGGACAGGGTCAGGACGGTCCATCCCTCCCGGGTGAGCAGGTCCACCAGGGCAGCACCGGCAATGCCGGTAGCCCCGGCTACCAATGCTGTGCGGGGTGTGGTTTCGGGTGGCTGGGCAGCGTTCGTTCGACGCATGGAACTCCTCTGGATGGTGCGGGACCGCCCGTAAATATCCTCCGGGCGGTTAAGGCGGGAACCGGAAACGGGTGCCGGAAATTCCGCACCGGTTAGCCGGTTACGCCTAAGCTGTGCCCATGGCACTCATTTATGACGCCGAGCTGCGTCCCGGCAAGATGGACCTTATTTCAGACTGGCTGCCCACAACGGTGTGGTTCCCAACGCAGGAACCGGTGACCGCACAGAAGCTGTGCGCCTTCCGGTTCGACGATCCGGAAGGCGCCGTGGGGATCGAAACCCTCATTGTCGCAGCGGGCGGGGTGACGGTGCAGGTCCCGCTCACCTACCGCGGTGCGCCGCTGGCCGGTGCCGAGCGGTTCCTCATCACCGAGATGGACCACTCCGTCCTTGGCCGTCGCTGGGTCTATGACGCACTGGGGGATCCGGCGTACGCCCAGGCGCTCGAAGCGGCGCTTTTTTCCAAGCAGGGCCAGGCAGCCCAGTACACCGAACAGAATGGCGTCCGCGAACTCCTGCCGGAATCCATGAAGGTACGCAGCAGCGGAATGCCGGACGGCGCCGAACTGGTGGATGCACCTCCGTATGAGCCGCAGGACTGGACCGTGTCCGTGCTGGAGCACAGCGGCTGGGAATTCTCGGTGGTCCGGCTGCTGGATCTGGACGGACGCACCGCACCGGATCCCTCACTGGAAGCCACCTGGCAGGACCAGGAGATACCTGTGGTGCTTGCCTGGGGAATGCCGGTTCAGGGCGGCCGCTAGCGCACACCGGCCGCGGGCTGAAAGGGGGTCCTAGCCGCCGATAAAGGAGTTGAGGAACCGGAAGAAGATGGATGCCGCCGTCGCCACCCACAGGAGCACGACGATGGCCCAGGCCCAATCGGTCAGGAACCGGACCAGCCCCGCCGAGGCGGGTATAACACCGGATGCCAGGTTGCGGATGGTGGTGAAGACAAACAGCGGGATCATGGCGGCCCAGACAACGATGCAGTAAATGCACAGCACGTAAATGTCGAAGAGCGCCTGGCTCCACAGCCAGACCACAAATGCCATGCCGAGGGTGACACCGATCTGCAGTCCGATCCAGTACCAGCGGGCAAAACGCGCACCGGCCAGCAGGCCCATGGCCGTGGTGATGACAACGGCGAAGGCGACTATGCCTATCAGCGGGTTCGGGAAGCCGAAGATGGAGGCCTGCCAGGTTTGGAACACCGTGCCGCAGGAAACCCACGGGTTAATGTCGCAGCTGGTGATGTAGCCGGCGTCCGCGTAAACACGCAGGCGTTCAATGACCAGGATTCCCGACGCTATCCAGCCAACCACTGCCGTAATCAGCAGCGTCCACATAAACGAGCGGCGTTCGCGGGGGACCGCTTCTGCTTCGCCGCCCCGAACGCGGGACGGTTCCGGGGATACGTTGCCCGGAGATGGGCGGGCTGCACTGGATGGCACGGAAGCTCCTTAGCCGAGTAGTTGTCTGCGTCGAGTCTATGCGTTGGGGAGGGCCAAAAACGCGGCCGTATGAGATAATGACTTTGGCTGATGGCGGAACCACATTCCGTCACCGGTCCAGCGACAGGCTTCCGGTTCTTCCGGTGATGCTTCCCATGTAGCTAGCCCATCAATCCGGATGGGAACCAGGGAATCCGCCGGCCAGACCTACCCATAGCCGAAACGTAGTTATCCGTTCCGCATAGGTAGCAGGAAAAGCGCCGCTGGTCTTCGAGTGATACCGCGCCCCACAGCTGGCACGACCTCGAATGACATCCAGACGACTTCCGGCTGGCGGGCAGGCTGCGATGCCACCGTACAGCCGACTCATTGCCCTTTGGCATTGGAATGTGGCCAGTGCCGCAGGGCCGGAGCATAGGCCTAAATGAATAATCCAGACATTGTGAATGACCAGAACGATGCCCTGAATGCTGAGGGCGCCGCGCCGGTAAAGAAAGCGACCCGCAGCCGCCGCAAGTCCGTTCCGGCATCATCGCCAACGGCGTCTTCCGCCGCTGACACGGGTGCAGGAACCACCGCTGCAGCAAACACGCCGGAACAGTCCGTCCCCGCAGCGCCGCAGGCGGACGTTCCCGCTGAGCCGGCGGCAACAGAAAAGCCCAAGCGGGTGCGCGCACCCCGCAGGAAGCCCGCCGCTGCCGAGACTCCCGCTGCCGAGACGCCCGCTGCCGAGAC
>NZ_JBNHFW010000046.1:0-6190 GCF_059090685.1 Arthrobacter sp. Y3225209
GGCCGGCGCGGCGGGAACCGGGAACGGCGGGCACGGGGCTGACGCCCCCGCATCAGAGGGCGGCACCGGCGCCACGGCGTCGGATACCTCGAAGTCCCCGCACCTCGTGGCCGTCACCGCCTGTCCCACGGGCATTGCCCACACGTATATGGCCGCGGATTCGCTGGCTGCCGCTGCCGCCGAGCGCGGAATCGACCTGCAGGTGGAAACCCAGGGGTCGGCGAAATCCACGCCGCTGGATCCGGAGATCATCCGCAATGCCGACGCCGTGATATTTGCCACCGATGTTGATGTGCGGGACCGGGGGCGCTTTGCCGGAAAACCGGTTATCAGTGGTCCGGTAAAACGCGGCATCGACGAGCCGGGCGTGATGATCGATGAAGCAATCGAATCCATCAGCAACCCCAATGCCCGCCGGGTCTCCGGCGGGGGAGGCGGCGGAGACGAGCGCGAAGGGGCGGCGTCAGGCGGGGAAAGCTTCGGCGGACAACTGAAGCGGGCACTGCTGACCGGCGTCAGTTACATGATTCCGTTTGTGGCCGGCGGCGGCCTGCTGATCGCGCTGGGCTTCCTGCTGGGCGGCTACGAGCTCTCCCTGCAGGTGGACGAGGTTGCCAACGGTGACCGGATGCTGGACGGCACCTCGATTCTGAATCCGCCGCCGGAGGGCTTCATCGCCTACCTCGGTGCGGTGTTCTGGAAGATCGGCAACCTGTCCCTGGCGTTCCTGGTCCCGTCGCTGGCCGGCTACATAGCCTATGCCCTGGCGGACCGGCCGGGCATTGCCCCGGGCTTTACTGCCGGATCAGTGGCCCTGTTTATGGACGCCGGCTTTATTGGCGGCATTGTGGGCGGCCTGCTGGCCGGTTACATGGCCCGGTGGATCGGCAATTGGACCGTTCCCTCGTGGCTGCGGGGGCTGATGCCGGTGGTCATCATTCCCCTGCTGGCCTCGCTGATAGCCTCCGGCCTGATGATCCTGGTCCTCGGCGGGCCGATAGCCGCACTGACCCTGGCGCTGAACAACTGGCTGACCAGCCTGACCGGCGTCGCAGCCATCGGACTGGGCATCATTCTGGGTCTGATGATGGGCTCGGACCTGGGTGGTCCCATCAATAAGGTTGCCTATGCCTTCGCGGTGGCCGGCCTGGGTGAAGGCAGCTTCGAGAACCAGGTCCCGTGGGAGATCATGGCAGCTGTCATGGCTGCGGGCATGGTGCCGCCGCTGGGTATGGCCCTTGCCTCCACCGTCCTGGCCAAAAACCAGTTCAGCATGGCCCTTCGGGAGAACGGCAAGGCCGCCTGGCTGCTCGGAGCGGCGTTTATTTCCGAAGGCGCCATCCCCTTTGCGGCCGCCGATTTCTTCCGGGTTATCCCCTCCACAATGCTCGGAGGTGCCGTGGCCGGTGCCATCTGCATGGCAACCGGAGTAACCTCACAGGCACCCCACGGCGGGATATTCGTGTTCTTCGCCATTGGCAACATCCTGATGTTCGTTGTGGCCATCCTGGCCGGCACGGCCGTCACCGGGTTTGTCTACGTGGCCCTGAAACGGTTCGTAGGCCCCCGGAAGAATGCAGAGGAACCAGCCATTGCATAAGACACTGTCGGAAACAGGAAGGCTTTAATGATGCGGACCATCAAGGGAATCGGAGTAAGTGCCGGACGGGTCCTCGGCCCTTCCCGCAGGATGCCGCCTCCGGTACCCGAGCCCGATGCCGACGCAAAGTTCAGTGCGGACAGCACGGTGGACGGTGAAAAGGCGCGTTTGAAGGACGCAGCGGAGACCGTCCGGGCGGACCTCAAACACCGGGCTGAAACTGCCTCCGGAGATGCCAGGGCTGTCCTGGATGCCACGGCGATGATGGCCACGGATCCGATGCTGCTGAAGGCGGCCGGGAAGCACATCAATGCGGGTATGGCACCGGACCGGGCCATCTGGGAGGCCGGCATGGAAGTGGCCGCCATGCTGCAGAGCCTCGGAGGGTACATGGCTGAACGGACCCAGGACGTACTGGATGTCCGTGCCCGGATTGTGGCGGAACTCAACGGGCTGCCGGCACCGGGAATCCCCGCCTCCGACGTGCCGTTCATCCTGACCGCCGTGGAGCTGGCGCCGGCTGACACGGCCACCCTTGACCCGGCCAAGGTCATCGGACTCGTGACCAGCGAGGGTGGCCCGCAGTCCCACACGGCCATCCTGGCGCGGTCGCTGGGCCTGCCCGCCGTCGTCGGCGCACCGGGAGCCAACGACGTTGGGGACGGGGCCGAGCTGTACCTGGACGGTGCTTCAGGAACGGTGGTGGTTGAACCGGGTGTCGCCGAACGGGAAGCGGCGCAGAAGTATGCGTCCCGATCCGCGTTGCCGGTCTTCAACGGCACGGGATCCACTTCCGACGGGCACCGCGTCCCGTTGCTGGCCAATGTGGGGTCCGGCAAGGACGCCCGCGCGGCTGCGGAGGCAGGTGCGGAGGGAATCGGGCTGCTCCGCACTGAATTCTGTTTCCTGGGACGCGACTCCGAGCCCAGTCTGGAGGAACAGGTAGCCGCCTATGGCGCCGTGTTCGAGGCCTTCCCGGGGCGGAAGGTGGTTATCCGAACCCTGGACGCCGGCGCTGACAAGCCCCTCCCCTTCCTGACGGATGCCTCCGAACCCAACCCTGCGCTGGGTGTGCGGGGATTCCGGACCGACCGCACCAGTCCCGGCGTCCTCGCCCGGCAACTGGAAGCTATCGCAGTGGCTTCCGGTGCGCACGAAGCCGATGTATGGGTCATGGCACCCATGGTGTCCACGGCGGAGGAGGCTGCGGATTTTGCCGTCCTGTGTACCGCCGCAGGGCTCGGGATGCCGGGAGTCATGATCGAAGTCCCCGCCGCAGCGATCATGGCCGAGGCAGTGCTGTCCCGGGTTCGCTTCGCATCCCTGGGCACCAACGACCTGACGCAATACACCATGGCGGCGGACCGTCAGCTCGGATCCCTGGCGACCCTGAATGATCCGTGGCAGCCGGCTGTCCTGCAGCTGATTTCGGCAACCGTGGCCGGCGCCGCCCGGGCAACCGCGGCGCTCCCCGCAGAGACGGGGTCCGCCACGGCGGCCGCCCAATCCAAAACCGTGGGGGTGTGCGGTGAAGCGGCCGCTGACCCTGCCCTCGCCGTCGTCCTCACCGGCATCGGAGTAAACACGCTTTCAATGACACCGCGGGCGCTCTCCAGTGTCGGGGCGGTCCTGGCATCGGTCTCCCTGGAGCAGGCACAGGAGCTTGCCGCACGGGCCCTTGCAGCCCACACGGCAGCCGAGGCACGCACCATAGTGCGCAGCCGGCTGCCGATCCTTGAGCAGCTTGGCCTGTAAGGGCCCGAGTTCGGAAGCAACCACGGAAGGAACAACAAAATGGCAGAACGCAAAGCCACGGTGGCCAGCAGAGTAGGGCTCCATGCCCGGCCGGCTTCGATTTTCGCTGAAGCTGCGGCGGCCCAGCCCGTCGATGTGACCATAGCGATGGACGGTGCGCCGGCGGAGGAAGCGATGGATGCATCCAGCATGCTTTCGCTAATGAGTCTGGGCGCCTCGCACGGCGACGTGGTGGTGCTCCGCTCGGACGATACGGGCGCAGAAGAGGCGCTTGACGCACTGGTGCAAATTCTGGAAACCGATTTGGATGCACAATAGGCGGCATCCAGTACCCGGTTTAAATAACGAAGCCAGCGGCAATGCCGCTGGCTTCGTTGCAACCTCACGCTGACCCCCCACAGGCAGCGGATGTTACATATTCATTATTCTGGCACATGCGCATGAAAATGTGAACAAGGTTACCTAATTGTCATCTGACATAGGTTTGCGTCAGGCGGGTTTGCTTTTCCTCCCGATTCAAGGCCATCCGCCGGCCGCCGAGCAGCGCCAGCCCCAAGGTGCAGGAAATCAGTGCGGAATAAGGCACCAAATGGTCCCACGGACTCACATCCCACGGTGTGTGGTCCTGGAGCGCGTAGAGAACCGCACCGCTCAGGCCCAGAGCGATCAGGGCGGAGGCTGTGCGGATAAGGGCAGGACGGC
The DNA here is from genome assembly GCF_059090685.1 of Arthrobacter sp. Y3225209. NCBI lineage: Bacteria > Bacillati > Actinomycetota > Actinomycetes > Micrococcales > Micrococcaceae > Arthrobacter > Arthrobacter sp. Y3225209. The sequence goes on from NZ_JBNHFW010000046.1 coordinate 4,058, forward strand.
GCCGGTGAGCCGCCGTCGCAAAGGCCGGGCCTATCAAACAGGCGGACACGTAGGCGGGATAAGCGCGGCCCAGCGCTGTGTAAAGGATGATCGGCAATTGCTGGGCGTAGTCCCGCAGGCCCGGTGAGGACGAAGGCATGTCGGCGAGGACGAAAAGCACAACCATCAGCACGGCAAGGACCCCCAGCACGGCAAGGCCAATAGACCCGCCAATGCACTTTCCTGCGAGGGGGGAGCGGAAAGCCACAGAAGCCTTGAGTCCGAGAATAAGGACGAATCCGTACATTGCGAAACGGATTATGAGGTTGGCAATGTTGATGCCACCCAGCACATTGTCCACCGCAAGATAGATGGCGGAATTGGCCAGGGCAATTGCCACCGTCAGCATAAGCAGCGCCCAGAAAAGCAGCGGATTCCGGCCCTTGATGGCCTGCGGAAGTCGGGTCAGGGTAATCAGGCCCGAAACGGCGAGAGCCGAGAGGTGGACGGTGGTAGCGAGACTCATCCCAAGTGCTCCAGAAGCGTTAGTTCGTTTTCATCGTCGTGTTCGAGTTTCCTCATCGCTTTCCCCAATGCATCCAAGCGATCCCGGGCAAGCAGGACAAGCTCGGAGTCGCTGAGCGAGGCAAGGGCACTTTCCTGCCCGCCTTCGGGCCAGCCCGCTTCACCCGGGGTGACTAAACCGATGGCTACCAGCCCGCCCGGAAGCGAGACGTCCGCCAGACGTGCGGCTTCCACCGCCAGTTCCGGTGCCAGCCGCCCGGCCGACAGCTGTGCGGAGATGTTCTGGGGAGCTACCCCCGTCTTTGCGCTGAGCTGCTGGCGCAGGTCCCCCGGATCCACCGCTTCAAACCAGGACCGGATGGCATTACGGTGACCGAACTCAGCGATGTCCCCGCCGGATGCGCTTTCCACGCCACCCTGGGTAGCCCGGGCCAGGATCATCTTCAGAATGCAGACATAGGAAACCTGGCTGACCAGTTCAGCGGTTGTCGGCCGCCACGGACCGCTCAAAAGGTCCGAGTACTCCTCAAAATCCGAGAGCGCTTCAACCGGGTTTCGCCCATAGGCCCTGGCCACGCGGACCACCGTGATCTCAGCGACTTTCCCCCGGACAATCTGCTGGGCCAGCGTTGACCTTTTAATCCCCGTCCGGCGGCAGAGGTCGGCGTTGGATTCACCCGGTGCGATCGCCGCCCGCCAACTCTGGAAAGACTTGGCAGGCACAGCCATTTTTCGCCCCCTCGATTGGATTTCCCCGGATAGATCGAATTATACTGTTCGAACTGGCTTCCCCTTCTGCGTTCCCCCCATATGCAGAGCGGGAAGCCAGCTCCACTTAAGGACGGGGCAGCCCGTGGAACCGGGAGGCCGGCGGCAGCGGAGCCCCTGTCACTCCTGCGGCCAGGATACGTGGTGGCTGTACTCCGGGTGCTTGCCGAGGTAGGTGGCCATGTAGGAGCAGTACGGCTTTACCCGTTTCCCTTCGCTGACAATGTCCTCCACGGCATATCTGGCCAGCTTCGAGGAGTACCCCTGGTGCCGGTAGGCGGGCTCCATTTCCGTATGGGTGAGGGCGACGGCGTCGGGTTGCCTTTCATAGTCGGCAACACCCACAAGCTCCCCGTCCAGCCGCAGTTCGTACCGGTCCAGCCCGTCATTGCGCGAGACACTGATGTCTTTGGATGTCATAGGCCGAGACTGCCATGCAATCACGCCTCGGTCCACCCCGCACAGGGCTGCCCTGCCGCGCCGGGGTTTACCCCGGGGTTCACCCCGGCAGCACACGCACGGGCGCCCTCAGGCTGCCCTTCCGCCGCGGGCGGCCTGTTCGGCCCGGCTCAGTGACTCCTCCAGGCGGTCAACCGCTTCGGCATAGGCGGCGGAATCATCCGCATCCGCCCCGGCAGCAACCTCCGGGCGCAGGCGTTCAGCTTCCTTCAGCGCCCGGATGAAGTCCCGGGTTTCCGGCGAGCGGACATCCTGCAGCTGCGGATGCTCGGCCGCGAGCCAGGGATCGAGTTCATAGGCGCTCCAGCGGGTCAGGATCTCGCGGTGCCGGCCGGAGACCGCAGCCAGGGCGGCCTGCCGCTGTTTCCTTTCCAGGCGGCGGACGCGTGCCCGGTGCCGGCC
>NZ_JBNHFW010000047.1:0-4363 GCF_059090685.1 Arthrobacter sp. Y3225209
CGGTCATCACGCGAGAACGGCTTACGGCCGCCAGCGGATGCACCGCGGTCGCCGAAGGAGCGACGCTCACCATCACGCGGCGGACGGCTATCCCGCTTCGGGCGATCATCACGGCTGAAAGGCTTACGCTCACCATCACGGGCAGGACGGTCATCACGCGAGAACGGCTTACGCTCGTCACGGTTGAAAGGCTTACGCTCACCATCACGCTGCGGACGGTCATCACGCGAGAACGGCTTACGCTCGTCACGGTTGAAAGGCTTACGCTCACCATCACGCTGCGGACGGTCATCACGGGAGAACGGCTTACGGCCAGCGGAAGCACCGCGGTCACCGAAGGAGCGACGCTCACCATCACGAGCAGGACGATCGTCGCGGGAGAACGGCTTACGGCCAGCGGAAGCACCGCGGTCACCGAAGGAGCGACGCTCACCATCACGAGCAGGACGGTCATCACGCGAGAACGGCTTACGCTCGTCACGGTTGAAAGGCTTACGCTCACCATCACGAGCAGGGCGGTCATCGCGGGAGAACGGCTTACGGGCAGCGGAAGCACCGCGGTCACCGAAGGAGCGACGCTCACCATCACGCGGCGGACGGCTATCCCGCTGCGGGCGATCATCGCGGCTGAAAGGCTTACGCTCACCATCACGAGCAGGACGGTCATCACGCGAGAACGGCTTACGCTCATTGGAACCGGAGCGCTGACCGCCGCCAGTGGGCTTCCGGTCTTCCCAGCGCTTAGGGGCATTACGGTCATTGGTGGCGGGGCGGCCCTGGGCATCCCGGCGCGGAGCGCCGCTTCGGTTCTGGTCCCTGTTGTTCTGCTCTGACATGCTGGCTAGTTCCTCTCGTCGTGAGCCGACCAACGGAATTTACTGCAGTCGCTCGTCACTATGTACCTGTAATGGAGATGTAAAAGTTTAGGGAGACGCTTAACGCCTCAGGGTAATTCTAGTCCAGTGCACCGTCCGACACCGATTCGCCGGCCCTCCCTGCGTACCCAATCGAGGTGATACTCAGCACCAGGAGCGCAGATACGGCGCAGCCGACCCAGGGTGCCGGCATCTCTGGTGGGGGTTAAACAGGTGAGGCCCGTACCAACACTGGTACGGGCCTCACCCTTCACAATTTGTCCGGCGGTGACCTACTCTCCCACATCCTCCCGGATGCAGTACCATCGGCGCTGTGGGTCTTAGCTTCCGGGTTCGGAATGGGACCGGGCGTTTCCCCCACGCTATGACCGCCGTAACCCTCACCCCGGCACCACCAGCAATAACATGCCAGGCGGTGGGGAAAACATTGGGTCACGAACGTCCTTAGACGAAGTGATATTCAGTTTTTTGTTCCACGGCCAACAACCAGGGTTGTTATCCGGGAACCACATAGTGGACGCAAGCAGCATGATCAACAACACCCTGTACGTTGGGAAACCGTTTGAAGTCGTGTTTCCCCAGATGTTGGTGTGGTGTAAGTTATCGGCCTATTAGTACCGGTCAGCTTCACGGGTCTTTAGTCCCCGCTTCCACATCCGGCCTATCAACCCAGTGGTCTGGCTGGGGGCCTCTCACACACAAGGTGTATGGAAATCTCATCTCGAAGCGGGCTTCCCGCTTAGATGCTTTCAGCGGTTATCCCATCCGAACGTAGCTAATCAGCGGTGCACTTGGCAGTACAACTGACACACCAGAGGTTCGTCCGTCCCGGTCCTCTCGTACTAAGGACAGCCCTTCTCAAATTTCCTGCGCGCGCAGCGGATAGGGACCGAACTGTCTCACGACGTTCTAAACCCAGCTCGCGTACCGCTTTAATGGGCGAACAGCCCAACCCTTGGGACCTACTCCAGCCCCAGGATGCGACGAGCCGACATCGAGGTGCCAAACCATGCCGTCGATATGGACTCTTGGGCAAGATCAGCCTGTTATCCCCGAGGTACCTTTTATCCGTTGAGCGACGGCCATTCCACAATGTACCGCCGGATCACTAGTCCCGACTTTCGTCCCTGCTCGAGATGTCTCTCTCACAGTCAAGCTCCCTTGTGCACTTACACTCGCCACCTGATTGCCAACCAGGCTGAGGGAACCTTTGGGCGCCTCCGTTACTCTTTAGGAGGCAACCGCCCCAGTTAAACTACCCATCAGGCACTGTCCCTGACCCGGATTACGGGCCGAAGTTAGATATCCAGTATGACCAGAGTGGTATTTCAACGATGACTCCACCCGAACTGGCGTCCGGGTCTCACAGTCTCCCACCTATCCTACACAAGCCACACCGAACACCAATACCAAACTATAGTAAAGGTCTCGGGGTCTTTCCGTCCTGCTGCGCGTAACGAGCATCTTTACTCGTACTGCAATTTCGCCGAGTTTATGGTTGAGACAGCGGGGAAGTCGTTACTCCATTCGTGCAGGTCGGAACTTACCCGACAAGGAATTTCGCTACCTTAGGATGGTTATAGTTACCACCGCCGTTTACTGGGGCTTAAATTCCCAGCTTCGCCCGTAAGGGCTAACCGGTCCTCTTAACCTTCCAGCACCGGGCAGGAGTCAGTCCGTATACATCGTCTTGCGACTTCGCACGGACCTGTGTTTTTAGTAAACAGTCGCTTCCCCCTGGTCTCTGCGGCCCCGATCCCCTCCGGACAGCAAGTGTCCATCAAGGTTGGGGCCCCCCTTCTCCCGAAGTTACGGGGGCATTTTGCCGAGTTCCTTAACCATAATTCTCTCGATCGCCTTAGTATTCTCTACCTGATCACCTGTGTCGGTTTGGGGTACGGGCGGCTGGAACCTCGCGCCGATGCTTTTCTAGGCAGCATAGGATCACCGGATCCCCCCGTGAGGGGGTCCCGTCGGATCTCAGGATCGTCATCAAAGACACCGTGACGGATTTACCTATCACGGACCCTACATCCTTAGACCAGGTCAACCATCGCCTGGCCCGGCTACCTTCCTGCGTCACACCTGTTAATACGCTTACCTCCCAGGATCAGGTCCCGTGCTCGGCCAAAACCCTCACACCACAAGGATGCTCGGGCAGGCTCCGGACGGTTAGTGTCCCCTGCTTGGTATGGGCGGTTCTTCGCCGGTACGGGAATATCAACCCGTTGTCCATCGACTACGCCTGTCGGCCTCGCCTTAGGTCCCGACTTACCCAGGGCAGATTAGCTTGACCCTGGAACCCTTGATCATTCGGCGGACGGGTTTCTCACCCGTCTTTCGCTACTCATGCCTGCATTCTCACTCGTGTAGGCTCCACCACTGGTTTACACCGCAGCTTCACTGCCCACACGACGCTCCCCTACCCATCCAGACGACTGAACCACGAAGGCTTATCTATATCTGAATGCCACAACTTCGGCGGTGTACTTGAGCCCCGCTACATTGTCGGCGCGGAATCACTTGACCAGTGAGCTATTACGCACTCTTTCAAGGGTGGCTGCTTCTAAGCCAACCTCCTGGTTGTCTGGGCAACTCCACATCCTTTCCCACTTAGCACACGCTTAGGGGCCTTAGTTGGTGGTCTGGGCTGTTTCCCTCTCGACTATGAAGCTTATCCCCCACAGTCTCACTGCTGCGCTCTCACTTACCGGCATTCGGAGTTTGGCTGACGTCAGTAACCTTGTAGGGCCCATTAGCCATCCAGTAGCTCTACCTCCGGTAAGAAACACGCAACGCTGCACCTAAATGCATTTCGGGGAGAACCAGCTATCACGGAGTTTGATTGGCCTTTCACCCCTACCCACAGCTCATCCCCTCCATTTTCAACTGAAGTGGGTTCGGTCCTCCACGACGTCTTACCGTCGCTTCAACCTGGCCATGGGTAGATCACTCCGCTTCGGGTCTAGATCACGCCACTGCAACGCCCTATTCAGACTCGCTTTCGCTACGGCTTCCCCACACGGGTTAACCTCGCGACGTAACACTAACTCGCAGGCTCATTCTTCAAAAGGCACGCTGTCACAGCTACAAGGCTGCTCCAACGGTTTGTAGGCACACGGTTTCAGGTACTATTTCACTCCCCTCCCGGGGTACTTTTCACCTTTCCCTCACGGTACTTGTCCGCTATCGGTCATCAGGGAGTATTTAGGCTTACCAGGTGGTCCTGGCAGATTCGCACGGGATTTCTCGGGCCCCGTGCTACTTGGGATCCTCTCCAAGCGGCAGCATACATTCCGGTTACGGGGCTAACACCCTCTACGGCCTGGCTTTCAAACCAGTTCACCTATGCATCTGCACTCACTTCACCGATCCGGCAGAATCGGTACGGAAAGTCCCGCAACCCCAGTGATGCAACGCCCGCCGGCTATCACACACCACTGGTTTAGCCTCTTCCGCGTTCGCTCGCCACTACTAACGGAATCACT
>NZ_JBNHFW010000048.1:0-4215 GCF_059090685.1 Arthrobacter sp. Y3225209
GGCCTGGCCGCCGCGGCGGCGCAGGGGTCGCTGACGGAGCTGGCAGAGGTGGCGGGGCTGGACGCAGACCTGGCCGCCGCCGTCGTGCCCCTGGTCGAAGCGAAACTGCAGAGCGAACCCATCGAGGACCTGCGGCTGGACTTCGAGGACGGATACGGGATGCGGCCGGACGAGGAGGAGGATACCCACGCCCGGCAGGCTGCCGCCGCTGTCGCTGCCGCGGTGGCGGACGGCACCGCCCCGCCGTTCGTGGGTATACGGTTCAAGTGCTTCGAAGCGGCCACCCGGGCCCGCGGCGTACGCACCCTGGACCTGTTCCTGGCCGGCCTGCTCGCGGCGGGGGAGCTGCCGGAGGGCCTGGTCCTGACCCTGCCCAAGGTTTCCACCGTGGAGCAGGTGGAGGCCATGGTCTACACCTGCGAACGCCTGGAGGAAGCGCACGGACTGGAACCGGGACGGCTGCGGTTCGAAGTGCAGGTGGAAACCCCGCAGCTCATCCTGGCCGCCAACGGCACCGTGCCGGCGGCCCAGCTGATCCACCGCGGCAAGGGCCGGATCTCGGCGCTGCACTACGGCACCTACGACTACAGCGATTCGGTGCAGATCGCCGCCGAATACCAGTCCATGGAGCACCCGGCCGCGGACTACGCCAAGGCCGTGATGCAGGTGGCCGTTGCCGGCACCGGCGTCCGGCTCTCGGACGGCTCCACCAACATCCTGCCGCTGGGCACCCCGGAGGAAATCCGCGCCGCCTGGCAGCTGCACGCCCGGCTGGTGCGCCGTTCCCTGGAACGCGGCTTCTACCAGGGCTGGGACCTGCACCCGGCCCAGCTGCCCACCCGCTTCCTGGCCACCTACGCCTTCTACCGGGAGGGGTTCGACGCCGCCGCCCGCCGGCTGCACACCTACGTTGCCAAGCTCGAGGGAACGGTGCTGGATGAACCGGCCACCGCCCGCGCACTGGCCCGGTTTGTGCACCGCGGACTGCTCTGCGGCGCCCTGACCGAGGCGGAAGTGGCGGACGGCACCGGGCTGACCGGCGTCGAACTCGCCGCCCTGGCCCACCCCAAGGCCGCCGCAGCGGTCCCGGCAGCGCCTTCCGCACCGTCCACTTCCCGCCCCGCCACGTCCTGACCGGCACCAATTCCCCACCCCAAAGAAGGTCCGCTAGATGAATACCCCCCAGTCCGACACCCCGCGCTACTACGCAGCCGCCGGTGGCCTGCCGGGCCAGACCGAGCTGCTCACCGGACGCGCCGTGGTGACCGAGGCCTACACCGTGATTCCGCGCGGCGTACTGCGCGACATTGTCACCAGCGTGCTGCCCGAATGGACGGACACCCGCACCTGGATCCTGAACCGGCCGGTAGCCGGCGGGGCCACCACCTTCGCCCAGTACCTGGTGGAGGTGGCACCCGGCGGCGGATCCCGCGCCCCGGAACCGGAACTGACGGTGGAATCCTTCGTGTTTGTGCTGGAAGGAGCCCTTACCATCCGGCTGCTCGGCCGGGACCACGTGCTGACACCGGGCGGTTTTGCCTACCTGCCGCCGGAAGCCCTGTGGAGTGCCTACAACGAGGGCGGCGAGCCGGCGAAGTTCCAGTGGATCCGCAAGGCCTACCAGCCGCTCGCCGGCCACACCCCGCAGCCGGTCTTCGGCAACGAGCAGGACATTGAACCCGCCGCGATGCCCGGCACGGACAACAAATGGCGCACCACCCGGATGATCCCGGTGGATGACGTGGCCTATGACATGCACGTGAACGTAGTGACTTTCGAACCCGGCGCCGTCATCCCGTTCGCGGAAACCCACGTGATGGAACACGGACTGTACGTGCTGGAAGGCAAAGCCGTGTACCGGCTGAACCAGGACTGGGTGGAGGTGGAGGAGGGGGACTACATGTCCCTGCGCGCCTTCTGCCCGCAGGCCTGCTACGCCGGCGGCCCGTCCAACTTCCGCTACCTCCTGTACAAGGACGTCAACCGCCAGGTCCTGCTCGGCGGCCGGTAATGACGGCGTCCGACGGCGGCCCGCTGGCCGGGTACTCGGTGAACTGCTCCACGCTGTTCACCGAACTGCCGCTGATGGAACGCCCCGCCGCCGCGCGGGCCGCCGGGTTTGGCACGGTGGAATTCTGGTGGCCGTTCGAGGAGCCGGTACCCGCCGAAGCGCAGGTCCGGGAGTTCGAAGCAGCCGTCCGCGACGCCGGCGTGCAGCTGGGGGCACTGAACTTCTACGGCGGGGACATGCCCGCCGGTGAGCGTGGCGTGCTGTCCCTGCCGGACCGGGGTGCGCAGTTCAGGGCCAACACTCCGGTGGTGGCCGGGATCGGGAAGCGCCTGGGCTGCCGGCTGTTCAACGCCCTGTACGGGAACCGCAGCACGGACTTCAGCCCGGAGGAGCAGGACGCGGAAGCACTGCGGAACCTGCGTGCCGCCGCCGCAGCCGTGGCGCCCTTCGGCGGGACAGTGCTGCTGGAACCGCTCAGCGGGGCGCCGGACTATCCGCTGCGCACCGCGGCGGACGCGGCCGCCGTCCTGCAGCAGGCGCACGACGCCGGGGCGGAGAACACGGCACTGCTCGCGGACTTCTATCACCTGGCGGTCAACGGCGAGGACGTGGCCGCGCTGATTGCCGCCGACGCAGCCCGGTTTGGCCACGTGCAGATTGCCGACGCACCAGGCCGTGGCGCCCCCGGCACCGGCAGCCTGCCCCTGGCCCGCTGGGTGCGGGAGCTGCGCGCCCGCGGCTACGCCGGGGATGTCTCGCTGGAGTACTTCGCGCCGGCGGACGGCCTGTCACCGGACGGCTTCCTGCAGGTGGCGGATTTTTTGGTAGCCGGTGACACCTCACCGGATGGTATTTCTTCAACGGAGGGTTCGTGATGGGTATTTCGTCAGCACAGGAAGCAGGGCACTTCGACCTGGTGATCCGCGGCAGTGCCGTGCTCACCCCGGAGGGGACCATTCCCGCCGAAGTGGGGGTGCGGGGCGGGGTGATTGCCGCCGTCGTACCCCTGGGCACCGGACTCGACGGGGACCGGCTGATGGAGCTGGCCGCTGACGAAACCCTGCTGCCCGGCCTGGTGGACACCCACGTACACGTGAACGAGCCCGGCCGCACCGAGTGGGAGGGCTTCGCCTCCGCCACCCGTGCCGCCGCGGCGGGCGGGGTCACCACGCTCATCGACATGCCGCTGAACAGCATCCCGCCCACCGTAAGCGTGGATGCGCTGGACACCAAGCGCGCCGTCGCCGCACCGCAGGCCGCGGTGGACGTGGGCTTCTGGGGCGGGGCCGTGCCCGGCAACCTGGCGGATCTGCGCCCGCTGCACGAGGCCGGCGCGTTCGGCTTCAAATGCTTCCTGGTCCATTCCGGCGTGGACGAGTTCCCGCACCTGGAACCGGCGGAAATGGAAGCGGCGCTCGCCGAACTGAAAACCTTCGACGCCCTGCTGATTGTGCATGCCGAGGATCCCGCCGCCATCGCGGACACCCCGCCCGGAGCCAAGTACGCCGGGTTCCTCGCCTCCCGCCCCCCGGCCGCGGAAAACACTGCCATCGCCGGCGTCATCGACGCGGCCCGGCGCACCGGCGGCCGGGCGCACATCCTGCACCTGTCCTCCGCCGAAGCGCTGCCGCTGATCCGCACGGCCAAGGCCGACGGCGTGCGGCTGACCGCCGAGACCTGCCCGCACTACCTCACGCTGAAGGCCGAGGAGATTCCCGACGGCGCCACGGCCTTCAAATGCTGCCCGCCCATCCGCGAAGACGCGAACCGGGAACAGCTGTGGGCCGGCCTGGCGGACGGGACCATTGACTGCATTGTTTCCGACCATTCGCCCAGCACCCTGGACCTGAAGGACCTGGAGAACGGCGACTTTGGCGTGGCCTGGGGCGGGGTGTCCTCGCTGCAGTTGGGCCTGGCCCTGATCTGGACCGAGGCACGCACCCGCGGGATCAGCCTGGAGCAGGTGCTGCGCTGGATGTCCGCCGCCCCCGCCGAACTCGCCGGGCTGGACCACAAGGGAGCCATTGCCGAGGGTAAGGACGCAGACTTCGCCGTCTTCGCCGCGGAGGACACCTTCACCGTGGACCCGGCCGCCCTGCAGCACAAGAACCCGATCACGCCCTACGCCGGAAAGCGGCTGACCGGCGTTGTGCGGCGCACGCTGCTCGCCGGCGCCGATGTGGATCCGGCGGCACCCGCGGGCC
>NZ_JBNHFW010000049.1:0-3009 GCF_059090685.1 Arthrobacter sp. Y3225209
CGGCGCACGGGCGCCTGCTCCTGCTGCGGCGCCGGTGCCTGGCGCACGGCCTTGGGCTGCTGCGCCTTCACCTCCGGTGCGTGTGCCGGCGCTGCCTTATCCGAGGCTGCGCTGTCCGGCCCTGCACTGTCCGAGACTGCCTTGTCCGAGACTGCACTGTCCGCTCCGGCGGTTTCCTGCGCAGCCGGAGCGACGACGGAAGCCACCTCGTTGAAGGCTTCCGTGAGGCTCTCCAGCGTCAGTGCGGGTTCCTGCTTGGCGGGACGCCGGCGCTGCCGGCGCGGAACCACCACCGTCTCCCCCTGGATGTTCAGGACCGCTCCGGGTTCGGTATCGGAACCGTCGGAGTCGTTCCCGGCGGGTGCCGCAGTTTCGTCGGTTGCTCCGTTGCCGGCAGCAGCGGCATCCACTACCTCATGGGCAGCGGCTGTAGCTGCGGCAATGCTGGCCAGTGCGGCACGCGCGGCCTCGGCTTTCGCCTGGCGCTCTGCGTCCTGCTGGACCGGTTCCTCCACCGGGGCGGGCTGCTGCTCGGTCGCCGGAGCCCCGGCGTTCTGTCCGCGGTCCCGGTTCCGGTTCCGCTTGCGGTCCCCCCGGGTCTGCTTTTCCTGCCGGAGGTGCTGCTGGTGGTTGTCCTCGGTGACGGCGTGGCTGTGGCCCGACGGCGTGTGGCTGGTGCTCCGGCGGTGTTCCACGGGAACATCCTGCGTGACAACGCCGCGGCCGTCGCAGTGCTCACAGGTCTCCCCGAAGACCTCCAGCAGTCCGGTGCCCATCCGCTTGCGGGTCATCTGGACCAGGCCAAGCGAGGTCACCTCGGCCACCTGGTGCTTGGTGCGGTCCCGGCCCAGGCATTCCACCAGGCGGCGCAGCACCAGGTCACGGTTGGCTTCAAGGACCATGTCGATGAAGTCGATGACGATGATGCCGCCGATGTCGCGCAGCCGCAGCTGGCGGACCACTTCCTCCGCCGCTTCCAGGTTGTTCTTGGTGACGGTTTCCTCCAGGTTGCCGCCGCTGCCGGTGAACTTACCGGTGTTGACGTCCACCACGGTCATGGCTTCGGTACGGTCGATCACCAGGGAACCGCCGGAGGGCAGGAACACCTTACGGTCCAGGGCCTTGGCGATCTGCTCGTCGATGCGGTGTGCGGCGAAGATATCTTCGTCCTTGGTCCACTTCTCGAGCCGGCCCACCAGATCCGGAGCCACGTAGGTCACGTAGGCCTCGATGGTGTCCCACGCCTCGTCACCGGAAACCACAAGCTTGGAGAAGTCCTCATTGAAGACGTCCCGGACCACCTTGATGGTCAGGTCCGGTTCTCCGTAAAGCAGTTCCGGCGGCAGCGTCTTGGTGGATTTGGATTTGGCTTCGATGGTCTCCCACTGGGCGCGGAGCCGGTTGATGTCATTCATCAGCTCCTCTTCGCTGGCTCCTTCGGCCGCGGTGCGCACAATGACGCCGGCGTTCTCGGGCAGGTGGTCCTTGAGGATCTTCTTAAGCCGGTTGCGCTCGACGTCGGGCAGCTTGCGGGAAATACCCGTCATCGAGCCGCCGGGAACGTACACCAGGTAGCGGCCGGGCAGGGAGATCTGGCTGGTCAGGCGTGCACCCTTGTGCCCCACGGGATCCTTGGTGACCTGCACCAGGACCGAATCACCGGATTTCAGCGCCAGTTCGATCCGGCGCGGCTGCCCGTCCAGGCCGGCAGCATCCCAGTTGACCTCACCGGCATAAAGCACGGCGTTGCGGCCGCGGCCAATGTCGACGAAGGCGGCTTCCATGCTGGGAAGCACATTCTGGACCTTGCCAACGTAGACGTTGCCGATCAGGGAGTCCTGCTGGGTGTTGGAGACAAAGTGCTCGGCCAGCACGCCGTCCTCGAGGACGCCGATCTGGATCCGCTCATCGCGCTGGCGGACAATCATCTGGCGGTCCACGGACTCGCGCCGGGCCAGGAACTCGGCTTCGGTGATGACGTGGCGGCGGCGGCCGGATTCGCGGGACTCGCGGCGGCGCTGCTTCTTCGCTTCCAGGCGGGTGGAGCCCTTGACGCTGGTGACGCGGTCCGACGCCGGTGCGTCGGCATGCGCACGCGGTGCCCGTACCCGGGTGACCGTGTTGGGCGGATCATCATCCGCTCCCCCGGTCAGTTCCAGGTCCGCGTCTCCGCGGCGGCGGCGCCGGCGGCGGCGCGACGTTACGCCGTCGGACCCGGTGTCCTCGGGGCCGGTGGAAGTACCGTCTTCGCTGTTGCCGGACGTGCCGGCCTCGGTTTCGGCTCCTTGGCGGCTGCGGCCACGACGGCTGCGGCGGCGGGACCGGCCCGAATCGGCAGCGGCATCGTCTTCGTCTGTTTCATCCGCGGCGGCCGGCTTGGCCACCGGTACGGAACGTACGGCGCTCAGGTCGGGAGCATGGAACAAAACGGAGGTAGGCGATTCCGGCACCGTGAACGGATCCAGGGCGGACGTGGGGCCGGCGGCGGCTGCTTCTTTGGTCTGCGCCGCTTCTGTTGTCGCCGCTTCTTCTGTCGCCGCGTCTTCTTCAGCCTGCACTGCCGGCGCCTCTTCGGCGGCCGACGGCAGGACCGGCTCCGCGGCGGCAACGGTTTCCGGTGCGCTTTCAGCTGAGCGGGCCGGTCCGGTAGGCGTGCTTGCCCGCCGGCGGGTGCGCTTCTTGGGGGCCGCCTTGGCGGAGTCCCCGGCATCGCCGCTCACGGAAGCGTCAGTGGATTCCTCGGTAACCGGGGTGGCCGGCGCGGTGTCAGCCGCTGCAGCGTTCTCCGAGTCAGGGGCTTCGGTATTGGTGGATGCCGGTCCGGCTGCCAGGGTCACTTCTTCTGCGGCGCTGTCAGTGGCTGCCGGTGCCTTTTTGGCCGGTGCCCGGCGCCTCCGGACTGCCTTGACGGGCGCTTCAGCGCCGGGTTCTGCGGATGCTGCGGTGCTGTCGGCTGCTTCGGTGCTATCGGCGGCAACCGGCTGCGCACCGGCGGGCGTCTCGGCAGCG
>NZ_JBNHFW010000050.1:0-2767 GCF_059090685.1 Arthrobacter sp. Y3225209
TGCATCCGGGAGGATGTGGGAGAGTAGGTCACCGCCGGACAAATTGTGAAGGGTGAGGCCCGTACCAGTGTTGGTACGGGCCTCACCTGTTTAACCCGTCGTTAGTCTTCCGGCGGACCTGGTGCGGAAAATCACTACCCGCCGGCGCCGGCCCGTTGTCTTCCCAGCCCCTGCGAATTGCCTAGCTGCTGCGGCACACCGTCTTGAATGGGTTGTTCAGCACAAGGGGTCAGGGCGAAATGTGTCTCCAGACAGGCACGAGTCGGCTCCTACCCTTACATCTCATCCATCCCGGCTATAGCCTCTCGAACCTCAGGGCGTTGTGCGTTCCATGCAGCCCTACCGGTGAGCTTGAGAGAGGATCCAGGACCTATGAGTCGAAGAAGAGCACTTGCGCCTACCGCGGGGGGACGGGGGAGGATACGCCGCCGCTTCAGTTATTCGCTCGGCCTTTTGGGCACACTGGTTGTATTTTTACTCTCGACGGTTGCACCGGCTCAGGCAGTGTTTTCGGGACCACAGCCGGGAGGCGCAGTTCCCAATGCCGAGGTCGAGGTCACGATGACGGGTACCGGGCCGGGGCAAGGCGTGACGGGCGGCCTTCCGCCGGTAGGCCAGGGGTTTGATCCAACTGCCGGCTACCCGGAGGATGTTCCTCTTGGATATGACCCTGCTAACGAAGGGTTCGCCGGCGTCATCACCACAGTGGATGGCGAGGGCAATACCCAGCAGATGTATTGCATCGACATCCGTGTCCTCACGTATGAGGGACTTGGTTATGAAAACGGCAGCTGGGATGAGTCCAACGTCCCTAACATCGGCTACGTCAACCGTGTGCTGAACAGCTACTATCCGGATCAGCCGGGGCTCCCGGAAGCGGCCAATGACAACATTCGGGCAGCGGCAGTGCAGTCGGCCGTGTGGTTCTTCAGTGACGGCTACGTGCTTGAGGACACGGATCCTGTCCGGGCACTGACCGCACAGATTGTTGCCGATGTCCTGGCCGCAGGACCGCTCACTGAACCTCCGGCTCCGGATGTCAGCATTGCGCCTCCGGTAGCTGCAGGCCCTGTGGACGGTGTTGCAGGCCCCTTCACGATCACGTCCGCCGCGGTTGCGGAGGTCACTGTAGGTGTCACCCCGGGGTACACCCTCTACACTGACGCGGCCGGAACCGTTCCGCTGGTGGGGACAACTGTGCCGGCGGGGACGCAGCTGTGGGTACGGAACACTGCGCAGACAACCGATCCGGCTGAGCTTACGGCCACGGCAGTAGTTCCCGTACAGACGGGCAACGTTTATCTCTATGCAGGTAACAACCCCCAGGTCACGGATGCACAGAAACTCATTCTGGCCGCTGATTCCCAAATCGAATCCAACGCGCAGGCCACGGCGGAGTTCTTCATTCCGGGGGACCTGGTGGTCAATAAGACCTTCGCCGGTGAAGGGGCCGGCCTGCAGGGAGCTATTACCTTGAACGTTGCCTGCGGGGCGGCGGGGACTTTCGTCATAGAAATCCCGGCCGGTACCGCAGCAGGGGTATCCCAGACCATTTCAGACCTGCCGGTAGGCACGGTCTGCGAGGTGAGTGAGCCGGTGACGGGATCAAACACGCAAGTGACTGTCACACCGGTTCTGCCGGGACCGGTCACTGTCACCGCCGACGGGCCGAACGTGCTCGACGTCGCCAACACAGTGGACCTCAATCCGGGTTCCCTGACCGTGGTGAAGTCCCTGACGGGTGCTGCGGCCGGCCTGCAGGGCGACATCACGGTGATAGTGACCTGTGAGGATGCGGGTATCGAAGAAACCCTCACCATTCCGGCAGGCAGCGCTGCAGGCGACTATGCGGGAACCATCACCGATATTCCTGCGGGCACTGCGTGCACGGTCACGGAACCACAAACCGGAGCTACCGACCTGGTGGCGGTGACTACAGGACTTCCGGAAGTGGTTGAGATCCAGCCGGGCGCCGATTCCCAGGCATTGGTTACCAATGACGTGTCCTACATCTACGGTTCACTCGTGCTGACCAAAACCATCACGGGCCCCGGCGCCGGCCTTCAAAGCGACGTGCGAATTGTCCTGACCTGTGGGGACTCATTCACCGAGGAGATCCTCATTCCGGCGGGAACGGTGGCCGGTGACCAGATCAGGGCGTTCGACCGCGTGCCGGCCGGCAGCTCCTGTACAGTCACCGAACCAGTCACTGGCGCTAATTCGTCGGTGACGGTGGACGCGGTACTCCCGGAAACCGTCACGGTCCTCGGCGGAGAATCCGTCAACGCGGAGGTCACAAACACCTACTCCGTACTGGGCAAGGACAAGCTTGCGGAGACCGGTGCAAACGGCCTCAGCTCGGTGTGGATCGCCAGTATCTGCATCCTGGCTCTTGGCACCTTCCTCGTTATCGTTTCGGTTCGGCGGCGCACTTCATAGCGCAACCCGCTGATTGAAACACCAGGGCTGCCCGTAGCTCCGTGCCGGAGCTGCGGGCGGTTCTGCGTCCGAAGAGGATGCCGGTATCCGCACGACGGATAACACGCTGAAACGGGGTAGCCAGCTTGCCTCAGGGGCACGACGGGGGCCACCAGTTGCCGAGTTGCACGTGGGCTCGAACCTGTGTAAAGTCTTCTAAGTCACCGCGGCAGGGACGCTGAAAAAGCGCCTGAGCATGGCGGCCAAACCCCTTCGAAAATCAGAGTCCAACTCCCGTGCCCTTCACCGGGCCGGCGGAAAAGACTCCGGTTCACGCTGGGTCCGGAAC
>NZ_JBNHFW010000051.1:0-577 GCF_059090685.1 Arthrobacter sp. Y3225209
GCCGCCGCTTCCGTTGCCATGGCCACCGACGGCAGCGACAGCAGCAGTGCTGCCCTGCTCGGTGCGGCGATCGCCGTGGCCGGGTCCTCCATCGGCGCGGCCATTGCCGTGGCCTACACCGGATCCGCAGCGCTGGCCGCCATGAGTGAGCGCCCGGAAATCTTCGGCCGCGCCATGGTGGTGGTGGGCCTGGCCGAAGGCATAGCCATCTACGGGCTGATCATTTCCATCATCCTCATCGGCCAGGCATGAGCGCTCGCGAAGGAACCGTCGCTGCCCTGGGCAGCACCACGCTGCTGCAGGGGTTCAAACTTGCCGGGGCGGCGCTGTATCCGGCTGCCGGGGCAGCTGACGTGCGCGCCGTATGGGCAGCGCTGCCCGAATCGGTGTGCGTAGTGCTGCTGACGCCCGACGCCGCGGCGGACCTCGCCGTCGAACTCGCCGACCCGCTGGCCCCGCTGACAGTGGTGCTGCCGGTATGACCCGGCTGCCGCGCGGCGCCGAAACCGCGCTGGAACCGGTTCGCCGGGCGCTGGACCGTGAGGCCGCACAAAACGCCGCCCGCACAGAGGCAGAA
>NZ_JBNHFW010000052.1:0-529 GCF_059090685.1 Arthrobacter sp. Y3225209
CCGCACAGAGGCAGAAGCCCGGCGGCAGGCGGAGGAGATCCTCGCCGCCGCCCGCGCCGAAGCCGCGGACATCCGGGCCACTGCCGAGCGTGAGGGCGCCGAGGCGGCGCGGGCGGATGCCGTGGCATCCTCGGCCCGGGCCCGCCGGGCAGCACGGCGGAGCGTCCTGGCCGAGCAGGAGCACCTGCACTCCCTGCTCACTGCCGAAGTGATGCAGCAGGCCCGCGAAATTCGCCGGGACCCGCGCTATCCGCAGATCCTGCGGCGGCTGACGGCACAGGCGGACCGGTTGCTGGGGCCGATGGCTTCGGTGTCGGAAAGCCCCAGGGGCGGCGTCACCGGCACGGCCGGATCACGCCGGATTGACCTGTCATTGCCCGCCCTGGCCGAACAGGCCCTGGAAGAAAACGCGCGGGAGGTGCGCAGACTATGGGAAGACGTGTGAGGACACCGGGTACCGGCAGCGCCGGTACGGCCAGGGACATTGCCGGCACCGGGGCGGCGGCGGCGTCGGCGGGGGCGGCGGGGG
>NZ_JBNHFW010000053.1:0-437 GCF_059090685.1 Arthrobacter sp. Y3225209
GCCGGCGGGCTGATCGCGACCCTCGCGGCCGCCGGCGCCGCCGTCGACGTGGTGGTGGCAACCGCCGGGGAAGCCTCCCACCCCGATTCCCCGACCCACACGCCGCAGACCCTGACCGTGCTGCGGGAAGCGGAGCTGCGCGCCGCCGTCGCGCGGCTCGCTCCGGATGCCAGGGTTCACCTGTTGGGGTTGCCGGACGGGCAGCTGGCCGCCCGATGCGCGGAGCTGGACACCTTCCTGGCCGGGCTGGTCGGCACCGACACGGACGGCCTCTGGCTGGCCGCCCCCTGGCGCCGGGACGGGCACACCGACCACGACGCCGCCGGAGCCGCTGCCGCCCGGCTGGCCGCCAAGGCCCGGGTACCGCTGCTGGAATACCCGATCTGGCTCTGGCACTGGGGCACCGCGGCGGACCTGCCGCAGGGCATGCACACGCT
>NZ_JBNHFW010000054.1:0-339 GCF_059090685.1 Arthrobacter sp. Y3225209
TGCGCGGCAAACCGCCTCGAGCCCCTCACGACGAAGGACGCCAGTGTCAGACCCCCAGCCGCCCGCGCGCGGGCCGTATCCCGCCGTCGCACCGGACCCGCTGGGCCTGGTGCAGCGGCGCACCATGCGCGTGCTTGTTGTGATGCAGATTATCGGCACCGTCGGCGTCGGCGTGGCCCCCTCAATCGGCGTGCTGCTGGCAGGGGAAGTCACCAACAGCGAAGCATGGGCGGGGTTGGCACGGACGGCCAGTACGCTCGGGGCCGCCCTGCTCGGCCTGCCGCTGGGCAACCTGGCCGCCCGCCGCGGCCGCCGCATCGCCCTGGCCACCGGGTGGTG
>NZ_JBNHFW010000055.1:0-316 GCF_059090685.1 Arthrobacter sp. Y3225209
CGGGATCTACCAGGTTTTTCTGAAATTGCACTTAATAATTTTTAAGATGCTCGCGTCCACTATGTAGTTCTCAAACAACAACCCCGTCACACCCATCAACACCCGCAACACCCCGCAAAGAGGCGAAACCCGTGATGTATCCGGCATGCGCAGGAACAAACAGAAACAAACCACAACCATGAACAACCACCCCGGCCGCAAAGCCCGGATCATTACCCACGGTCCTGTTGTCTCAGGACCCAACAGTGTGCCAAACGGTCAACCGGCATACCCGCCCGAACCAACGCTTTCCAGGACTCCCCCAAGGGGAAGACCG
>NZ_JBNHFW010000056.1:0-292 GCF_059090685.1 Arthrobacter sp. Y3225209
GGTGGCGGGGTGTGACCGTGGTTTTCTCGATAGCGATAATTAATTATTGATCTTTGTGGTCAAGTTTTTAAGGGCACACGGTGGATGCCTTGGCATCAGGAGCCGAAGAAGGACGTAGGAATCTGCGATAAGCCTGGGGGAGTTGATAACCGAACTTTGATCCCAGGATGTCCGAATGGGGAAACCCCGCCCGGCGCGCGAGTGACCGGGTGACCCGCATCTGAACACATAGGGTGCGTGGAGGGAACGTGGGGAAGTGAAACATCTCAGTACCCACAGGAAGAGAAAACAA
>NZ_JBNHFW010000057.1:0-279 GCF_059090685.1 Arthrobacter sp. Y3225209
CGGAAGCCCGGGTCGAAGCCTGCCGGGCCCGCAGCAAAGCAGCGCTGGCCGCACTGCACGAGTCCGATGCCCGGCTGGCCGCCGTTGCCGAGCGCCTTGGCACGCTGGCCTCCGCGGTCAGGGCCGCCACGGGCGAAGCCGAACGCCTTGCCGCGCTGGTGGCCACTGCGGAGGCAAATGTGGCGGACGCGGAAGAGCACCTGGCGACGGTGTCCGGCAGGCTTGCCGCCGCCGGGCAGGAACAGCTGCCCGACGCGGAACCGTCCGCCGCCGAGCGCG
>NZ_JBNHFW010000058.1:0-277 GCF_059090685.1 Arthrobacter sp. Y3225209
TACCATCGGCGCTGTGGGTCTTAGCTTCCGGGTTCGGAATGGGACCGGGCGTTTCCCCCACGCTATGACCGCCGTAACCCTCACCCCGGCACCACCAAGACAAACACCTTAGGTGGTGGGGAAAACATTGGGTCACGAACGTCGTTAGACGAAGTGATATTCAGTTTTTTGTTCCACGGTCAACAACCAGGGTTGTTATCCGGGAACCACATAGTGGACGCAAGCAGCATGATCAACAACACCCTGTACGTTGGGAAACCGTTTGAAGTCGTGTTTC
>NZ_JBNHFW010000059.1:0-210 GCF_059090685.1 Arthrobacter sp. Y3225209
GGTGTGACGGGGTTGTTGTTTGAGAACTACATAGTGGACGCGAGCATCTTAAAAATTATTAAGTGCAATTTCAGAAAAACCTGGTAGATCCCGGTGCTGTCCCCTTGCGGGGCGGTGGCGGGGTGTGACCGTGGTTTTCTCGATAGCGATAATTAATTATTGATCTTTGTGGTCAAGTTTTTAAGGGCACACGGTGGATGCCTTGGCATC
>NZ_JBNHFW010000060.1:0-205 GCF_059090685.1 Arthrobacter sp. Y3225209
GGTGTGACGGGGTTGTTGTTTGAGAACTACATAGTGGACGCGAGCATCTTAAAAATTATTAAGTGCAATTTCAGAAAAACCTGGTAGATCCCGGTGCCGCCTTTGGGTGGTGGCGGGGTGTGACCGTGGTTTTCTCGATAGCGATAATTAATTATTGATCTTTGTGGTCAAGTTTTTAAGGGCACACGGTGGATGCCTTGGCATC
>NZ_JBNHFW010000061.1:0-205 GCF_059090685.1 Arthrobacter sp. Y3225209
CCCCGCAAAGAGGCGAACCCGTGATGTATCCGGCATGCGCAGGAACAAACAGAAACAAACCACAACCATGAACAACCACCCCGGCCGCAAAGCCCGGATCATTGCCCGCGGTCCTGTTGTCTCAGGACCCAACAGTGTGCCAAACGGTCAACCGGCATACCCGCCCGAACCAACGCTTTCCAGGACTCCCCCAAGGGGAAGACCG
>NZ_JBNHFW010000062.1:0-200 GCF_059090685.1 Arthrobacter sp. Y3225209
ACCAGGTTTTTCTGAAATTGCACTTAATAATTTTTAAGATGCTCGCGTCCACTATGTAGTTCTCAAACAACAACCCCGTCACACCCATCCACACCCGCAACACCCCCGCAAAGAGGCGAACCCGTGATGTATCCGGCATGCGCAGGAACAAACAGAAACAAACCACAACCATGAACAACCACCCCGGCCGCAAAGCCCGG